>NZ_AZUP01000001.1:615218-922827 GCF_000527135.1 Methyloversatilis discipulorum
CCCAGGCCGACACCGCGTCGCTCGCCTGCGGGTGCTCGTCGCCCTGGTAGGCGACGACCACGTCGAAGCCAGTCTGCCGCAGCTGGCGCGCCAGCACGAAGCCGTCGCCGCCGTTGTTGCCGGGACCGCACATGACCAGCACGCGACCGTGGCGCCCGCCGAGGATCTGCATCACCTTGGCCGCACCGGTGGCACCGGCGCGCTCCATCAGGCGCGGCGAACTGGCGGGCGCGTAGTGGCGCTCGATACGTCGCAGCGCGTCGGCGTTGTACAGCGCCGTCAGCGATGAGGTGTTGAGGGTTTTCGGGGTGGGCATGCTCGGACCGGACTGTCGCCGGACCGACGGATCCGGCGCGCACAGGCGCGCATTCTATGCCCGGCGGCGCCATCGTGCCGAGGAATGCGGCATTTCACGCCAGCGGCTCGCCGTGCGCCCGGCGCGATCCGGCACAGTCGCCGCCAAGGTCGATCTGCTGCAGTGCGGCGACGATCGGGGCCGCCGCGCGTTCAAGTCGGCGCGCCGCCGCGCCGATATGAGCGAAGCAACGCGTCGGATCGATGTTCAAGCAGGGGTGGCCGCAGCGGGCCATATCCCGGAAAGAAGAGTCTGCAGATCATGCGCACAACCGGAATCGCCTCGGCGAGCACCGCGAGCATCTCGTCGCGGCTGAACCGCTGGCTGGACGACGTCATCGGCACCGCCAATGCCGATGCGCATCTGGCCGCCCGCATCCGCGCGCAGCAACTGCGCTCGGTGCTCCGGTTCGCGCCGCTCACGCTGACCGCCAATCTGTTCAATGCGCTGCTCATCGTGGTCGTGTTCTGGGACAGCGAACCGCCGTGGGTGCTGCTGCTGTGGCTCGCTGCTCTGACCGTCGCGATGCGCTCGACGCTGCGCGCCTGGCGCCGCGACCAGGCCTCGCCGCCGGTGCGGGCGTCCGAACGCGCCATACGCCGCGCCGTGCTGCACGCCGGCGTGCTGGCACTGCTGTGGTCGGTGCCGTCGCTGCTGTTCTTCACCCGCGCCGAGGCCGACAGCGCGCTGCTGGTGACGCTGATTTCCGGCGGCATGATGTGCGCCGGCAGCTTCGTACTCGCCAACGTTCCCCGCGCAGCCGTGCTCTATGTGCTGCTGCTGTGCGCCTCCAGTTCGCTCGCCTTCGTCATCGACCACCCGGTACGCAACCTCGATCTCGTGGTGCTGATGAATTTCTATGCCGCGCTGGCGCTTGCCTGCGCCATCGCCAGCGCCCGCACCTTCGGCGCTCGACTGCTGGCCGAAGCCGAGGCGGAGCGGCAGAAGCAGCTGGTCGGCCTGCTGCTGCACGACTTCGAGGCGCATTCGAGCGACTGGTTGTGGGACACCGACCGCAACGGCTTCCTGCAGCACGTGTCGGCGCGGTTGGCCGAAACCTTCGGTCGCCCGCTCGACGAATTGCGCGCGCAGCCCTTCATCGAGCTGTTCGCCCAGGGTGGCCGCGACATGAACGACACCGAGCGCGATGCGCTGAGCGCGCTGGCCGCGCATCTGATGCAGCCGGTGCCTTTCCGCGACGTGCAGGTCGCGCTGGTGGTCGGGGGCGAGCGACGCTGGTGGGCGCTCACCGCCAAACCGCTGTTCGACGAGGGCGGACATCACGCCGGCTGGCGTGGCGTGTGCTCCGACATCACCGACAGCCGTCGCGCCGCGCTCGAAATGTCGACGCTGGCCAATTTCGATTCGCTGACCGGGCTGGCCAACCGGCACCACTTCCGCAACCAGCTGGCGGCCATTCGTCCGGCCGGTTCGGAGGAGGCGCGGCCGTGCGCGCTGTACTTCTTCGATCTGGACGATTTCAAGAACGTGAACGATTCGCTCGGCCATGCCGCCGGCGACCGTGTGCTGCAACTGGTGTCGCAGCGCCTGCAGGAGCGCATCCGCGCCGGCGACGTGCTGTCGCGACTGGGCGGCGACGAATTCGCGCTGATCTGCTGGGGCTGCCGCACACCGGAGTGCGCAGCGGAACTGGCGCAGTGCCTGCTCGATACCTTCTCCTCGCCGGTCGTGATCGACGGCGTCAGCGTGCAGATCGGCAGCAGCATCGGCATCGCGCTGGCGCCGCAGCACGGCGGCGATCCCGATGCCTTGCTGAAGAATGCCGACATGGCGCTGTACGCGGCCAAGGCCGCCGGACGCAACACCTGGCGCTTCTTCGAACAGGACATGGACGAGCGCGCACGCCGTCGCCTGAGCATGCACAGCGACCTGCTCGGCGCGCTGGAACGTGACGAATTCGAACTGCACTACCAGCCGCAGATCCACATGCGCAGTGGTCGCGTCGCCGGATTCGAGGCGCTGATCCGCTGGCGCCATCCGCAGCGCGGTCTGGTGTCGCCGGGCGAATTCATTCCGCTTGCGGAAGAAACCGGCCTCATCGTGCCGATCGGCCGCTGGGCGCTGGAGCAGGCCTGTCAGGCGGCCGTGCGCTGGCCGGACGACATGCATGTGGCGGTGAACGTGTCCGCCGTCCAGTTCGCGCGCGGCGCGGTGGTCGAGGTGGTGCAGGATGCGCTGACGCAGAGCGGCCTGGCACCGGACCGGCTGGAGATCGAGGTGACCGAGTCGCTGCTGATCCACGACAGCGCAGCGGCACGCGACACGCTGAGTGCGCTGCGTGTGCTGGGCATCGGCATCGCGCTCGACGACTTCGGCACCGGCTATTCGTCGCTGGCCTATCTGCGCAGCTTCCCGATGACCAAGCTGAAGATAGACCGCTCCTTCGTCACCAGCCTGAACAGCGAGGAGGGTGGCGGCGCCATTGTGCGTGCCATCATCAACCTGGCCGACGCCTTGCGCCTGGATACCACCGCCGAGGGCGTCGAAACCGCGGCCGAGTGGGCTGCGCTGGCCGGCAAGGACTGCACCTATGCGCAGGGCTACCTGATGTCGCGCCCGCTGCCGGAAGCGCAGATCGCCGCTTTCATCGACGGCTGGCGCGGGCTGGACGCCATACAGGGCGAGCCGGACAGACCGCTGCGCGCAGTCGGCTGAATGCGGCGGGCACTTCAGTCCAGCGGACGGATCAGTTCGCGGTGGCGGAAGCAGTCGACCAGATGGTCGTTCACCACGCCGACCGACTGCATCCACGCATAGACAATGGTGCTGCCGACGAAGCGGAAGCCCAGGCGCGCCAGTTCCTTCGACAGCTGGTCGGACAGCGGCGTGCTGGCCGGACAGTCGCCGTGCCGTCGCCAGTGATTCACCATCGGCTGTCCGCCGACGGCGTCCCACAGCAGATCGCTCAGTGACCCGCCGCGTTCGTGCAGTGCCAGCAGGGCGCGTGCGTTGCCTATCGTGGCGTCGATCTTGAGCCGGTTGCGCACGATGCCGGCGTCGGCCATCAGCCGCGCCCGGTCATCATCGTCATAGCGGGCGATCTGCTGCGCATCGAAACCGGCGAAGGCGCGCCGGTAGCCGTCGCGCTTGCGCAGTATCGTGATCCACGCCAGTCCGGCCTGCGCTCCTTCCAGGATCAGGCGCTCGAACAGTTCGCGCTCGTCGCGCACCGGTACGCCCCACTCGCTGTCGTGGTAGTCAACGTAGAGCGGGTCCTGCCCGCACCAGGTGCAACGAGCGGTCGCCGCGTTCATGCCGGGCGCAGCAGCAGTTCGCCATTGACCAGCGAACTGTCTTCGGGATCGCGGTTGATATGGAAGCCCAGGCTCTGCACGAAACGCAGCATGCGTTCGTTGTTGGCGAGGAAGACGCCTTCCATCACCTTGAGGCCGCGCTCGCGCGCCGCTTCGATCAGCAGATTCATCATGATGCGGGCCAGACCCTGACGCTGCCAGGCGTCGGCGATCACGATGGCGAACTCGCAGGTTTCGCCGTCCGGATTCACCACGTAGCGACAGACGCCGAGCTGTTCCTCGGTTTCGCCCTCGCTGACCGCGACCAGCGCCATTTCGCGGTCGTAGTCGATCTGCGTCAGCCGCGCCAGCAATTGCGGCGGCAGTTCCTTGATCGTACTCATGAAGCGCAGGTAGCGCGTTTCCGCCGACAGCTCGCGCACGAACTTGGCTTCGCGGTCGGCATCTTCCGGCCGGATCGGGCGGATGATGGCGCGCGTGCCGTTGGGCAGGTTCACCACGTGCTCAAGCCGTGCCGGATACGGGTGGATGGCCATGTGCGAGTAGGGCGTGGCCGTCGGCTGCACGTCGGCGAGGATGATGCGGGCGTCCACCGCCACGCAGCCGCTCTCGTCGACCAGCAGCGGATTGATGTCCATCTCGCGTATCCACGGCAGCTCGCACACCATTTCCGACACGCGGATCAGCACCCGTTCGAGCGCCTCCATGTCGATCGGCGGCATGCCGCGGAACTCGCCCAGCATGGCCGACACGCGGGTGCGCTGGATGGCGTCGCGCGCCAGTTCGACGTTGATCGGCGGCAGCGTCACCGCGCGGTCGCGCAGCACTTCGACGCGGGTTCCGCCGTGACCGAAACTGATTACCGGGCCGAACACGTCGTCGTGCACCACGCCGACGAACAGTTCGCGCGCGTTGCGCTTGGTCACCATCGGTTCGATCGACACGCCGCGCAGGCGGGCGTCCGGCTTGCGGCGGCCGACTTCGGCCATCAGTTCCTGCCAGCAGTCACGCACCGAGCGCAGGTTGTCGACGTGCAGGCGCACGCCGCCGACGTCGCTCTTGTGCGTGATGTCGGGCGAATCGATTTTCATCGCCACCGGCAGGCCCATCTCCTCGGCGTACACCATCGCCTCGGTGGCGCTGCGCGCGACCACGGTCTGCGCGATCGGTATCCGGAAGGCCGCCAGCAGCGCCTTCGATTCCATCTCGGTCAGCACGGTGCGGCGTTCCGACAGCGCGGTTTCGATCACCAGCCGGGCCGATTCCACCGACGGCGGATCGAGGTCCTGCGCCAGCGAGGCCGGCGCGTGGCGCAGCAGCTGCTGGTTGCGGTAGTAGGACGAAATGTGATGGAACAGTTCGACCGCCGGCTCGGGCGAGCGGAAGGTCGGAATGTGCGCCGCCTCGAACAGCGAGCGTGCGGCGCGCACCTGGTCGCAGCCCATCCAGCAGGTCATCAGCGGCTTGTTGGCGGTCTTGGCGATATCGATCACCGCCTCCGCCACCGCGGTCGGATGGGTCATCGCCTGCGGCGTCAGCAGTGTCAGCACGCCATCGACGCCGGGGTCGGCCAGCACCGCTTCCAGCGCCGCGCGGTAGCGCGCATCGTCGGCATCGCCGATCAGGTCGACCGGGTTGGCGTGCGACCAGGTCGGTGGCAGCGCGCGGTTCAGCGTCTCCAGGGTTTCCGGTGCCAGCTGGGCGAGCGGAATGCCGAGGTCGGCGGCGCGATCGGCGGCCATCACGCCCGGCCCGCCACCGTTGGTGACGACCGCCAGCCGCTTGCCCGCGGGCTTGAAGCCGGTAAACAGCGCATTGGCGGCGGAGAACATCTGGCCCAGCGTGGACAGGCGCACCACGCCGGCACGGCGCAGCGCCGCGTCGAACACGTCGTCAGCGCCCACCATGGCGCCGGTGTGCGAGGCAACCGCCCGGGTGCCGGCCGGATGACGGCCGACCTTGATCGCCAGCACCGGTTTCACCCGGGCGGCGGCGCGTACCGCGCTCATGAAGCGGCGCGCATCGCGGATGCCTTCGATGTACATGAAAATGCTTTCCGTCTTCGGGTCGGCAATCATGTAGTCGAGGATTTCACCGAAATCGAGATCGATCGAGGCGCCCAGCGACACCACGGTCGAAAAACCGACGCCATTCGATTGCGCCCAGTCGAGCAATGCGGTGCAGACGGCGCCTGATTGCGAGATGAGACCGATGCTGCCCGCCTTGCCGGGCGAGCGCGCGAACGTGGCGTTCAGACCTATCGGCGGGCGCATCAGGCCCAGACAGTTGGGGCCGATGATGCGCACGCCATTGCGTTTGGCGGCGGAGCGGGTGCGGCGCACCAGTTCGGCACCGGCCGGACCGGTCTCGGCGAAGCCGGCGCTGATCACGATGGCCGCCTTGATGCCGGCGCGACCGCATTCGTCGATCAGGCCGGGTACCGTGCGTGCCGGCGTGCAGATGATGACCAGGTCGGGCCGCTTGCGCAGATCGTCGATGCGCGCCACGCAGGGCACGCCGAATACCGCCTTGTGTTTCGGATTGATGGCGTGCAGCTCGCCGCTGAACTGCGCGTCCAGCATGTTGCGGACGATGACCGCGCCGATCGAGTCGGGCCGCTCGCTGGCGCCGATGATGGCCACCGACTGCGGCTCGAACATGGATTTGAGGTAGTGCTCGTACTGCATCATGAACTCCCGTGTCTGGGAAGGCTTTCAGGCAGTGTGGGGTGTCCGCCCTGCGCGCTTCCGTGAGCAGTGCGCCCGTGCACGTTGGACCCCAGTATATTGCATTGCAACATAAATGCCGCTTGTGGAAATCCACACTTCGCGGCGAGTGTGGTGCGCAGCCTACATCCTTGCGTCGGCTGCCGTCAGTGTGTCGGGTCGGGCAGCGTGAAGTAGAAGCAGGCGCCCTTGTCCGGTGCGCCTTCGGCCCAGATGCGGCCGCCGTGGCGGTTGACGATGCGCTGCACGGTGGCCAGGCCGATGCCGGTGCCGCTGCGGTCCGACTGATCGTGCAGACGATTGAAAGGCTTGAACAGCTGCGCTGCGTGCGCCATGTCGAAGCCGATGCCGTTGTCGCGGATGTGGAACACCACTTCGCGGTTGCGCAGGCGGGCATCGAACTCGATCTCGGCCGTCTCGCGGCCGGCGGTGAAGGTCCAGGCATTGCGCAGCAGGTGCTCCAGCAGCACGCGCGCCAGCATCGGGTCGACGCGCGCCATCAGGTGCATGCCGATGGCCAGTTTGCCCTCGCGCTCGGGCGACTCCGCACGCAGGTCGCGCATGATGGCGCGCGCCAGCGCCGACAGGTCGACCTCGGCGCGGCTGATCGGCGTGCGCGTGAGCCGGCCCAGTTCGAGCAGATCGTCGATCAGCGTGGACAGCTTCTGCGAAGCGGCGCGGATGCGTGCGAGGTGGCTGTGCGCCTGCGTATCCAGCTGGTCGCCGTAGTCTTCCAGGATGATCTGCGAAAAGCCGTCGATCGCGCGCAGCGGGTTGCGCAGGTCGTGCGATACCGAGTACGAGAAGGCCTCCAGTTCGCGGTTGGACGCCTCCAGCTCGGCGGTGCGGCGCTTCACGCGGCGCTCCAGTTCGGCATTCATGTCGTACAGCGTCGCCTCGGCCTGTTTGCGCTGGGTGATGTCCTCGATGCTGCCGGACAGACTCTCCAGCTTGCCGTTGCCGTCGAAACGGGCGCCGATGGCGATTTCCAGCCAGCGTGCCGACGCGCTGCCGGTACCGGTACGCACCTCGATCTGCATCGAATCGCGGCGGCCGTCGAGCATGGGCTCCAGCCGTGCCAGCAGATAGCGCGCCTCGTCCTTGCTGAGCCAGCGCAGGATGCGCTGGCCGATGGCCTGGTTCACCGGCTGACCGGTCAGCGTTTCCCAGGCGCGGTTCAGGTAGGTGAAACGGCCGCGGGCGTCGATGCGGAAGATGACTTCGCGCAGGTGATTCACCATTTCGCGGTGTCGCGTCTCGACTTCGCGCAGTGCCCGGGTTGACTGCACGAAGGCGGTTTCGTCGCGGCCGGTACCGCGATAGCCGCACAGCTGGCCGCTGCCGTCGGTGATCGGGCGCCCGCGCAGCTCGATGTGGCGCACCACGCCGTCCGGCCGGTGCAGCACCAGGTGAAGCTGCAGCGATTTGCCGCTCTGGAACTGGCGGTGACATTCCTCCCAGTCGCCGTGCACCGGCGACAGGGCGTTGATTTCCCACAGGCGACGGTTGCGCACGGCGCGCTGGTCCAGTGCGCTGGCCAGGTGACCTTCGGCGCGCGAATACTGAAGGCGCAACGCGGCGTCGGTTTCCCAGTGCCAGTCGGTTGCCAGATCGGTGTAGTCGCGCAGGCGAGCGGCGTCGAGCCGGTGCTGCTCGACCTCCCGTGACAGCCTGTCCTGCTCGCGCAGCGCGAGCACGCCGATGCCGAGGCTGGCGGCCAGCACCGCGAGCCCGACCGGCAGCGACTCGGTGGCGGCGAGCGCAGCGGCGAGCAGGGCGAGCGGCAGTGCGCGCCACAGAAAGAATGTCCGTGCGCCACGGGTGGGCGGCGGAAGGTCCGGAGAGCGGAACATTATTGTCCTTGGTATGCCCGGGATGATAATGCGACCCCTCGACACGAAAACCCGAATAAGGGCCCGCAGATGGCATCTCATCCTCATTTTTCAATGCAGGACGCGTCGGATTGGGTCGCGCGTTTCGGCGCACTGATCCCGCACGGCGCCGACGTGCTCGACCTGGCCTGCGGCGGTGGTCGCCATGCGCGCTGGCTGGCCGGGCGCGATCTGAACGTGCTGGCGGCCGACCGTGACGCCGCCGCGCTGGCGACGCTGGACGGGCAGCCGCGCATCCGCACGCTGTGCGCCGACCTTGAGGAGGGCGACTGGCCGTGGGGCGAAGCCTGCTTCGATGCCGTGGTGGTGACCCGCTACCTGTTCCGGCCGCGGCTGAATCGAGTCGCCGCATTGCTCAAGCCCGGCGGCCTGCTGATCTACGAAACCTTCATGGACGGCAATGCGCGCTTCGGCAAGCCGTCGAACCCCGATTTCCTGCTGCGCCCGCACGAACTGCTGGATTGGGTGCGCGGCTGGGGCAGCGTGATCGCTTTCGAACAGGGCGAGATCGCCCGTCCGGTGCCAGCGATGATTCAGCGCATCTGCGCGGTGCGCTCGGACGTGCTGCCGGTGCTGAGCTGAGCGGCGGCGGCGGCGATCTGCCCGGCCAGACTATCGATGCCTGCATCGTCCAGCCGCTCGGCGGTGACGGTCGGGGCATCGGTGTGGCGGCTGAAGTTGTTCGACTGCGAGCGGCGGTACAGCGGGTCGTAGTGCTGTTCGAGCAGGCCCGCAACCAGCTCGGCCCACTGCCCGGCGCGCGCGAGTGCGGACCAGGTCGCCACAGTGTCGCGGCCGCGTAGCTCGATCAGACGCTCCAGCCGTTCGATCAGCGCTTCGGCGTCCTGCGTCATGTAGTCGTAGTCGCGCAGAAGGAATTCGGTGCGTGGCGCCGCCGGCACCTCGATGCGGATGCAGGGGGCGGCGCGCAACCGGTCGATCAGTGCGTCCGGCACGGTGACCAGCCCGATGCGGCGGCTTTCCGCCTCGGCGAACACCGGGCGCGCCGGGTCGAGTGCCGACAGCACGTGCAGCAGGCGCGACTCGAACAGTTTCTGCGGCGGCTGGTCGATGCCGGGCTGGCGGCCGAGTACCGAGCCCTTGTGCGCCGCCAGCGCCTCCAGGTCCAGCACCTGTTCGCCGCGTGCGGCCAGGCGTTCGAGCACGCGGCTCTTCGCGCTGCCGGTCGGGCCGCTGACCACGCGGAAATCGAAAGCGGCCGGCAGTGCCGCCAGCCGCGCCAGCACGTCGCGCCGATAGGCTTTGTAACCGCCTTCGAGCTGGTGGGCATCCCAGCCGACCTGGCGGAATATCGTGACGAAGGCGCCGCTGCGCTTGCCGCCGCGCCAGCAGTAGATCAGCGGCCGCCAGTCCGGCCCCTTGTCCTGGAAGCGTTCGAGCAGGTGACGGCCGATATTGATCGCCACCAGCGCCGCGCCGCGCCGCCGGGCGACGAAGGGCGACACCTGCTTGTACAGCGTACCGATCTCCGCCCGCTGTTCGTTGTCGAGCGCCGGGCAGTTGATGGCGCCCGGTACATGGTCGAGCGCGAATTCGGCCGGTGAGCGGGTGTCGATGATGGCGTCGAAGCCGTAGAGCTGGTCGACCTGGGCGATGCCGGCCGGGCGGCGCTGGCCGGAAGGGGCGTTCATGCAGCGGGTGTCCTGTCTGTTCGTGGTGTGCGCGTCGGCGTGCTCAGCGCCGCGCCAGCGGCTTGCCGAGCAGGGCGCGGAGCGGCGTCCATACATTGTCCACGATGCGCGGCTGCGCCGCAGCAACCGGATGGATGCCGTCTGGCAGGAACTGCTGCGGATCGGTGGCGAAGCCGTCGAGCAGGAAGGGCAGCAGCGCCGAGCCGGTGGACTTCGCCACCTCGGAAAAGGTGGCGGCGAACTTTTGCGTGTAGTCGGGGCCGTAGTTCGGCGGCAGCTGCATACCGGCGATCAGCACCTTGGCGCCGCCAGCCTGCGCCTTGCGCGTCATGCTTTCCAGGTTGTCGCGCATCGTTTTCAGCGACAGGCCGCGCAGGCCGTCGTTGGCACCCAGTGCGATGATGACGATGGCAGGCTTGTGTGCGGCCAGCGCGGCGTCGATGCGCGACAATCCGTTGGCGGTGGTGTCGCCGCTGGTGCTGGCGTTGACCACCGCATGACCGTAACCGGACTGCTTCAGCCTGTCGCCGAGCAATACCGGCCAGGCTTCCTGCTGGCGCAGGCCGTAGCCCGCGGACAGACTGTCGCCGACCACCAGCACGGTCTGCGCGGCGGCGGGCAGGGCGGTAAGAAACACGACAAACAGGGACCACAGAAGCTTCTTCATGCCTACAGACACTCCGCAATCAGGCCCGCTGCTCGAAGTCAGCGGGCTGGGAAAACAGGTCAGCAGCGGCAACGCGCCACTGCAAATCCTTCAGGATATCGCCTTCGAGGTCGGGGCCGGCGAGGCGCTGGCCATCGTCGGTGCCAGCGGTTCCGGCAAATCGACGCTGCTCGGGCTGCTTGCCGGTCTTGACCTGCCGAGCGCCGGTTCGGTTCGCATTGCCGGCCAGGACATCTTTTCGCTCGATGAGGACGCACGGGCCGAATTGCGCGGCGACAAGGTGGGCTTCGTGTTCCAGTCCTTCCAGCTGCTGCCGGCGCTGACGGCGCTCGAAAACGTCATGCTGCCGCTGGAACTGGCCAACGCCGAGCGTGTGCGCGAGCGCTCGGTCGCCCTGCTCGAACGCGTCGGCCTGGGCGGCCGGCTGACCCACTATCCGCGCCAGCTGTCCGGCGGCGAACAGCAGCGCGTCGCACTCGCCCGCGCCTTCGCGCCCGAGCCGCAGCTGCTGCTGGCCGACGAACCGACCGGCAACCTCGATGCGGCGACCGGCGCCTCAATCATCGACCTGATGTTCGAAATGAACGCCGAACAGGGTACGACTCTGGTGCTGGTGACGCACGATGAAGCGCTGGCCGCCCGCTGCAGCCGACGCATCCGGCTGGCTGCCGGGCGCATGGCGGCTTAGCGGCCGGAGGTCGCCGTCGCCTGCGGGCCTCTGACCGTGCCCGCGCGCGGATTGCCGGAGCGACACTGGCCGCGACGCGGCTTCGGCACGGGCGCCGCGCCTGTGCCCCCGAACTGATCGTCCTCAGCCCGCGGCCGTCTCGCTGTCAGCCTGCGGATCGAAGCGGCGCACGAAGCCGCGGTCTATCACGTCCTTCCAGCGCCAGACCCAGTCACCCTTGAGCACCCAGCCGCCGCGCGCGGCGATGGCGTGGCGGCGGCCGCAGGCGAGGAGCATCAGCGCGTGCCGCTGCGCACGCCAGTCGAGCGGCGGCTGACCGGCCAGCACGCGTGCGATGTTGGCGGCCAGCGGTGGTCCGGCGCGCACCGCGTAGACCCCCGACTTCGGCCGCGGCGATGCACTCAGCGTTGCGACGTCGCCGGCGGCGAACACCTCGGGGTGCGAGGTCGATTGCAGCGTGGCACCGACATCGACGAAGCCGCGCGCGTCCAGCGCCAGTCCGCTGCCCCGCAGCCAGGCCGGTGCTGCGGCGCCGGTGGCGAGCACGGTGAAATCGCTGGCGAGGGTGCGGCCGTCGTCCAGCCGGATGGCGTCCGCGTCGATCCGCGTGACGGCTGCGCCGGTGACGACATCGATGTGCTGACGAGCGAGTTCGGCGCCGATGCTGCGCTGCAGCCGCTCTCCCAGTCCGCCGAGTGGCGTGGCGCCGCGCTCGATCAATGTGCAGTGCGCTGCGGGCCAGCGGTGGTGCAAGGCCATCACCACCTCGACGCCGGCCGCGCCGCCGCCCAGCACGCTGACGGCAGCCGGCGTCACGACTGCGCAGCGCGCGAGCAGGTCGGCGATCGGCTTCACCGGCTGCGCGTACTCGGCCGCGCCGGGAATGTCGGGGCGCTGCGGGGTCGAACCAGTGTCGATGGACAGCAGGTCGTAGTCGATCACTTCGCCGCCGGCCAGCGTGATCCGGCGGTGTGTGCCGTCGATGCCGATGGCGCGATCCAGCATGAGCTGGCAGCCGGCGCGTTCGGCCAGCGGGCGCAGGTCGATGCAGGCCTGACGCGCACCGTAGTGACCAGCCAGCACGCCGGGCAGCATGCCGGAGTAGGGCGTCAATGCCTCGGGCGTGATCAGACGGATGTCGGCGTCCGGCCGCTGTCGGGCGAAGGCTTCGAGCACGAAGAGCTGGGCGTGGCCGCCGCCGAGCAGTACCAGCTTTGTCATGGCAGCGGCTGGGCGTCGAGCGACAGGTCGCCGAAATGGCCGAGCGAACTGCCGGCGGTGTTGTCGGTGTCGGCCGCGACGACGACGCCGATCACCGGCGGAGCGTCCTCGCCGAAGGCTTCGCGGAAGTCGTCGCGCAGGTTGCGGCTGGCATTGCGCCAGACGCCGGTCGGCGCGCCGTCGCCCTCGACCGCGATCATGCGCACGCGATCGGTGTAGGCGCTCCAGGCGCGCGTGCCCGCAGGCACGCGGTTGTCCCAGACGTAGCAGAGCACGGCGGCGGGCACCTGGTCGCCGTGCAGCGCGCGGGCGATGCGCAGCTTCGTGCGGGCTCCGAAGGGCAGCTTGGCGATGTCGTAGTCAAACAGCACATAGACGCGCAGCACGTAGTCGTCGCCGTCGCGAGTGGCGAAGCGGTTGCCGGCCGGCAGACGGTCGGCGCGCCAGCGCCAGTTCAGCCAGGGCGTTGCGGTGGTGTCGAAGCGGCCGGCGTGGATCAGCGCCGACGCGGCATTGACGGCTTCGGCGCGCAGCACGGTCTGCCCGTCCAGCGCGCTCAGGCGGAAGTCGGCCGGTGCGGCCTTCCCACCCAGCGTCCACGGTGTCCAGCCGGCGATGGCGGCACCGGCTGACTGCGACGAAAAGCGCGGCAATGCGCTGTCCGCACACACCTCGCCGGCCAGCGCCAGCGCGGCCGCCCACAGCAGCAGGCGCAGACGGGTCAGCATGCGTCGCCCTCCAGCAGGCCTTCGCGCAGCGCGCGCTGCCAGTCGGCCGGGTGATCGACGTCGTAGCCGGTCGGCAGCACGCTGGTGCGCAGGCCCAGCACGTCGAGGCGCGCGCGTGTCTGCGTCCATACCGAAGGGGTGCCCCAGATCGGGCCGTCGAACAGCGCCGGCTGCCGGCTGCGCAGCGCCACCAGCAGGTAGCCGCCGTCCTCGGCGGGCGCGAAGGCGGCGTCGTGGTCGCGCAGCGCAGCGGCGGCGGCCGCCAGATCGGCGGCCTGCAGCGACACCGCGTCGGCGCCGATCAGCACGACGCGCGCGTGCCGCGACAGTGCGTCGTCGAAGGCCTGCGCCATGCGCCGGCCGACGTCGCCTGCCGACTGTGCATGCAGCGTGACCCCGAAGTCGCGCGCGCAGTCGGTAAAGAAGGGGTGACCGCAATCGGGTGCGCACCACAGCTCGACCGTGCCGATGCCGGCCTCGATCGCGGCGCGCAGCGCTCTCCTTGTCAGCGCTGCGCTGGCGCGCGCCGCGCCGTCGGCGCCGAGTGCTGGCATCAGCCGCGTCTTTGCAGCGCCCGGTACTGGCGCGCGGGCGAACACCAGTACCGCAGTCGACTCAGTCATGGTGCGGCCGATAGCTGCGTGCCAGCGCCTGCGGGTCGGCGCCGAAGAAGTAACGCAGGCGAAGGCGCCACATCAGCCACACAGTACGCAACACGCCATGCTTCTCCCAGCGGCGCCCCGAGGTGCGTACGCGTGCCCGCAGACAGGCTGGCGCACTGAGGCTCAGTGCGCGGCGCGAGAAGTCGATGTCTTCCATCAGCGCGATCGGGGCGAAGCCGCCGAGGTGGTCGAACAGCGCACGCGTGCAGAAAATCGCCTGGTCGCCGGTGGCGATGCCGGACAGGCGCGAGCGCAGATTCATCATGAAGGCAACCACGCGCAGCAGCGGCGAGCGGCCTTCGATCGCGACGTCGAAGCGGCCCCACTGCGCGCCGCTGTCGAGCGCGTTGTCGATCAGCAAGGTCGCGCCGTCCGGCAGCGCGCTGTCGGCGTGCAGGAAGAGCAGCACCTCGCCGCGGGCACGCGCGGCGCCGGCATTCATCTGCAGCGCGCGCCCTCGCGACGACGCGACCAGCACGTCGCACAAGGGCCGCGCCAGCGCGCAGCTGTCGTCGCGGCTGCCGCCGTCGGCGACGATGATCTGCGCACCGGCCGCGCGCAGCGGCTGCAGCGCCTGCAGCGTCGCGACGATGCCCGGCGCCTCGTCCAGCACCGGCACGATGATGGACAGCCGGTTCATCCGCGCATCCACGCGTGATAGCGGCCCACCCATTCGAGCAGCTTCTGCGGCGCGTGCGCGCGCTTCCACACGCCGGCGGCGTACTTGTTCGCCTCGTTCATGGTCGGGTAGATGTGTATCGTGCCGAGCAGCTTGTTCAGTCCCAGTCCGTGGCGCATCGCCAGCACGTATTCGGCGATCAGTTCGCCAGCGTGTTCGCCGACGATGGTGACGCCCAGTATGCGATCGCGCCCGGGCACCGTCAGCACCTTGACGAAGCCGTGCGCGGCTTCGTCGGCGATGGCGCGGTCGAGGTCGTCAAGCCCGTAGACGGTCGCTTCGAAGGGCACGCCCTTTTCGGCGGCTTCGCTTTCGTTGAGGCCGACGCGGGCGACCTCCGGTTCGGTGAAGGTGGCCCAGGGGACGACCGAGTAATCGACGCGGAAACGGCGGAAGCGGCCGAACAGCGCATTGACCGCCGCATACCAGGCCTGATGGGCCGCCATGTGCGTGAACTGGTAAGGACCGGTCACGTCGCCGCAGGCGTAGATGTTGGGATACAGCGTCTGCAGGTAGTCATTGGTGTCGACCGTGCGGTTCGGGCGCAGCGCGATGCCCAGTTCCTCCAGTCCGTAGCCGCTGACATTCGGCGTGCGGCCGACCGCGCACAGCAATGCGTCGAATGCCACGCGCACCTCGCCGGCCGCGCCTTCGGCGTACAGCACGCGCTCATCGCCTTCGACCGCGAAGCGTACCGCCTTGTGCCGGGTCAGCACCTGCACGCCGTCGGCGGCGAACTGCTTCTCGACCAGCGCCGACACCTCGGGATCTTCGCGCAGCATCAGCCGCTCTGCCATCTCGACCTGGGTCACCGCGGCACCGAAGCGGGCGAAGGCCTGCGCCAGCTCGCACCCTATCGGCCCACCGCCCAGCACCAGCAGGCGTTGCGGCAGCGTGCGCAGCGACCATACGGTGTCCGAGGTCAGTACCTCCATCTCTTCGATGCCCGGTATCGGCGGCACGAAGGGGCGGGCGCCGGCGGCGATGACGATGTTGCGCGTGCTCAGCGTGCGCGCTCGGCCGTCTTCGCCATAGACCTCGACCGTCCATGGCGAGGTGATGCGCGCATTGCCTTGAATGCAGTCGACGCCGAGCGCGTGGTAGCGCTCGACCGAGTCGTGCGGCTCTATCGTGCGTACGACGCGGGCGACGCGCTCCATCACGTCGGCGAAATCGAAGTCCACCTGCGCCGACTTCATGCCCAGCGATTGCGCCTTCGCGGCCTGCGCGACGAAGCGCGCCGAGCGGATCAGTGCCTTCGACGGCACGCAGCCGGTATTCAGGCAGTCACCGCCCATGCGGTGCTTCTCGACCAGTGCCACGCTGGCCTTCACGGCGGCCGCGATGTAGGCCGTAACCAGCCCGGCACTGCCACCGCCGATCACCACCACGTTGTGGTCGAAGCGCGCCGGCTGCGGCCAGCGTTTGTAGACGGCACGGGCGCGCACGACATCGATCAGCTTGCGCGCGATCAGCGGGAACAGGCCCAGCAGCACGAAGGCGCCGATCAGGCCGGGCGACAGGATGCCGGCGAGCGAGTCGATCTGCCCGAGCTGGGTGCCCGCATTCACGTACACCGCGGTGCCGGCCAGCATGCCGACCTGACTCACCCAGTAGAAGGTGCGTGCCGGCAGCCGGGTCAGTGCCATCGCCAGGTTGATGACGAAGAAGGGGAATGCGGGCACCAGACGCAGCGTGAACAGGTAAAGAGCGCCGTCGCGTTCGACGCCGCGGTTAATCGCGTCGAGTGACTTGCCCACTTTGGCCTGTACCCAGTCACGCAGCAGGAAGCGCGCGATCAGGAAGGCGAGCAGGGCGCCCAGGCTGGAGGCGAAGGACACCAGCGCGAGCGCCACCCAGAAGCCGAACAGCGCGCCGCCGGCCAGCGTCATCACCGCTGCGCCGGGCAGCGACAGCGCGGTGACGGCGACATAGACCACGAAGTAGATTGCCGCCGCCGTCCATGGCGCTGCGGCGACGCGCTCGTTCAGCATCTGCTGCTGCGCCTTGAACCAGGCGAGATCGAAAAAGCGGCCGAGGTCGAACACGAAAAAGGCGCCGACCAGCGCGAGCAGTACCAGCAGCAGGGCCAGTTTGCGCGCGTTCATGGTGCGGCGTCGCGGGGTGTCCACTGCGGTCCGCGCAGGATGCGTTCGCGGTAGTTCAGCGCGGCGGGCGAAGCGGCCGGCCACTGATTGTCGAATTCGTCCAGCCAGCGGGCGTGGTCGTAATGCAGCGGCAAGGCGTCGATATGCACGCCACGGACGCGGGTGCCGTACAGAGGACTATGCGGCGACGGCGTGACGGCGATGCGCGATACGACGCCATGCAGCGCGCCGCGGAAGTTGGGCATGCCGGCGGCGCCGTTGTTGATCACTGCGCCCTCTCCGAAGCGCGCAAGCGCGGGCAGACAGGTGTGGCTGCAGGCGAACACGTCGCAGCGGGCGGCAGCGAAGGCCGCTTCGTGCGCTGCGCGCTGCGCCGGGTCGTGCAGCGCGCGCGCGTCGAAAGTCCAGCCGGCGAGCGCATGGGCGTCGCCGTGGACCACACCGACGCGTGCCTCGCCGACGCGCACCGCGCGCCAGTAATCGAGCGCCGCCAGTTCGCCGCGCCACATCGGGTCGTGGCGCACGGTCTGCGACAGCCGGGCGTGGATCAGATTCGAGCGGGTGACCACTGCTTCCGGCACCTCGTCCGGGTAGGCGCAGCCGCAACCGGCGTCGTCCGTGTCATCGGCCAGTTCGGCCTCGACATTGCCGGCGATTGCATCGAAGGCGAGCACGCGGCGCTGCACGTCGGCGAAGTGGGCGGCGTCGATGTCGAACCAGTGGAAGTCGCCGTTGAACAGCACGCGCACCGGGCCGCGCTCGCCTTCCAGCAGGCGGACGAGCGCGTCGAGCGCGGGGCGGTTGCCGTACAGGCCGCCGACCACGTACAGCGTGTCGGCCGCGAGGTCGTGCGCGGTACTGGCGAGTGCGCCTGCACCGTAACGGTAGTGCAGCGGGCAGCTGCGGCCGGGCCTGCTGTGCGCGATGTCGTCGTCCATAGTCATGGCGCCCGTCGTGTCAGCAGGGAAGGCAGCAGGTAGCCGGCCGTGCACAGCAGCAGCCCGTAAAGATTGACGCCGAGCAGCTTGGCGTACTTGCCGCTGCCGATGGCCCAGCTGTCCGGTATCAGATTGGCGGCAAGCAGCACGCCGAGGATCATGCCGGTCCAGAAGGCGAGATGGAAGGAGAGCGCGGCGGCGCGCGTGCCGGGCTGCGTGAAACCGGCCAGCAGGAAGATCGGCGCCAGCCCGATCACCATGGTGCCGCTGATCGTCGTCGCCTTCAGGATGTCGGTGCCGGCGATCATCGGAATGTTGCCGAGCAGCGCGATCGCCGCCATCGCCAGCATGCCGACGCCGATGGCGCGCACCGGCTCCGGGCGGCCGGCCAGTTGCGGCAGTTCCTGCGCGACGTGGCGGGCGACCGAAGAGAAGGTCGAGTCCAGCGTCGAACCGGCGGCCGCGACCATCACGATGGTCATCACGAACAGCGCCGCCGGTCCCATGCTGCGGGCGAGTGCCGCCGGCACGTTGTCGCCGCCGGCGATGCCTTCCAGCCGTGCGTGCACGCCGACCAGCGAAAACAGCAGGATGCAGGCGAAGCCGAGCACGCCGGCCCAGACGAAGGCGCGCAGCATGCGGCGCTCGTCGGTGATGAAGCCACGGTCGGTCAGCACCGGGTCGTGGAAGGGGTATGACAGTACCTGCAGTGCGGCCACCAGCAGCAGGTCGACGCCGGCGTCGAGGCGCCAGTCGCCGGTCGACAGCAGCGTCGCCGGTCCGTGCGTCGGCAGCACCATCAGCATGACGACGGCGAAGAAGCCGACGAACAGCACGGTCTGCAGCACGTCGGTGTAGATGGAAGACCGCAGTCCACCCTTCAGGCTGTAGAACAGCGTGGCCGCGGTAAACAGCAGCGCCGCACCGATAAAACCGGCCGAACCCGCTTCGCCGTAGTAGCCACCAACCACCGAGGTGTTGCTCCACACTTCGTTGAACAGTCGAACGAGGATGGCCAGCGAAAAAGCCAGCGCCGCCAGACGGCCGTGACGGGTGATCAGGAAGGACAGCAGACCGGTCGCCGCATACCTGCGACGCAGCCGCAGGATGGCCCAGCCGGCGAGCGGGATGGACAGCCAGTAGGTGGCGTAGGCGAGGCCGCCGACGATGCCGTAGGTGGCGCCGAGGTTGGCCGCGTTGGTGATGGACTTGGCGAATATCCACGAAATGAAGATGCTGGCGCCGAGCGCCCATGTGGCAGCCGGGCGGCCCGCTTCGTCGTGGCCGCGGAAGAAGCCGGCGTGACCGACCGCGCGCGGCGACAGCGCGTACATGCCGGCGCCGTACAGGATGAGAAAGCCCCAGAAGGCGGCACCGAAAAGCAGCGGATCGTTCATCGCGTCGACCTCAGTTCAGTGCGCCGCCACAGGACGAACCCTGTCCGGCGGTGCAGCCATAGCAGTGATCGGCCACCACCACCGGATTGCCGTCGAGGTCGCGCCCCAGCAGTTGCGACAGATGGGTGCGCGGCCGCCCCTCGACGCGCAGCGGCAGGCCCAGCATCTGGTTGAAATCGCAGTCGTAGACGTGGCCCTGCCAGTCCACGCTCAACTGGTTGCGGCACATCACGTGCTGAAGGTTGTCGTCGCGGTGGGCGCCGCGCAGCAGTTCCATGTAATCGGCGAACTGGCCTTTCGATACCAGCGTCGAGCCGAAGCGCTGGATCGGCATGTTGGCCAGCGTCAGCAGCCGGGTGAACACGATGCCGTACTCGCGGCCCAGATGCTCGCGATACGCCGCTTCGAGCTGGGCTTGCGGCGGCGGCAGGGCAGGGCCTTGCGGGTTGAACACCAGATTCAGTTCGAGACCGCTGCCGGCACGGCCGTAGCCGAGCGCGTTCAGTTGCTTCAGTCCGGCGATGCTGCGCGCGAACACGCCATTGCCGCGCTGGCGGTCGACGTTATCCTCCAGGTAACAGGGCAGCGACGCGGTCACCTGCACGCCCTGTTCGGCCAGGAATGTCGCCAATCCCTCGTGGCCCGGTTCGGACAGGATGGTGAGGTTGCAGCGGTCCATCACCGCGACGCCGAGCGCGCGCGCCTCGGTAACCACGCTGCGGAAGTGCGGATTCATTTCCGGCGCGCCGCCGGTCAGATCGAGCTGACGGATGTCGCTGGCGCGGATGAAGTCGAGCACGGCGCGGATGTTCTCGGCGCTCATCTGTTCGGTGCGCGTCGGTCCGGCATTCACGTGACAGTGCAGGCAGCTCTGGTTGCAGGTGTAGCCCAGATTGACCTGCAGCACTTCGGTGTGGCGCCGGCGCAGCGGCGGAAAATCGGTGCGGGACAGCAGCGGCAGGGTGGCGTGCATGCAGAGAGGTCCTCGATGTCTGTACGGCAGCAGACCGCCCACGGGCGGAAAAGCTTACGGTCAGGGTGCAGTATGCTTGCCCGGCACCGGGATACGTCATCGACGACGTACCCACGCCAACGACCGGAGGAAGGAAAGAATGTTCAAAGGCATATTGCTGGAGCAGGGCGAGGGCGGCAAGACGATCGCCAGCCTCAAGGATCTTGACGAATCAGCGCTGCCGGAAGGCGATGTGCGCGTCGCCGTCAGCTGGTCCAGCCTGAACTACAAGGACGCGCTGGCCATCACCGGGCGCAGCCCCATCGTGCGCAAGTGGCCCATGGTGCCGGGCATCGATTTCGCCGGCACGGTGGAGCAGAGCAGTCACCCGCTGTGGAAGGCCGGCGACGCGGTGGTGCTGACCGGTTTCGGGGTTGGCGAAGGTCACTGGGGCGGTCTGGCTCAGCGCGCGCAGGTGAAGGGCGACTGGCTGGTGGGTCTGCCGGCCGGGCTCGATGCGATGCATGCAATGGCGGTCGGCACGGCCGGTTTCACCGCCATGCTGTGCGTCATGGCGCTGGAACGTCACGGCCTGCAGCCGGGCGACGGCGAGGTGCTGGTGACCGGCGCCAGCGGCGGCGTTGGTTCGGTCGCAGTAGCGCTGCTGGCCAGGCTCGGTTACCGCGTGGTGGCCAGCACCGGCCGGCTGGCAGAGACCGACTACCTGAAGTCGCTGGGCGCCGAATCGGTGATCGACCGCGCCACGCTGTCGGCGCCCGGCCGGCCGCTGGCGAAGGAGCGCTGGGCGGGCGTCGTCGACAGCGTCGGCTCGCACACGCTGGTCAATGCCTGCGCGGCGACGCGCGAGAACGGTGCGGTGGCGGCCTGCGGACTGGCGCAAGGCATGGACTTCCCGGCTACGGTGGCGCCGTTCATCCTGCGTGGTGTCACCCTCTATGGCATCAACAGCGTCACCGTCGCGCGCGCCCCGCGCGAGGCGGCCTGGGCCCGCATCGTGCGCGACATGCCGCTGGACCTGCTGGATCGCATCACGCAGGTGGTGCCGCTGTCCGACGTGATCGCGGTGGCGCCGCGTTTCATCGACGGACAGGTGCGCGGCCGCCTCGTGGTCGATACCTCGGTGGCCTGACGGGAGGCGCCTGCGGCGCGGTCGACAAGCACTGTTGCGGCGCACTAATTTTGACGCTCATCAAGTACTTGGCTAAACTGCGCCGCGATTTTGCAGGAATCCACTTCAACCCATAAGAAGAGAGACTCGATGAGCGCCAGGACCCTTCTTGCTGTCGTAGCCGTCTGCGCCAGCCCGCTCGCCTTCGCTGCTGAGGGCAATGCCGACGCAGCCAAGGACAAGATTTCGATGTGCGTCGGCTGTCACGGCATTCCGGGCTACCAGACCGCATTCCCGAAGACCTACAAGGTGCCCCGCATCGGCGGTCAGTACCCGGAGTACATCGTGGCCGCGTTGCAGGCCTACAAGAACGGTGACCGCAAGCACCCGACGATGACCGGTATCGCTGCCAGCCTGACCGAGCAGGACATGGCCGACCTCGCCGCCTACTACGGCGCCCAGAAATAAGGAACGCAGGCCATGATGAAGAAATTCGCATTCGTTGCGCTCGCCGCCATGGTGGGCATGTCTGTCGCCCACGCCGGCGATGCCGCCAAGGGCAAGGAAAAGTCCGCTGCCTGCGCCGCCTGTCATGGTGCCGACGGCAACAGCCCGGCGCCGGCCTTCCCGCGCATCGGTGGTCAGCACGAGGACTACCTGCTGCAGGCGCTGCAGCAATACAAGAAGGGCACGCGCAAGAACGCCATCATGGCGGCTCAGGTCGGTGCGCTGAGCGACCAGGACATGGCCGATCTGGCCGCCTACTTCGCGTCGCAGGCCGGTCCGCTGGTCACCCGTCGCTGAGTTCGCCTTCGCGCCAACAAAAAAGCCGGCATTGCCGGCTTTTTTGTTGCCCGCTCAGAGCGTGAGCCGGCCGCCGGGGCAATAACCTGCCTTTTCCAGACGGCTCAGGGTGGGCGTCAGATTCAGCGTGGTCTGCGCGCGCAGCTGGCGGGCGCGCTCGCGCAAGGTGTCGAGCGACAGGTCTATCGTTTCGGCGCCGCCGGCGATACAGATCGCGTTGCCTTCGTCCAGCGAGGGCAGCACCAGCGCCCGCCCGTCGTGGGCGTCGATCAGGCGCTGCGCACTAGCACGGAAGCCGCGCGTGCGGCCGAACATGTTCAGGCTGACGCGCCCGTCGGCGGCCAGGTGTGCGCGGCAGTGCTGATGGAAGGCGGCGGTGTCGAGCGCATTGGCACGCGCCCGGTGGTCATAGCCATCGACCAGGATGAAATCCCACTCCGTCTCGCTTTCGGCGATGAATTTCGCGCCGTCGTCGATGACGATGCGCAGGCGCTCATCCTCGGCCGGCAGCCGGAAATGCATCGCCGCAATGGCCGGCATGCGCGGATCGATCTCGACCACGGTGATGGTCGACTGCGGGCAGTAACGATGCAGGAATTTGGTAACTGAGCCCGCGCCCAGCCCGATCACCAGCACGCGCGCAGGCCACGCATCGTTCGGCGCGAACAGCAGCGGCAGCATCATTTCGCGCGTGTATTCGAGCTCCAGCGCGAACGGGCGCGCGACGCGCATGGCGCCCTGCACCCATTCGGAACCGAAGTGCAGGTAGCGCACGCCGGCCGCCTCGGACACGTCTATCGAGTTACGCGGTGTCTTCGTGCGGCCGCTGCCCAACAGCGTAGCGAGGCTCAATTGCGCTGCTCGGGCAGCACGATGTTGACTTCGAGTACCTCGTAGTTGTCCTGCTTTTCGAGCTGGACCTTGATGTCTTCCGGGTTCACGCGCACGTACTTGGAAATCACCGCCACCAGTTCCTGCTGCAGCGCCGGCAGGAAGTCGGGCGCCGAGTTCGATCCGCGTTCGCGCGCGATGATGAGCTGCAGGCGTTCCTTCGCGATCGAAGCGGTCTTCTGCTTCTGGCCGAAGATCAGGGAAAGCAGGGACATGCTTACTTCCCTCCGAACAGGCGCTTGAGCAGGCCGGGCTTTTCGTAGTCGACGAAGCGCAGCGGACGCTCCTCGCCGAGGAAGCGCGCGACCACGTCTTCGTACGCCTGGGCGACGTCGCTGCCTTCCATGTGGATGGCCGGCGTGCCCTGGTTCGAGGCCTGCAGCACGATTTCCGATTCCGGGATCACGCCCAGCACCGGAATGCGCAGGATTTCCTGCACGTCGACGTGGCTCAGCATCTCGCCTTCAACGGCGCGCTTGGGCGAGTAGCGGGTGACCACCAGATGTTCCTTCACCGGCTCGCGGCCGTCGCGCGCGCGGCGCGATTTCGATTGCAGGATGCCGAGGATGCGGTCCGAGTCGCGCACCGAACTGACTTCCGGATTGGTCACGATGACCGCCTCATCGGCGAAGGTGAGCGCCATCACCGCACCGTGCTCGATGCCGGCCGGCGAGTCGCAGACGATGTAGTCGAAACCCATGTCGGCGAGGTCCTTCAGCACCTTCTCGACGCCTTCCTCGGTCAGTGCGTCCTTGTCGCGCGTCTGCGAGGCCGGCAGCACGAACAGGTTGTCGCAGTGCTTGTCCTTGATCAGCGCCTGCGTCAGGTTGGCTTCGCCGTGGATCACGTTCACGAAGTCATACACCACGCGGCGTTCGCAGCCCATGATGAGGTCGAGGTTGCGCAGGCCGACGTCGAAATCGATCACCGCGGTCTTCTTGCCGCGCAGTGCAAGGCCGGACGAAAACGCGGCGCTGGTGGTGGTCTTGCCCACGCCGCCCTTGCCGGATGTCACGACTACGATACGGGTCACTGTGTTCTCCCTCTTGTGATTCAGGTGGTCGCCAAAGCGGCGACGGTCAATACCTGTTTGTCCGAATGGTCTTCCAGGCGCACGTGCGCCGGTCGGCGCAGCAGTTCGCCGCTGGCCGTGTGTTCGAAGGTCCTGTACACGCCGGCGATCGATACCAGTTCCGCCTCGAAGCAGGTGGTGAAGATGCGCGCCTGCGTGTCGCCCGAGGCGCCGGCCAGCGCGCGGCCGCGCAGCGGTGCGTAGATGTGGATGTTGCCGTCGGCGATCACTTCGGCGCCAGCGCTGACCATGGCCAGCACGACCAGATCGCAGCCGCGGGCATAGATGCGCTGACCCGAGCGCAGGGGCTTGTCGATGATTTCGGTGCGTCGCTGCGCCTGCGTGACCACGGCTTCCGGCACAGCTGCCGCCACCGGTTCAGGGGCTGGTGCAGGCGCCGGGGCCGAAATTTCCGGCGTCGGCACGGGCTCCGGCGCCGGGGTGGGCACGGAGCGGGGTGCGCTGTCGGCGGCCAGTACGGCCATGCCGAGCGCGCGCGCGTCGTCCGCTGCTGCATCGCACGCGGCCTGCACGGCGACTGCGGTCAGCGCGTGACGGCCCAGTGCGTCGCGGATGGCCGGCAGATCGGGGCGGGCGTCGGCCGGCAGTTCGCTGCAGTCGATCACCACCGGTTCGCCGGAAAAGAAGCCGGGCATGCTGCCGAGCCGCGCGTCGAGCGCTGCGGCGATGGCTATGCTGTCGTTGCTGCGCAGCACGGCACGCATCGCTTCGAGCGTGGCGCTTTTAAGTTCTATGGCCGAAGTATCGGGCTTGCGCGCCATGGGGAGTCCGCGGGAAATGTCGAAAGTCTACTCAGTGCCCGACCTGCGGGCAACACGGCGCTTCAATGCACCGCAGCCGGCGGATCGCCGAACAGGCGGGCGATGTCGGCCGCGCTGAAGCGGTAGTCGTGATTGCACATGTCGTCATGGATGTGCAGCTCGCCCTTCTCGGCGAGGATGGATTCGACCTCGGCGCGGCCCAGCGACAGCACGAGTCGACGGACCTTTTCCTCGTCACGCGGGCAGTGATGGCGCGGCGTCTGTGCCTCGAACACGCGGATTCCGCCGGCCTGTATCTCCTCGTGGAACAGTCGGCTGAGCAGTGTTTCGGTGTCCAGCGTCTTCAGTTCGTCGGGCGTCACCGTGGCGGCCAGATGGCACACACGGGCCCAGCCGTCGGTGTCGCGCTGATCGGCGCCCGGCAGCTTCTGCAGGAACAATCCGCTCGCCGTGTCGCCGTCGGCAGCCAGCCACAAGGCGGTGGGCTGCTGTTCGGACTGTTCGAGGAAGTGTTCGAACACCTCGGCCACGGTGGCGCCTTCGAGCGGTACCACGCTCTGGTAAGGCGTAGGCGAGCTTTCGGGCTGCATGGTCATCACCAGATGGCCGTCGCCCAGCAGTTCGGGCAGCGGTGCTTCGACCAGATCGGCCGGCGCACTCGCCATGCCGCGGATGCGCAGTTGCTGGTCGCAATCGACCACCAGCATGCCCATGGCGCCATTGCCGCGCACCTGAACCGTCAGCCGGCCCGGCTGCTTGAGCTGGCCGCCCACCATCAGCGACACCACGGTCACTTCGCCGAGCAGGCGCGTCACGACGGGTCCGTAGCCGCGGCCGCGCAGCATGGACTGCCAGCCCTCGGACAGGCGCACGCGGGCGCCGCGTATGTCCAGACCTTCGAACATGAAGCGCTGGATCAGGTCAGATGCGCTCATCCGAGCACCTCCGACCAGCGTTGCGGGTCGAAACCGATCAGCAGTTCGCCGTCGTGGTCGACGATGGGCCGGCGGATGGCCGACGGGTTGGCGCTGAGCAGCGCGAAGGCGCGATCGGCGTCGAGATCGGCGGTTTGCTCGGGCGGCAGCTTGCGGAAGGTGGTGCCGCGCGTATTGACGACGGCCTGCCAGCCGGCGCGGCGTATCCAGTCGGCCAGCGCGTCCGCCGGCACGCCATCCTTCTTGTAGTCATGCAGCTGGAAGTCGATGTGCCGGTCGGCAAGCCAGGCGAAGGCACGCGACATGGTGTCGCAACGCTTGATACCGAAGACGCAAAGCATGGGGGTGTTCAGGGGTGGAATCCGGAGAGCGCGCATTGTACGTTGCGCCGCCGGCGCCTGCTGCGGGCGACGAATGGCCTCCCGGGGCTGGCGTCATCGTGCTGCAATGGTTAAGATTTGGAAAATTTATCCGAAACAACAAACTGGCACGCGAAATTGATCGGCTTTCAAGATCGTTCGCGGCATCAACAGTGGGAGACGTGCATGATGTTTCGACGCCCGGGCCTCTATGCCCTGACGCTGGTTTTCGGATTTTCGATGTTTGCCGCCGACGTTGCGCATGCCGCGCGTTCGGTCGCCAGCGGCAAACAGGTCAAGTCGGCGGTCCGCCCTGCGGCCAAGATCGCCTCCAAGAAACGTGTTTCGCCCACCGTGCAGGCGGCGGCCAAGCGCTCGGCGCCGCTCGCTGTCGCGGTGCCGGCCTTCCGTCCGCCCAAGCCGCCGGCGCAGCGCCACTACGCCGTCGATGGCAGCACCTTCTACGCGGACGGCGTCCGCGTCCGTGCAGCCGGCCTGGACGGCATAGAAATGGCTGGCGCGTCCGGCATGGCCAAGCAGCGCCTGCAGCAACTGCTGGATTCGGGCCGTGTCAGCATCGAACCGCTGGGCATGGATGCCGGCGACGTCACGCTGGCCCGGGTAAGGGTCGATGGACGCGACGTGAGCGAACTGGTCAGCGCGCGCTGAGTCCAGCGCCGAATGAAAAAGGGCCCGGTAATCACCGGGCCCTTTTTCATTGTCCTGTCGACTGAGGATCAGCCTGCGGTCAGCGCAGGGTTCCGGCTGCCGTGTGTTTCCTTCGCGGCCGGTGCGTCGTCCGCCACTGCCTCGTCGGCGACCGTTTCGGCGTCGACCGGCTTCAGTTTGCGGGTGTTTTTCGGGCTGACCGTCGGCAGCACGACCTCGATCTTGTTCTGCGTCATGTAGTCGTTCATTTCGCGCCAACCGGCGAAGATGGCGGCCTTCGACGCCTTCGGGTTCAAGGCGTAACAGTCCTCGAGTGCGCGGCCAGCGTGGCGGCAGGCGCCGCCGACGGCCTTGGCCTCCAGCTCCTTCTGCGCCGCGGCGCGATTGGGATCGGGAATGGGCAACTTGTCGCACGCGGTCAGGGCGACTGCGCACGCGATCAGCACGATGGAGGGGACAGCTTTCACCTGGGGGCGCTTCCGGAGATTGGGCACACACCCCGTCTACGGCAGCGCGCCCCCGCCGCTTGAGTGCCGTGAGGCGCTCACAGAGCGCCGCGCGAATACTCCGCCAGTAGCGTGTCCTGTGCGCAATGCCGCGCGGCGCGCGATACCCGTCGCCGGTAGCGGCCATCCGGTTCCATTTCCCACGACTGGCTGTTGTCCAGCAGATAGGGGCGCAGACCCTCTTTCATGATGCGTCGCTTCAGCTTCGGATCGAGCACCGGGAAGGCCACCTCGATGCGGCGGAAGAAGTTGCGCTCCATCCAGTCGGCGCTGGCGAGGTAGAGCTTTTCTTCGCCATCGGCATGGAAGTGATAGATGCGCGAGTGTTCGAGGAAGCGACCGACCACCGAGCGTACGGTGATCTTGTCCGACAGGCCGGGCACGCCCGGGCGCAGCGCGCAGACGCCGCGCACGATGAGGTCGATGTCGACACCGGCCTGGCTGGCCGCGTAGAGCGCTTCGATGGTTTCGTCCTCGACCAGCGAATTCATCTTGGCGATGATGCGACCCTTGCGGCCGGCGCGGGCGTTCTCCGCTTCCTGCCCGATGGCGGCGATGACATTGCTGTGCAGCGTGAAGGGTGCCTGCCAAAGGTGGGTGAGCGTGCCGGCGTGGCCGAGGCCGGTCAGCTGCTTGAATACTTCGTTCACGTCTTCGCCGATCTGCTCGTTCGCGGTCATCAGGCCGAAGTCGGTGTAGAAGCGCGCGGTGCGCGGGTGGTAGTTGCCGGTACCGAGGTGCACGAAGCGGCGGAAGCGATGCACGCCGTCCACCTGTTCGCGCCGCACCACCATCAGCAGTTTGGCGTGCGTCTTGTAGCCGAATACGCCATACACGACATGCGCGCCGGCCTCTTCGAGGCGCGACGCCCAGTTGATGTTCGCTTCTTCGTCGAAGCGCGCCATCAGTTCGACCACGACAGTGACTTCCTTGCCCTTCAGCGCGGCACGTACCAGGGCTTCCATCAGCACGGAATCGGTGCCGGTACGGTACACCGTCATCTTGATCGCCACGACTTCCGGGTCGTCGACCGCCTGCTGTACCAGGTCGATCACCGGCTTGAAGGACTGGAAGGGGTGATGCAGCAGCAGGTCCTGCTTGCGGATCATCGCGAAGATGTCGTAGCGCTTCTCCATCGCGCGCGGCACCTGGGGCACGAAGGGCGGGTATTTCAGATCCGGGCGCTCGACCCAGTCTGGCACCTGCATCAGGCGCACGAGGTTCACGATGCCCGGTGCGCGGTAGAGGTCGTCGCGCGTCAGGTTGAACTGCTGCAGCAGGAAATCCGCCATGTGTTCGGAGCAGTTGTCCGCGACTTCGAGGCGCACGGCGTCGCCGTAGTGGCGCTGCGGCAGTTCGCCCTGCAGCGCCTGGCGCAGGTTCTTCACCTCTTCCTCGTCGAGGAAGAGGTCGGAGTTGCGGGTGACGCGGAACTGGTAGCAGCCGAGCACATTCATGCCTTCGAACAGGTCGCCGACATTCATGTGCATGGCCGACGACAGGAACACGAAGCCGTGGTCAACGCCGGTCAGGTCCTTCGGCAGCTTGATCACCCGCGGCAGCGCGCGCGGCGCTTGCACGATGGCATAACGCGAACTGCGGCCGAAGGCGTCGCGGCCTTCAAGCTCGACGGCGAAGTTCAGGCTCTTGTTCAGCACGCGCGGGAAGGGGTGTGAGGGGTCGAGTCCGATCGGCGTCAGCACCGGCATCAGCTCGCGCATGAAGTAGTCGCGTACCCACTCGCGCTGCGCCTCGGTCCAGTCGCCGCGGCGCAGGAAGACGATGCCTTCCTTCTCCAGCAGCGGCAGGATGACGTCGTTCAGCAGCGAATACTGTTCGGCGATCAGCTGGTGCGCCTCGGCGGCGATCAGGCGCAGCGCCTCCTGAGCCGAGCGGCCGTCGGAGGTAACGCCGCGTGCGCCCATGCGGATGTGTTCGCGCAGGCCGCCGATGCGCACCTCGAAGAACTCATCGAGGTTGCTCGACACGATGCACAGGAATTTCAGCCGTTCGAGCAGCGGCACGCGCTCGTCCGCCGCCTGCGCCAGTACGCGCCGGTTGAAGGCGATCAGCGACAGTTCGCGGTTGATGAAGTGATCGGGTGCGTAGCGGGGCACCGGCAGGATGGACGGCATGATCGGTTTCTGTCTCTGAACTTGTTGTTATGCGACCCGGTATTTTGTGACACAAGTGCTATGGAATTATTACAGCGTCCGGGCGCTTCGTGCTTGACGGCGCGCGGCGTGCGCGCTGCTACACTCCGCGCTGGCCTCTTTTATTGCATCGCCGCATGAGCTACGAACTTCTCGCCGCCGTCGACCTCGGGTCCAACAGTTTCCGGCTCCAGGTGGCGCGGGTGATCGATGACCAGATCTACCCGCTCGACGGCGTGAAGGAAACCGTCCGCCTGGCGGCCGGTCTGGGGCACGGCAAGCTGCTCGACGGCGCCTCGCAGCTCAGGGGGCTGGAGGCGCTGTCCCGTTTCAACGAGCGTCTACGTGGCTTCGCGCCGGACCAGGTGCGCGCGGTGGCGACCAATACGTTGCGCGTGGCGAAGAACGCGCCGCAGTTCCTGCCGCAGGCCGAGGCGGCTCTGGGCTTCCCGATCGAGGTGATCGCCGGGCGCGAGGAGGCGCGGCTGATCTACGTTGGCGTTGCTCACACGCTGCCCAATCCTTCCAGTCAGCAACTGGTGGTCGATATCGGCGGTGGCTCGACCGAGTTCATCATCGGTCGCAGCTTCGAGCCGATGGCGCTCGAATCGCTCTACATGGGCTGCGTCGCCTTCAGCCTGCGCTATTTCCCGGACGGTCGGATGGACAAGAAGTCGCTGCGCGAGGCCGAACTGGCGGCGCGACGCGAACTGGAGACCATAGAGCAGGACTACCGTTCGCTCGGCTGGGACGAGGCGGTCGGTTCCAGCGGCACGGCCCGTGCGCTGCTCGACATCATGGAACTGAACGGCTGGTGCCAGGGCGCGCTCACGCGTGAAGGCATGGACAAGCTGCGTTCGCTGCTGCTGCGGGTCGGCGACGTGAATCGCCTCGGTGTGGCAGGGCTTCGTCCGGATCGGCTGCCAGTGCTGGCCGGTGGATTCGCTATCATGTCTGCGGTGTTCGACGCCTTCCGTCTCGAACGCATGAGCTTTTCCGAGGGAGCGCTGCGACTGGGCGTGCTGTACGACCTGCTCGGGCGCTATCACCATCGCGACCTGCGCGATGCGACCGTGCTGCAATTCGTGCGCCGCTACCAGGTGGATCAGCGCCAGGCCGATCGTGTTCACGCTACGGCGCTCAAGCTGTTCCGGCAGCTCGAACCGAATGCCGGCGACGATCATCCGGATCTGCACCTGCTGAGCTGGGCCGCGCGCCTGCATGAGCTGGGCATTTCGGTGGCGCATGCCGGCTACCACAAGCACAGCGCTTACATCGTCGGCAACGCTGACATGCCCGGTTTCTCGCGCATGGACCAGGCGCGACTCGCGCGGCTGGTGCTGGCCCATCGCGGCAAGCTGGAAAAGGTGAATTCCGCCGCCGCCGACCTGCGCGACTGGCCGCTCATCCTCTGTCTGCGGCTGGCCGTGCTGCTGCATCGCAGCCGCGACGACTACGACGAACTGCCGCTGCGCCTTGATCGCAGCGGCGCGGGCTACGTCATGTCGGCGCGCGCCGAATGGCTGTCGGCGTCACCGCTGACGGCTGCCAGCCTGCAGGACGAGCAACGCCTGTGGGCGGCCATAGGCATCGAGCTCAAGCTGCGTCCGCAGCGCGCCAAGGGCCAGTCGGCCGCCTGAACGCCAGATCATGGACGTCCCGACGATTACGTTCGAGATGTCCGGGCCGTTGCGCGTTGCCGTGCTGACCGGCGACTGGACGCTGACGGGACTGGAAGGGCGCCTCGACGCCTTGCGCGCGCAACTCGCCGCGGCCGAAACAGGCCGGATCGAGACCTGGAATCTCGCCGCCGTGAGCCGCCTTGATTCGCTCGGCGCCAGCGTGCTGTGGCGTGGCTGGGGCGACCGGCTGCCGGACGGGCTGGAAGCCGATCCGCGCACGCGCCGGATGCTGGAGTCGGCGGCGGCGCTGGGTGTGCGCCGCCGCGCCGGTGCGCCGAAGTCGCGCGCAGGCGATTCGATCGTCGCGCTCGGGCGCGTCGGCATCGCGTTGTGGCGCCAGCTGATCGGCATGATCGCGCTGACCGGCCAGATGCTGTTCGATCTCGCCGCCGCATTGCGTCGCCCGCACGACGCGCCGCTGCGCGAGCTGTCGGCCAATCTGTACAAGACCGGCGTGACGGCGCTGCCGATCACCGCGCTGGTGGGCTTCCTGATCGGCGTCGTGCTGTCCTATCTGTCGGCGCTGCAGCTGAAAACCTTCGGCGCCGACGTATTCATCATCAACATCCTCGGCATCGGCATCGTGCGGGAACTGGGGCCGGTGCTGGTGGCGGTGCTGGTGGCCGGTCGCTCCGGTTCGGCGATGACCGCGCAGCTCGGCGTGATGCGGGTGACCGAAGAGATCGATGCGCTGACCACGATGGGCGTGCCGGCCACGCTGCGGCTGGTATTGCCCAAGGTGCTGGCGCTGCTGGCTGCGATGCCGCTGCTGGTGCTGTGGACCTCGTCGGCGGCGCTGTTCGGCGGCATGGTGGCGGCGTCGATACAGCTCGACATCAGCTACGGTTTCTTTCTCGAAACGCTGTCGCGCGTAGTGCCGATCGCCAATCTGTGCATCGGTCTGGGCAAGGGCCTGGCTTTCGGTCTGGTGATCGCGCTGGTCGCCTGCCACTTCGGACTGACCGTCAAGCCGAACACCGAAAGCCTGTCGGCCAACACGACGCGTTCGGTGGTCAGTGCGATCACCTGCGTCATCCTGGTCGACGCGGTGTTCGCCATTGCCACGCGCCACATCGGCATGCCGACATGAACGACGCGGTCATCGACATTCGCGGCTTGGTCACGCGCTTCGGCAGCAACGTCGTGCACGAGGGGCTGGATCTCGCCCTGCCGGCAGGCGAGGTGCTGGCGCTGGTCGGTGGTTCGGGCAGCGGCAAGACCACACTGCTGCGCCAGGTGATCGGCCTGCTGCGGCCGCAGCAGGGCCAGATACGCGTGTTCGGTCAGCCGCTCTTTTCCGGCGATGCGCTGGCCGACCGCCAGCTGCGGCGACGTTTCGGCGTGCTGTTCCAGCAGGGCGCGCTGTTTTCCGCACTCAACGTGCTGGAGAACATCGCCTTTCCGCTGCGCGAACTGCGCTGGCTCGATCGCGATGCCATCCATGATCTGGTCATGATCAAGCTCGCCATGGTCGAGCTGGAGCCGCAGCATGCCTGGCTGATGCCGGCCGAGCTGTCCGGCGGCATGATCAAGCGGGTCGCGCTGGCGCGCGCGCTGGCGCTCGAACCTGAGCTGCTGCTGCTCGACGAACCGACCGCGGGCCTGGATCCGGACCGTTCGGAGGCCTTTGTCGCGCTGATCCGCCGCTTGCGCGATCAGCTTGGTCTGACCGTGGTGCTGGTGACCCACGATCTCGATACGCTGGCGGCGCTGGCGACGCAGGTCGCCGTGCTCGGCGAGCGACGTATACTCGCTTACGGTCCACTTGATCACGTCATGAAACACGATCATCCCTTCATCCGCAGTTTCTTCTGTGCCGAACGCATGTCGCGCGTGCTCGCGCGCAGCGGGAGCTGATCATGGAAAGCCGCGCCCACGCACTGGCTGCAGGTCTGTTCCTGCTGCTGATGAGTGTCGCCGTCGGACTGGCCATCTGGTATCTGTCCAGCGGGGACGACGCCGGACAGGAGTATCTGCTGGTGACCACGGCCGATGTCGGTGGCCTGAGTCCGCAAGCGCAGGTGCGCTACCGCGGCATCCGTGTCGGCAAGGTGAGGGATATTTCCATCAACCCGGACAACCCGCGCGAAATCCACGTCCGCATCTCGATTCCGGCGCGCTATCCGGTGACCGCGGGCACGCGCGCCGAGCTGGGCTATCTTGGCGTGACTGGTCTGGCGCTGATCGACATGACGGACGACGGTTCCGACCCGACGCCGCTGTCGCCGGCCGACGCGCGCATCCCGCTGCGTGGTTCGCAGTTCGGCGGGCTGGGCAACAAGGCCAGCGACACGATGGACGTGATGCGTCAGGTGATGTTGCGGCTGCATGTGCTGCTCGACGACCGCAATCTCGAACGCATAGGCGCGACACTGGGCAGCCTGCAGTCGGCGACCGCGCACCTGGACCGGACGCTGGTCCATCTGCCGGGCGTCGCCGGCGATCTGCGTGAAACGCTGCAACGCGCACAGGCGTTGCTGTCGGCAGAAAATATCGAACGCAGCGGGCGCATCCTCGGTCAGCTCGAGGCGGTCAGCGCCCAGGGCGCGCCGCTGGCGCAGGAACTGCGGACAGTGCTGGCATCGATGCAGCAGCTGTCATCGCGGCTCGACGCGCTGGCTGCGAGCATGGGGCAGCAGATCAACGGCGATACCTTGCCGCGGCTGCAGACGCTGCTTGATGAAGCGAACCGCGACGCCCGCCAGTTGCGCCGTGTGCTGGGCGAGCTCGAGTCTTCGCCACAGATGCTGCTGCTCGGACGCGAGGCGCAGCAGCCCGGACCCGGCGAGCCCGGTTTCGATCCCGCCGCCGGCAGCGCGCGCGACTGAGGAGCATCGGAGATGAAATCATTTTGGGCGAGCGCGCTGCTGTCGATCACGCTGGCCGCTTGCGGGCCGCTGCTGCCGCGTTCGCCGACGTCCGAACTTCACGATCTGGGCAGCCAACGTGCGGCCCGCCCGCTGGCGCGCGTGCCGGTGCTGACCGACGTGCGTGCCCCGAATTGGCTGGACGGCACCGCCATCCACTATCGCCTTGCCTACGAGAGCGAAACACGCCGACGCAGCTACGCATTGAGTCGCTGGGCGGCACCACCGGCGGAGCTGCTGTCGGTCGCGCTGCGACGCATGCTGGACAGCCCGGGCGCGCCGTCAACCTGCCGCCTGGTGGTCGAACTGGACGAGTTCATACAGGTGTTCGACCGGCCGGACGACTCGGCGGCGCTGATATCCGGCGTCGCCACATTGGTCGGCGCCAATGGCAGGACCATCGTCGATCGCATGCGCTTCTCGCTGACCGAGAAGGCGACCGGCGCCGATGCGCCGTCCGGTGTTGCGGCGCTGTCGCGTGGTGTCGATGCACTGGGTGTGCGGATCGCCGACTGGCTCGATCGGGCGGAGGCTGAAGGGCTGAGCAGGAGGTGTGAATCATGAATCCGGGAAATGCAGCGCCTCGCGACAACGGTCTGCTGCAGGCGGCATTGGATCAGGTGGCCGAGACGTGCTGGGCGCGCCTGCCGTGCGAGCGCGTCACCATCATGCTGGCCGACGGTGAGGGGCACGACGCCGTGCTGGGCATTGCGGCCTGGCGTGGCGAACTGGCGCAGGAAGTGGTCAATGCGCGGGTGAGCAGCGGCAGTTCGGTGGCGGGCGAGGTGTTCGCCAGCGGCCGGGCACGTCGCGTCATCGATGCCGACGCGCAGCAGGCGGCCGGCCGGGCGCGCGGCGAGGGCGGCAGCTTCATCTGCACGCCGCTGCCGCTCGACGGACGCATACTGGGCGTGATCAACGTGCGACGCGGTCGTGGTCAGCCGGCGTTCTCGGAGGCGGAAGAGGGCATGCTCGACTGTCTCGCACTGTTCGGCGGGAAGTCGGTGCAGACCGCGCAATTGGCCTTCCTGGTCAAATCGGAGTTCGCGCAGCGGGCGCTGCAGGGCGAGGAGGTGACGGCGCTGGCGGAAGCCTTCTCGCAAGGCGCGGCGCAGCCGGCGCAGGTGGCGCGCATGCTGGCGAAATCCTTCTATCGGGAAATGAAGGCGGCCGGTTTCGGCAACAACCAGATCGTCGGCGCGGCCGGCGAGATCATCGACCAGCTGTCTGCCAGTCTGCGCAAGCACGGCCAGCGCATGGAGCGCGGCCGGCAGTGAATCATCGGCGCCGGGGCTGACCGGCGCCGCGTCGCGTCAGCCGAGTGAGGCGCTGTAGGCGTCGGCGCTCAGCAGATCATCAAGTTCCGCCGCATTGTCCGGCTTGATGACGAACATCCAGGCGCCGTAGGGATCCTGATTGACCGATTCGGGCTGGTCGGCGACCGGGGCGTTGACCGCGGTGACCGTGCCCGACACCGGGGCGTGGATGTCGGAGGCAGATTTGACCGACTCGATCACCGCCATCGCCTCGGTACGGGCGACGGTGCGGCCGACATCGGGCAGCTGCAGAAAGACCACATCTCCGAGGGCATCCTGCGCGTGGTCGGTGATGCCGACCGTCACGGTGCCATCCTGTTCGACCCTGACCCATTCGTGTGTGTCGGTGTAGCGAAGATTGTCCGGATGATTCATTGCTTTTTCCTGGTGGGTTTGACCGGGCACGATTGTAGCCGCGCGGGACGTGCTGCGGCCGCCTGCTAGAATCCCGAGGCTATGAATGCCGATCTGCACTGTCACTCCTGCCACTCCGACGGCGTACTGTCGCCGGCCGCGCTCGCCGCGCGCGCAGCGGCCAATGGCGTCGAGCTGTGGTCGCTGACCGATCACGACAACCTGGGCGGACTCGACGAAGCGCGTGAGCATGCGCGTGCGCTGGGCATGCGTTTCATCGACGGTGTCGAGGTCTCTGTCACCTGGCACGGCACAACTGTCCACGTCGTCGGTCTTGGCATCGATCCGCGCCACGCGCCACTGGAGCAGGGCCTGGCCAGTGTGCGCGGCGGCCGCGACGAGCGCGCATTGCGCATGGCCGAGGCGCTGGAAGCGCTGGGCGTGCGCGAGGCCTACGCCAACGCGATGCGCCATGCCGGCAATCCGTCGCTGGTTGGTCGCTCACACTTCGCTCGCGTGCTGGTCGAGCAGGGTTATGCGCCGGACGTGCACGCGGTGTTCCACAACTATCTGGTGCGCGGTCGCCCCGGCTACATCGAACACCAATGGACGGCGCTGGAGCAGGCGGTGGCGTGGATACGTGGCGCCGGCGGCGTCGCCGTGGTCGCCCATCCGGGCCGCTATCGCATTTCCGGCGATCAGTTGCTGCGCTTGCTCGGCGACTTCCGTGATGCCGGAGGGCAGGCCATCGAAGTGGTGTCCGGCTCGCACGGCGACGCCGAGGTCAGACATTTCGCCCGGCTGGCCCGCGATTTCGGTTTCTACGCCTCGCGCGCGTCCGATTTCCATGCGCCGGACGAAAGTCCGATCGACCTTGGACGAGGCGCCCAGCTGCCGGCCGGTGTCGAACCGGTGTGGCATGCGCCCGAGCTCGGCTCGCGTGTCGCCTGCCCGGCCTGACGCCGCTTTTCCACACCCTCTGACGAATACATCCACGTGGCACAGCTTTTCACCGTACATCCCGACAATCCGCAACCCCGCCTGATACGACACGCCGCCGACATCCTCCGCGATGGCGGACTGGCGGCCATTCCGACCGACTGCGCCTGGTCGCTGGTGGGCCATATGGGTGACGCGCGCGTGCTCGAACGCATCCGTCGCATCCGCGACGTGGATGTGCATCATCACTTCACGATGATGTGCCGCGACCTGTCTGAAATCGCCACTCTGGCGAAGGTCGATAACGCGCAGTTCCGTCTGCTCAAGAGCGCGACGCCGGGGCCCTACACCTTCATTCTGGAGGCGACGCGCGAGCTGCCGCGGCGCATCCTGCATCCGAAGCGCAAGACCATCGGCCTGCGGGTGCCGGACCATCCGGTCGTGTCGGCATTGCTGGAGGCGCTGGGCGAACCGCTGCTCGGCTCGACCCTTTTGCTGCCCGGCGAAGATCTGCCGCTGACTGACGCCGAAGACATCCGCGAGCGCCTGCAGCACGAGCTCGATCTGGTGATCGACGCCGGTCACTGCGGTACGCAACCGACCTCGGTGATCGACCTGTCGTCGGGCACGCCCGAACTGGTGCGCGCCGGCGCGGGCGACGTCGCGCGCTTCGGCCTGGACTGACGTGCCGGCCACGTTCTGCTAGCATCCGCCCGCCTATGGACGAAAGCATTGCACGCTTGGCGGTCATCGTGCTGCCGGTCGTGCTTGCCATTACGCTGCACGAGGCGGCCCACGGATACGCCGCACTGATGAAGGGGGACCCGACCGCGCATCTGGCCGGCCGGATCACCGCCAACCCCTTGAAGCACATCGATCCGGTCGGCACGATACTGGTGCCGCTGGTCATGTACTTCGTCGGCGCGATGGCGGGTCACGAGGGCCTGCTGTTCGGCTGGGCCAAGCCGGTGCCGGTCGACTTTTCGCGGCTGCGTCGCCCGAAGCAGGACATGTTCTGGGTTGCGGCAGCCGGTCCGGCCGCCAATCTGGTGATGGCAGTGGGCTGGGGGCTGGCAATGAAGCTGGCGCTCGGCATGCCCGGTCACTACTTCGCCGAGCCGCTGCTGCTGATGGCCAAGGCCGGCATACTGATCAATCTGGTGCTGATGGTGCTGAACCTTCTGCCCATACCGCCGCTCGACGGCGGACGCATCATGGTGAGCCTGCTGCCGCGCGGGCCGTCCATGGTGTTCGCGCGCATCGAGCCTTACGGCATGTTTATCCTGATCGCGCTGCTGGTGTCGCACGTACTCGACGACATCCTGCGTCCGCTGCTCGTGCTGGCGAACGCGCTGCTGATGTCCCTGCTTTTCTGAACCGGATGAATCGATAACATGTACGCAGAACGCGTTCTTTCCGGCATGCGCCCCACCGGTCGCCTGCATCTTGGTCATTACCACGGCGTGCTGAAGAACTGGGTCAAGCTGCAGCACGAATACCCCTGTCTGTTCTTCGTCGCCGACTGGCACGCGCTGACCACCAATTACGAAGACACCCAGGTGATCGAGCGCAGCGTGTGGGACATGCTGATCGACTGGCTGGCCGCTGGCGTCGATCCCAACCAGGCGACGCTGTTCATCCAGTCGCGGGTACCGGAGCACGCCGAACTGCACCTGCTGCTGTCGATGATGTGTCCGCTCGGCTGGCTGGAGCGGGTGCCGACCTACAAGGACCAGCAGGAAAAGCTGGCCGACCGCGATCTCGCGACCTACGGCTTCCTCGGCTATCCGCTGCTGCAGTCGGCCGACATCCTGATCTATCGCGCCAATCTGGTGCCGGTGGGCGAGGATCAGGTGCCGCACGTCGAACTGACGCGCGAAGTGGCCCGCCGCTTCAATCACCTGTACGGACGCGAGCCGGGCTTCGAGGACAAGGCGCGCGAGGCGGTGAAGAAGCTGGGCGGCAAGCGCGGCAAGCTGTACGAGGAACTGCGCCGCCTGTACCAGCAGGAAGGCAAGGAGGACGCGCTGGCGCAGGGCAAGGCGCTGCTCGAAGAGGCGCAGAGCCTGAGCCTGGGTGACCGCGAGCGTCTGTACGGTTACCTTGAGGGCGGCGGCAAGATGATTCTGGCCGAGCCGGGTGCGCTGCTGACCGAGGCGGCGCGCATGCCGGGTCTGGACGGTCAGAAGATGTCCAAGTCCTACAACAACACGCTGATGCTGCGCGAGGAACCCGAGGTCGTCACCAAGAAGATCCGCGGCATGATGACTGACACCCAGCGCGTGCGCCGTACCGATCCGGGCGATCCGGACCGCTGCCCGGTGTGGCAGTTCCACGTCATCTACTCGGACGACTCGGTCAAGCAGTGGGTGCAGGAAGGTTGCCGCTCGGCCGGCATCGGCTGCCTGGAGTGCAAGCAGCCGGTGATCGACGCGGTGCTGAAGGAACAGGCGCCGATCCACGAGCGGGCGAAGCAATATGAGGAGGATCCGATGCTGTTGCGCAACATCGTCGCCGATGGCTGCGAACGGGCGCGAAAGCTGGCGTCGGAAACGATGCGCGATGTGCGCGAGGCCATGGGTCTGAACTACGCCTGATGTCCGGCGAGGCGCTCATCGCTGAACCGGTGCCGGCCGAAAAGGCCGCGCCACCGGCGCGCCTGTACGGCGAGGCGCTGGAAAAACTTCCGCTCGACCTGTACATTCCGCCCGACGCGCTCGAAGTGTTCCTGGATGCGTTCCAGGGGCCGCTCGATCTGCTGCTCTACCTGATACGCAAGGCCAACGTCGATATTCTCGACATTCCGATGGCGCCGCTGACCGCGCAATACCTCGTCTACGTCGAGGCGATGCGCTCGCAGCGCCTGGAACTGGCGGCGGAATACCTGTTGATGGCCGCCATGCTGCTCGAGATCAAGTCTCGCATGCTGCTGCCGCGGCCGCCGCGCGAAGCCGCCGACGAGGGCGAGGACCCGCGTGCGGAACTGGTGCGCCGGTTGATCGAGTACGAACAGATGAAGGCGGCCGCGCTGGCACTGGACGCGATTCCGCGCATTCAGCGCGAGCACGAATGGGTGGGCGTGCAGGTGGCCGAGCGGCTGGTCGAGATCCAGCCGAACGTCAGTGCGACCGATCTGCAACTGGCCTGGCTGGCGCTGATGCGCCGTGCCGACATGACTCGCCATCACAAGGTGACGCGCGAGGCGCTGTCGGTGCGTGAGTTCATGTCCGGAATCCTGCGCCGGCTGCACGAAGAAGGCGACCTGCGTTTCGACCAGCTGTTCGAGGTCGGCGCGCCGGCCGCCCAAATGGTGGTGAATTTTCTCGCGGTGCTCGAACTGGCCCGCGAGAACCTGATTGAACTGCTTCAGCTCGAAGCCTTTGCGCCGATTTATGTCCGAACTGCCCGAACAGCCGCAGTCGCCGAGCCCGTCTGAGGTCAAGCGCGTACTCGAAGCCGCGCTGCTCGCCAGTCAGGACGCGATGAGTACGGGCGAACTGCGCAAGCTGTTCGAACAGGAGCTCGACCACGCGCTGATCCGTCGTCTGCTCGACGAGTTGCGCGAGGACTGGGCGGGGCGGGGCATCGAACTGGTCCAGGTGTCGTCAGGCTGGCGTTTCCGCACCACAGCGGACGTCCAGCCCTACCTGGATAGACTGAAGAACGAAAAGCCCGCGAAGTATTCCAGAGCGGTGCTGGAAACGCTGGCGATCATTGCGTACCGCCAGCCGGTGACGCGCGGCGACATCGAGGACATCCGCGGTGTGGCGGTGTCGCCGGGCATCATCAAGGCGCTCGAAGGGCGCGGCTGGATAGACAGCGTGGGTTACCGCGAAGTCCCCGGCCGGCCGGCGCTGTATGCAACGACACGACGTTTTCTCGACGATCTGGGCCTGCGCACGCTCGCTGAGCTGCCGCCATTGGCCGAACTACAGAAGGTGATGGAATTCAATGATGCAAGGTAGACGCAGACCGGGCGGCGGTGGCGAGGTCAATGGCAACGTGGCCAATTACCGCTCGCAGGACAGCAAGAACAAGCGGCGCGGCCCGGTGGTGTTCAACGAGCCGCAGAAACTGCACAAGATGCTGGCCGACATGGGCCTCGGTTCGCGCCGCGAACTGGAAGACTGGATCGTCGCCGGTCGCATCAGCGTCAATTCGCTGCCGGCGCACGTCGGCCAGCGGGTCGGGCCGGAGGACAAGGTCCGCGTCAATGGCAAGCTGATCCACATCCACTTTGCCCAGCGTGCCCCGCGCGTGCTCATCTATCACAAGCCGGAAGGCGAAATCGTGTCGCGCGACGACCCGGAAGGCCGGCCGTCCGTGTTCGACAAGCTGCCCAAGGTGGGCGGCGGCCGCTGGATCGCGGTCGGTCGTCTCGACTTCAACACGTCAGGTCTGCTGGTATTCACCACCAGCGGTGAGCTGGCCAACAAGCTGATGCACCCGAGCTACGAGCTCGAACGCGAGTACGCGGTGCGGCTGATCGGGGAACTCACGCCGGAACAGTCGAAGAAGCTGACCGAGGGCATCGAGCTCGAAGACGGCATCGCCAAGTTCAACTCGCTGGCCGACGGTGGCGGCGAGGGCTCGAACCACTGGTACCGCGTCACGCTGTCCGAAGGCCGCAACCGCGAGGTGCGTCGCATGTTCGAGGCGATCGGCCTGACGGTGAGCCGCCTGATGCGCGTGCGCTACGGCCCGTTCGAGCTGCCGCGACGTCTGGCGCGCGGCAAGTCGGAGGAGCTCAAGGCGGAACAGGTCGAGAAGCTGCTGTCGGTGGTGCCGGCCAAGGGCAAGCAGCGCAAGGGCCCGGCGGAAGAAGCCCGGCCGCCGGTCGACGGCGAGGCGCCGACCTCGCCCAAGCGCGGCCGTCGCCGCGGTCCGCGCAAGCCGCGCGAAGCGGGTGAGGGCGGCAATCGCGCTGCGCCGCAACAAAGCGCTCCGTCGCCGCAGGGCGGTGAGGGCGATGCGCCGGCGCGCAAGCGCGCGCCGCGACGCCGTCGCCGCCCGTCCGCCAAGCCTGCGGCAGGCGGCGGCGAGGCCTGACGACATACCACCGTTGAGCGGGGCCGTCCATCCTTGCAGCTTGAGGGGATGGATGGCCTCTGTTACACTCCTCGGCTTGTTGCGCTGGCCCTGCCGGCGTTTTTCGATGGGCGGTCAGCCCATTTTTTATTTGTACATCCGGAAGTGTGTTGCTGGGATGAGTGTTGCGGAACTGATCGAGCAGGCGGTAACAGGGCTCGGCTACGAATTCGTCGATCTTGAAACCTCGCCAAGAGGCCGTCTGCTGCGTGTCTTCATCGACACCGACAAGGGCATCATGGTGGATGACTGTGTAACGGTGAGCAATCACCTGACCCGTCTTTTCATGGTCGAAAACGTCGATTACGACCGTCTTGAAGTGTCCTCCCCGGGGCTTGATCGCCCGCTGCGCAAGGCCGCCGACTTCGTTCGCTTCACCGGGCAGGAGGCGCAGCTGCGCCTGCGCGTGCCGGTGGGCAATCAACGCAATTTCACCGGTCGACTGGCCGGCGTGGCCAACGACCGGCTCACCCTTGATGTCAAGGGCGAAGCCTATGAGTTCGAACTGTCGCAGATCGAACGTGCCCGCCTGGTGCCGGACTTTGAACGCAAGCAGGAGTTGAAACGATGAGTCGCGAGATTCTGTTGCTGGTCGATGCACTGGCACGCGAAAAGAATGTGTCCCGCGAAGTGGTTTTCGGCGCTCTCGAAACCGCGCTGGCTTCGGCCACCAAGAAACGTACCCATGATGACGCCGACGTGCGCGTGTCGATCGACCGCGAAACCGGCGAGTACGAAGCCTTCCGTCGCTGGCATGTGCTGCCGGACGAACTGGTCGAGAACGACGAGGCCGAGATCGGCCTGATCGATGCGCGCGAGCAGATCGCCGACATCCAGGTCGACGACTACATCGAAGAAGCGCTGGAGCCGGTCGATTTCGGCCGCATCGGTGCGCAGGCCGCCAAGCAGGTCATCCTGCAGCGCATCCGCGACGCCGAGCGCGAACAGATCCTGAACGACTTCCTCGAACGCAAGGACCATCTGGTCACCGGCACCATCAAACGCATCGAGCGCGGCAATGCCATCGTCGAGGTGGGTCGTCTGGAGGCGCTGCTGCCGCGCGAACACATCATTGCCCGCGAGAACCTGCGCGTCGGCGACCGCGTCAAGGCAGTGCTGCTGCGTGTCGATCGTCAGGCGCGCGGCCCGCAGATCATCCTGTCGCGTACCGCGCCCGAGTTCATCATGAAGCTGTTCGAACTCGAAGTGCCGGAGATCGAAGACGGCCTCATCGAGATCAAGGGTGCTGCCCGTGACCCGGGCATCCGCGCCAAGATTGCTGTCAAGTCGAACGATCCGCGCGTCGATCCGCAAGGCACCTGCATCGGCATGCGCGGTTCGCGCGTGCAGGCGGTGACCAACGAGCTGGGCGGTGAGCGCGTCGACATCATCCTGTGGTCGCCTGATCCGGCGCAGTTCGTCATTGGCGCGCTGGCGCCGGCCGAAGTCGCCTCCATCGTGGTGGATGAGGACGCGCATAGCATGGACGTCGTGGTCAGCGAGGACAATCTTGCGATCGCCATCGGCCGCAGCGGCCAGAACGTGCGCCTCGCGTCCGAGCTGACCGGCTGGAAGATCAACCTGATGACGGTCGAGCAGTCGGCCGCCAAGTCGGACGCAGAGAACGCCGCCATCCGCCTGCTGTTCATGGCCAAGCTGGACGTGGATGAAGAAGTGGCGGACATCCTGATCGAGGAGGGTTTCTCGACGCTGGAGGAAGTGGCCTACGTGCCGCTGGCCGAAATGCTCGAGATCGAGGCGTTTGACGAAGACACGGTGAACGAACTGCGCACTCGCGCACGTAACGTGCTGCTGACCGAAGCCATCGTCGACGAAGAGCAGCTGGAGCAGGTCGATGACGCCCTGCTTGCACTGGACGGCATGGACAAGCAGCTGGCGGCGCAGCTGGCGCGCGCCAATGTGCGCACGCGCGATGATCTGGCTGATCTCGCTGTTGATGAACTGGTCGAGATCGCCGGCATCGATGCTGCGCGCGCGACATCGCTGATCACCACTGCGCGCGCGCACTGGTTTGAATAATTGAGGACGGTATGGCGTTGATGAGTGTTTCCCAGTTTGCGACCGAGCTGAAAATCCCCGCGGCCGCGCTGCTTGAGCAGCTGAAGCAGGCCGGTGTGGACAAGAAGAGCGAAGGCGATTCGCTGACCGAGCAGGACAAGACGCGCCTGCTCGACTACTTGCGGCGTCAGCACGGCGATACGGCGGGAAAGACCAAGATCACGCTGACCCGTCGTCAGACCACCGAGATCAAGGCGACCAATTCGTCCGGTCAGGCGCGTACCGTGCAGGTCGAAGTGCGCAAGAAGCGCGTGCTGGTCAAGCGCGATCCGGCCGAACTGCTGGCCGAAGAAGCAGCGCAGGCGGCGGCGACCGAAGAGCTCGCGGCCGACGTCGTGGCTGACGAAGCGACCTTTGCTCCCGAGCCCGAGCCGACGCCGGTGGTGCCGGAACCGGTGCTCGAAGTGGCGCCGGAACCTGAGCCCGAACCCGAGCCGGAACCTGAGCCCGAACCCGAACCCGCGCCGGTCGAGACGCCCGAGCCGGTGGCCGAAAGCGCTCCGGAAGTCGTGGCCGAGGCGGCTGCGCCGACCGAGCCGCGTCCGCTGACCGCGCGCGAACGCGAAGCCAAGCGCCACTCCGAACTGCTCGCCCACCAGGCGCGTGAGCTCAAGGAAAAGCAGGAACGCGAAATCCGCATGCGCCAGGAGACGGAAGCCCGTCTGGTGCGCGCGCAAGCCGAGGCCGAAGCCAAGGCCAAAGCGGAGGAAGAGGCCAAGGCGGCGGCAGCGAAGGCGCCTGCCGGAACGCTGCACAAACCGGCCAAGCCCGACGACAAGGCCGCCAAGGCCAAGCCGGCGGCGCCGGCGGCCGCCAAGGCCAAGCCGGGTTCGAACTGGAAGGACGACGCCGCCAAGCGCCGTCAGATCAAGACGCGCGGCGACGCCGGTACCGGTGGCTGGCGTGGTGGCCCGAAGGGCCGTAACCATCGCGACCACGATCAGGGCCAGCAGCAGGCGCCGATCGAAGCCGTCGTACGCGAGGTGCTGGTGCCGGAAACGATTTCCGTCGCCGACCTCGCCCACAAGATGGCGATCAAGGCGACCGAACTGATCAAGGTGCTGATGAAGCTTGGTCAGATGGTCACCATCAACCAGGTGCTGGACCAGGAAACCGCAATGATCCTGGTCGAGGAAATGGGCCACGTTGCCAAGCCCGCCAAGCTGGACGATCCGGAAGCCTTCCTCGGCGAGGCCGACGATGAGCACAAGGATGTCGAGCTGCTGCCGCGCGCACCGGTCGTCACTGTCATGGGTCACGTCGATCACGGCAAGACCTCGCTGCTCGACTACATCCGCCGTGCCCGTGTGGCCGCTGGCGAAGCGGGCGGCATCACGCAGCACATCGGCGCCTATCACGTCGATACGCCGCGCGGCATGATCACCTTCCTCGACACCCCGGGTCACGAGGCCTTCACGGCCATGCGTGCCCGCGGTGCGAAAGCGACCGATCTGGTCATCCTGGTGGTGGCGGCGGACGACGGCGTGATGCCGCAGACGCGTGAAGCCATCCACCACGCAAAGGCGGCCGGCGTGCCGATGGTCGTGGCGATCAACAAGATCGACAAACCGGAAGCCAACCCGGACCGCGTCAAGCAGGAACTGGTGGCCGAAGGTGTGGTGCCGGAAGAATACGGTGGCGACTCGCCCTTCATCCCGGTGTCGGCAAAGAAGGGGACGGGCATCGACGAACTGCTCGAGAACGTGCTGCTGCAGGCTGAAGTGCTTGAACTGAAGGCGCCGAAGGAAGCTCCCGCCCGCGGTCTGGTGATCGAAGCGCGGCTCGACAAAGGCAAGGGCCCGGTCGCGTCGGTGCTGGTGCAGTCGGGTACGCTGAAGCGCGGCGACATCCTGCTGTGCGGTCAGGTATTCGGCCGTGTGCGCGCCATGCTGGACGAGTCCGGCAAGGCGATCAGCGAAGCGGGTCCGTCCATCCCGGTGGAAATTCAGGGTCTGTCCGACGTGCCGGCCGCCGGTGACGAGGCGATGGTGCTGGCCGACGAACGCAAGGCGCGTGAAATTGCGCTGTTCCGTCAGGGCAAGTTCCGCGACGTGAAGCTGGCGAAGCAACAGGCCGCCAAGCTGGAATCGATGTTCGAGCAGATGGGCGAGGGCGAGGTCCGCGTGCTGCCGCTCATCATCAAGGCCGACGTACAGGGTTCGCAGGAAGCGCTGGTGCAGTCGCTGATGAAGCTGTCCACCGACGAAGTGCGCGTGCAGGTGATCCATGCCGCGGTCGGTGCGATCTCGGAAACCGACGTGAACCTGGCGCAGGCTTCCAAGGGCGTCATCATCGGCTTCAACGTCCGCGCCGACGTCGGTGCACGCAAGCTGGCCGAGAACTTCGGTGTCGATCTGCGTTACTACACCATCATCTACGAAGCGGTCGATGAGGTGAAGGCTGCGCTGTCGGGCATGCTGGCGCCGGAAAAGCGCGAGCACGTGCTTGGTACGGTGGAAATCCGCCAGGTGTTCCGCGGCACCAAGATCGGCACGATTGCCGGTTGTATGGTGCTTTCGGGTCTGGTCAAGCGTGGCGCCAGCGCCCGCCTGCTGCGCAACAACGTGGTGGTGTGGACCGGCGAGCTCGATTCGCTCAAGCGCTTCAAGGACGACGTCAAGGAAGTCAAGGAAGGTTACGAGTGCGGTCTGTCGCTGCGCGGTTACAACGAGATCGAAGAAGGCGACCAGCTCGAGGTCTTCGAAATCCAGGAAATCGCCCGCAAGCTAGCCTGAGCCTGACGTGCACACTCGATGAGCGAACGTTACTCCCGCAGTGACCGTGTATCGGAGGCGATCCGCCGCGAACTCGCGAAGCTGATCGCCACCGAACTGAAGGACCCGCGCGTCGGCATGGTGTCGCTGACCGCGGTCGAGCTGACGCCGGACTATGCGCACGCCAAGATCTACTACAGCACGCTGGCCGAAGGTGATGCGCAGAAGCTGATTCATGAAGGTCTGGTGCGCGCGTCCGGCTTCCTGCGCCGCGAAATCGGCCGCCGCGTGCGCATACACACCACGCCGCAGCTGCACTTCGTGCATGACCAGACGATGGAACGTGCCGACCAGCTGTCCCGCCTGATCGACAAGGCCCTGCATTCCGGCCCCTCCACCGGCGAGGATTGAGTTGCAGCCACGCTCGCGCTGGAAGGCGATCAACGGTGTGCTGTTGCTCGACAAACCCATAGGTCTCAGTTCGAACGACGCGCTGCAGAAGGCGCGTCGTCTGTTTCAGGCCGCCCGCGCCGGGCACACCGGCACGCTCGATCCGCTGGCCAGCGGCCTGCTGCCGGTCTGCTTCGGCGAGGCGACGCGCTTTGCCGGGCTGATGCTGGATGCCGACAAGGAGTATGTCGCCCAGGTGCGGCTCGGTGTGCGGACGACGACCGGAGATGCCGAAGGCGAAGTACTCGAAACCCGCGAAGTCGCGATCGACGAAGCTGCGCTGCGCGGCGCCGTCGATGCGCATACCGGCGACATCGAGCAGATACCGCCGATGCACTCGGCGCTCAAGCACGCCGGCAAACCGCTCTACGAATACGCCCGCGCCGGCGAAACCATCGAGCGTGCGGTCCGCCATGTGCGCATCCACGAGATCGAACTGCTGGATGTCGCGCTGCCGTCATTTTCGATGCGCGTGCTGTGCAGCAAGGGCACCTATATCCGTACGCTGGCTGAAGACATCGGCGCGATGCTGGGCTGCGGCGCTCACCTGACCGGACTGCGCCGAACGCGCACCGGGCCCTTGCGACTTGATCGTGCGGTGACGCTTGAGCAGATCGCCGCGCTTGACGATGACGCGCGCGCGTCGCTGTTGAATCCCGCCGACATCCTGTTGCAGGACATGCCGCTCTGCCGGATTGCCGACGCGGATGCGCAGCGCCTGATCAATGGCCAGTCGGTGTCGCTTTCAGCGGTCGACGCGGACATTGCGTTGCAAGAAGAAGGCGTGTTGCGCGCCTATGCCGGACCGGCTTTTCTCGGTCTGGTCGTCGTACGCGGCGCCCGCTTGCGGGTGAAGCGCCTGTTGCCGCAGGAAAGTGCGCAAAAGCCTTGAAATAGGCTTGAGATTGCGCAACTGTGGCGTATAATTTTGGGTTTTCCAAACGAGAGAGTTTAGATCAATGGCTATCGTTTCCGCCGATAAAGCCCGCATCGTGGCCGACTTCCAGCGCGCGGCCGGCGATACGGGGTCGCCCGAAGTTCAAGTCGCCCTGCTGACCGCACGCATCAACGACCTGACCGGTCACTTCAAGGAACACGTCAAGGACCACCACTCGCGTCGTGGTCTGCTCAAGATGGTGAGCCAGCGTCGCAAGCTGCTTGACTACCTGAAGCGCACCAACGCAGACGGCTATCGTTCGCTGATCGGCCGCCTCGGTCTGCGCAAGTAATTGCATCCGAAGGCAATGTCTGAGCCTTCGCAGGCTTGACACCACATACCGGCGTGAGTCCTTTGCGGCTCCGCCGGTTTGTTTTTTCTGGCGGGCGGACGATGCCCGCCACTCATCGAATCGAAAGGAATCGACTTGCTTAACGCTACCCGCAAGGAATTCATGTTCGGCACCCAGAAAGTGGTGCTGGAAACCGGCGAGATCGCGCGTCAATCGAGCGGCGCCGTCATCGTAAACGTCGAAGAAACCGTCGTGTTGGCGACCGTCGTGGCCCAGAAGTCGGCAAAGGCCGGCCAGGATTTTTTCCCGCTCACCGTTGATTACGCAGAAAAGTTCTACGCCGCGGGCCGTATCCCCGGCGGTTTCTTCAAGCGCGAGGGCCGTCCGACCGAGAAGGAAACGCTGACCTCGCGTCTGATCGATCGCCCGATCCGCCCGCTGTTCCCGGAAGGCTTCTACAACGAAGTTCAGGTCATCGTTCAGGTGCTGTCTCTGAACCCGGAAGTCGATGCCGACATTCCGGCCATGATCGGCGCATCCGCCGCACTGGCGATCTCCGGCATCCCGTTCAGTGGCCCGATCGGCGCCGCCCGCGTGGGCTATATCGATGGCCAGTACATCGTCAACCCGACTGCCTCGCAGCTGAAGGACAGCAAGCTGAACCTGGTCGTCGCCGGTACCGAAGCAGCCGTGCTGATGGTCGAGTCGGAAGCGATGGAACTGTCGGAAGAAGTCATGCTGGGCGCCGTGGTCTATGGCCACGAGCAGATGCAGGCCGCGATCAATGCGATCAATGAACTGGTCGAAGTCGCCGGCAAGCCGGAGTGGGACTGGCAGGCGCCGGCCCGCGACGAAGCGCTGTGGAACCGCATTTCCGAGCTGGCCGAAGCCAAGCTGCAGGATGCCTACCGCATCACGCAGAAGCAGGTGCGCAGCCAGAGCGTGAACGCCCTGCGCGACGAAGTGATCGCTGCGCTGACCGCCGACGCCGCGACGGCGCCGGACGTGAACACGATCAAGAACTACTTCTTCGACATGGAAGCGCGCATCGTGCGCAGCCGCATCCTGAACGGCGAGCCGCGCATCGACGGTCGCGACACGCGCACCGTGCGTCCGATCGCGATTCGCAACAGCGTGATGCCGCGTACCCACGGTTCGGCGCTGTTCACGCGCGGCGAGACGCAGGCGCTGGTGATCGCCACGCTGGGCACCGGCCGCGACGAGCAGATCATCGACGCGCTGGGCGGCGAGTACCGCGACCGCTTCATGCTTCACTACAACATGCCGCCGTTCGCCACCGGTGAAACCGGCCGCTTCGGCGCACCGAAGCGCCGCGAGATTGGCCATGGTCGTCTGGCCAAGCGCGCGCTGCTCGCTGTGCTGCCGTCGCCGGAAGAGTTCAGCTACTCGATGCGCGTGGTGTCGGAAATCACCGAATCGAACGGTTCGTCGTCGATGGCTTCGGTGTGCGGCGGCTCGCTCGCACTGATGGACGCCGGCGTGCCGCTGAAGGCGCATGTTGCCGGTATCGCGATGGGCCTGATCAAGGATGGCAACCGTTTCGCGGTGCTGACCGACATCCTCGGCGACGAGGATCACCTCGGCGACATGGACTTCAAGGTGGCCGGTACCGACAGCGGCATCACCGCGCTGCAGATGGACATCAAGATCCAGGGCATCACCAAGGAAATCATGCAGGTTGCGCTGGCCCAGGCCCACGAAGCGCGCAAGCACATCCTCGGCATCATGCAGGAGTCGATGTCGGGCGCCCGTGAAGGCGTGTCGACCTACGCACCGCGTCTGCTGACGATGAAGATCAATCCGGAAAAGATCCGTGACGTGATCGGCAAGGGTGGTGCGGTGATCCGCGCGCTGACCGAAGAGACCGGCGCCACGATCGACATCGGCGACGACGGCACCATCACCATCGCATCGGTGAATTCGGAAGCGGCCGAGCACGCCAAGCGCCGCATCGAGGCGATCACCGCCGAAGTGGAAGTGGGCAAGGTTTATGACGGCACGGTGCTGCGTCTGCTGGACTTCGGTGCAATCGTCAGCGTGCTGCCGGGCAAGGACGGTCTGCTGCACATTTCGCAGATCGCTAACGAGCGCATCGCCAACGTCGCCGATCACCTGAAGGAAGGTCAGCAGGTGAAGGTGAAGGTGCTCGAGACCGACGAGAAGGGTCGCATCCGCCTGTCGATGAAGGCACTGCTGGCTGCGCCGGAGGCAAACGGCGAGCAGGGCTGATGTCCTGCGGGGCGTCCAGCGAATTTCTTTGAAGATATTTCGCTGAAACGCTCTGCAGGCATTGACCGCACCCCGGTCGGCCGGTAATATCTCGGCCTCTCGGGGTGTAGCGCAGCCCGGTAGCGCGCTTGCTTTGGGAGCAAGATGTCGGGGGTTCGAATCCCTCCACCCCGACCATAATCGGTCCGCAACACCGTTCTTAGTACCTGCCCGTAGCTCAACTGGATAGAGCAACGGCCTTCTAAGCCGTAGGTTGCGGGTTCGATTCCTGCCGGGCAGGCCAGCAAAGGCCTGAGAGAGTTTCAAAGCGGTTGCCCGTTTGGCATCCGTTCCAGTGGTGGCTGTAGCTCAGTTGGTAGAGTCCTGGATTGTGATTCCAGTTGTCGTGGGTTCGAGTCCCATCAGCCACCCCACCCAATTCCCCTGTTGTTGATTGTGCGAGCCCGTCGCGCCGACATTTGTCGCGCGCGAGGTGCGCGTCGTCATGGCACGTGCCGAGGCATGGCATCGTGCAGCGATGGCGGAGCGCACGCCCCGGCCATCGCCGCCGTCAGCATTCAGCCCGCAGCGCTCTGCAGGTAGTTCTGCTCGCCCATCAGCTTGATCAGGCGCAGTTGCTGTTCCAGCCAGTGCGCGTGGTCCTCTTCGGTGTCCTTCAGCATCGGCAGCAGCAGATCACGGGTGACGTAATCCTGCTCCTTCTCGGTCAGTGCCATCACTTCGCGCAGATGCTTCACGACTGAAATCTCCACCGCCAGATCGTTCTCGAAAATGCTGACGACGTCGTGGCCGACATTGAGCGGGGCGGGTTTCATGTCAGGCGTACCGCTCAGCATCAGGATGCGGCGTATCAGCGCGTCGGCGTGGCCCGTTTCGTCTTCCATTTCATGCGCGATGCGCGCGGCGGCCTTGCTGAAGCCCCATTCGTCGAGCATGCGCGAATGGATGAAGTACTGGTCGCGTGCCGCCAGTTCGTAGACCAAGAGCGCGTTCAGCGCGTCGAGGATGACCTGTTTTCCTTGCATGGCTTATCTCACTTCCCGGATGTCCGGCGCATACGAAGATTGTTCGATGATGCGCCCATTCTGGCTTCTGTGCTGGGTTTGGTGGCGTCCCGCGAAGTCGTGGTGAGAACCGTATTCATTCGCAGTCGCCGTATCGGTCTTTCTTCCCGGTGATGCGCTCAGTTCGACGTGACGCCGCCCAGCGCTTCTTCGAGGTGATCGATCAGGCGGCTGACCTCGCCGGTCATCAGCGCGAAATCGGTGTCGAAACGCTCGGCTTCATCGCCGCTGCCGTCGTCGTTCTCGGTCAGCACATCCAGCGGCGCGACCCGCTTGACTGCGAGGTTCTCCGTCAGCGTGAACGAAACACGGTCCATCCAGCTCAGCGCCAGACGGGTGCACTGCTTGCCGGCTTCGATGTGGCGACGCAGGTCGTCCGCTTCCAGCGCATGGCGCACGTAGCGCACGGTCGCTTTGGACTGCGTGCTGGAGCGCAGTTCGGTGTCCTGATCGATGCTGAAGCCGGCAGGCGCTTCGTCGGCGGCCAGCCAGGAGGTCATCGCCGATACCGGCGACAGCGCGGTCTGCAGCGGTCGGGCGCCCAGCTGTTCGACGCACTCGTTCAGCAGCTGCATCACCTCGTCGCCCTTGGCGCTGGCGGCTGCGTCGACCACGATGCGACCCTTGACCGGGTCTATCCACACCTGCGTATCGCGCCAGATGGCGAAGGCGCGCGGCAGCAGTTCGTTGGTGACGCTGTCCTTCAGCTCGCGCATTTCCTTGCGGCCGGGTTTGTAGCCCTGCTTTTCCTCGATTTCCTGGGCACGTGCCTTGGCGACCTGATTGATGACGGTGGCCGGCAGCAGCTTCTTTTCGGTGCGCAGCGTGATCAGCATCTGACCGCCGACCGCGTGCACCAGCGCGCCGTTGTCGCGCGGCGACATCCAGCCCATGCGCTGCATTTCCGCGCTGCTGCCCGGCTGGAAGGCCTTGGCGGCGAGCTTTTCGTCGAGTTGTTCAGGTGCGAGCGCGAAGGGGGCGGTGAGGCGGTAGATCTGCAGGTTCTTGAACCACATGGCGTCGGGCAAAAAGGGACGCAGTGTATATGAGTGGAGTCGGGCGGCAGGCGCTGCCGCGTCGGTGGGCGCATGTCAATATCGACGGCCGCGCCCCTCTCCGTGCACACTAGCGGCCTTCCGCGCGGCGCGTGCCGCGCTCCCGTTCCGCTGATTCACTCCGATGACGACTCCCAGCTACAACGCCGCTGAAATCCAGGTGCTCGAGGGCATTGCGCCGATCCAGAAGCGGCCGGACATGTACACCCGGACCGAAAGTCCGAACCACATCATCCAGGAAATGATCGACAACGCCTGCGACGAGGCGCAGGGCGGCTTCGCCGACGGCATCCGCGTCGTGATGCACGGCGACGGCTCGGTGTCGGTCGAGGACAACGGTCGCGGCATTCCGGTCGATATCCACCCGACCAAGAAGGTGCCGGCGATCGAGGTCATCTTCACCATCCCGCACTCGGGCGGCAAATTCGAGGGCAAGGCCTACAAGATCGCCGGCGGTCTGCACGGTGTCGGCGTGACGGTGACCAATGCGCTGTCGACCCGGCTGGAGGCGACGGTCAAGCGCGGCGGCAAGGAACATTCGATCACCTTCGACCACGGCATTTCGCAGGGACTGACCGAAGTCGGCAGCTGCCCGAAGTCGCATACCGGCACCCGCGTGCGCGCCTGGCCGGATCCGAAGTACTTCGCCAGCTCGAAGGTGAAGCGTGCCGACATCGAGCATCTGCTGCGCGCGCGCAGCGCCATGCTGCCCGGCGTGCGCATCCGTTTCGAGGACGAAGAGAGCGGGGCGGTGCAGGAGTGGCAGTACGCCAATGGTCTCGAAGGCTATCTGCGCGAGGAGATCGGCGACGCGAAGTGCGAGCTGTTCTGCGGTGCGCGCACGGCGATCGCCGGCTACGACGAGGGCGAGGGCGCCGAATGGGCGATCGCCTTCCCCGAGGGCGTGTCGGTGCGCGAGTCCTTCGTGAACCTGATTCCGACGCCGGGCGGCGGCATGCACGAGTCCGGCATGCGGCAGGCGCTGTTCGAATCGGTGAAGGACTACGCCACCCACCACGGCCTGATGCCGGCCAAGCTCGCGCTGCAGTCGGAAGACGTGTCGCAGCATGCGAGCTATGTGCTCAGCGCCAAGGTGCTGGAGCCGCGCTTCCAGGGGCAGACCAAGGACAAGCTGAACAACCGCGAGGCGGTGAAGCTCGTGTACGAAGCGATCAAGGACACGCTGGACCGCTGGCTCAACGACCACGCGACCGAGGCGCAGCGCATCGCCGGTCTGGCGATCAAGAGTGCGCAAACCCGCGCGCGGGCGGGCAAGGTGGTGGAAAAGCGCGCCGGTTCCGGCGTCACGCTGCTGCCGGGCAAGCTCACCGACGCCACCGGCACCTCGCCGGAACAGAACGAAATCTTCCTGGTCGAGGGCGACTCCGCCGGCGGTAGCGCCAAGCAGGCGCGCGACCGGCAGTTCCAGGCGGTGCTGCCGCTGCGCGGCAAGGTGCTCAACACCTTCGAGATCGACTCGTCGGAGATCTTCGCCAACAACGAAGTGCACGACATCGCGGTGGCGCTGGGCATCGACCCGCACAAGCCGGACGCGCCGGACGCGGTGCTCGACGGCCTGCGTTATCACAAGATCATCATTCTGTCGGATGCCGACGTCGATGGCGCCCACATCCAGACGCTGCAACTCACGCTCTTCCTGCGTCACTTCCCGAAGCTGATCGAACGTGGCCACGTGTTCATCGGCCAGCCGCCGCTGTACTGCGTGAAGATCGCGCCGACCAAGACCCGACCGGCGCGCCGTCTTTACGCGTTGGACGAGGCCGAGCGCGACACCATACTGGCCAACCTGATTGCCGACGGTATTGCCGAGAGCGCGCTGACGGTGAGCCGCTTCAAGGGTCTGGGCGAAATGAATCCGGACGAACTGAAGGAAACCGCGATGAATCCGGAAACGCGCCGGCTCATCCGCATCACCCAGGGGGCCGACCCCGATCTGGTGCTGAACACCTTCACCATGCTGATGGGCAAGAAAGAAGCCGAACGCCGCCGTCGCTGGATGGAACTGGAAGGCGACAAGGTCGTGCCGGATGCTTGAGGAGGGCAGGGACTAGGGACTGGAGCGCCGCGCGGTGTTGCGTTCATCCCGTGTGGCAAAGCCACACCTCTTCCCTAGTCTCTAGCCCCTCGTCCCCAGCCCCTCCAAACACACAACGAAACACCCGGAGCACTCCGTTGACTGACAACCTGTTCGAACCCGACATCGCCGACATTCCGGTCGATGCGCACGCGGCGCAGGCCTATTTGACCTATGCGATGTCGGTGGTGACCTCGCGCGCGCTGCCGGGGCTGGAAGACGGCATGAAGCCGGTGCAGCGCCGCATCCTGTTCGCGATGGACGGCTTCGCCCGGCCCGATGCCGCGCACAAGAAATCCGCCCGCGTGGTCGGCGACGTGATCGGCAAGTACCACCCGCACGGCGATTCGTCGGTATACGAAGCCATGGTCCGTCTGGCCCAGCCCTTCACGCTGCGCTATCCGCTGATCGACGGGCAGGGCAATTTCGGTTCGATGGACGGCGACAACGCGGCCGCCATGCGTTACACCGAGTGCCGCCTGACGCCGTTCGCGCGCCACGTGCTGCTGTCCGAGCTGAACGCCGGCGTGATCGAGTTCCAGCCCAACTACGACGGCACGCAGCAGGAACCTTCGCTGCTGCCGGCGCGCTTGCCCGTCGTGCTGGCCAATGGCGCCTCCGGCATCGCGGTCGGCATGGCCTGCGAAATCCCGCCGCACAATCTGCGCGAAATCGGCGACGCCACCTGCAAGCTGCTGATCGATCCGCGCATGCCGGACGACGACGTGATCGACTGCTTCCAGGGACCGGACTTCCCGAACGGCGCCACGCTCATTTCGTCGCGCGAGAGCATCGTCGCCGCCTACAAGGAAGGGCGCGGCTCCTTCCGCATGCGCGCCAATTACGAGGTCGAGGCGCTGGCGCGCGGCCAGTGGCAGATCGTGGTTACCGCGCTGCCGCCGGGCGTGAGTACCGGTGCCGTGATGAGCCGCATCGACGATCTGGCGAACCCCAAGCCCAAGGGCGACAAGAAGAAGATCAGTGACGACCAGGCGCGCACCAAGACGCTGGCGACCTCGCTGATCGATTCGGTGCGCGACGAATCCGACGCGCGCCACCCGGTGCGTCTGGTGATCGAACCGAAGTCGCGCGCGGTGAGCCAGGAAGACCTGCTGGCCTTCCTGTTCGCTTATACCGACCTCGAGTGCAACGCCAGCCTGAACCTGACGCTGCTCGACACCCACCGTCGCCCGGGCCAGATCGGCCTGCCGGCCGTGTTGCGCCAGTGGTGCGACTACCGTCTCGCTGCCGTGTCGCGACGGCTCACGCAGCGCATCGCCGACATCGACGAGCGCATGCACATCCTCGATGGCCGTCTGGCCATCCTGCTCGACATCGACCGCGCGATCGCCATCATCCGCGCCGCCGACGATCCGAAGGCCGACTTGATGGCCGGCTTCGGCATCACCGAGCGTCAGGCCGAAGACGTGCTGGAAATCCGGCTGCGCCAACTGGCCAAGCTGGAGGCCATCAAGCTGCAGGGCGAGCGCGACGCACTGGACGCCGAACGCACCGGCCTGCTCGGCATTCTCGGCAGCGATGCCGCACTGCGCACCTTCGTGCGCGACGAGGTGCGCGCCGACGTCGAGCGTTTCGGCGACGAGCGCCGCACGCTGATCAATGCCGACGCGCAGGCGACTCGCTCGCGCGAAGTGCCGCAGATCGACGAGGCGGTCACCGTCATCGTGTCACGCGGTGGTTTCGGCCGGCTGCGCTCCGGCCATGACGTGGACGAGGCCGCGCTGACCTGGAAGGCCGGCGATGGTCCGCTGGCGGTGCTGAAGTGCCGCACCGTGTGGCCGGTCGTGCTGATCGACGGCGACGGCCGCAGCTACACCATCAAGCCGACCGATCTGCCGAGTGGCAAGGGCGACGGCGTGCCGGTGTCCTCGCTGGCCGATCTCGCCGGCAAGAAGCTGGTGGCCGTGCTGACCGGCGAGCCGGGCAGCCGTTTCCTGGTGGCGTCCGACGGCGGCTACGGCTTTGTCTGCGCGATCGAGGACATGGTGAGCCGCCAGCGCGCCGGCAAGGCCTTCCTCAACACGGACGGCAGTACTGCGCTGCCGCCGGTGAAACTGCGGCCGGGCGACAAGTGGGTGGTCGCGCAGGGCGGCGACCGCCTGCTGGCCTTCCCGCTGGAAGAGATGAAGGAGCTGTCGGGCGGCAAGGGCGTCAAGATCATGACCTTGCCCGACGGCGAGTCGCTGCAGTTGCTCGACGTGTTCCGCGAACGTCTCGCGCTGACTGTGCCGGGCTCGCGCGGCCGGCCGAAGACGCTGAACATCGACGAAGCGTCGCTGATGAACTGGCGCGGCGTGCGGGCGACCAAGGGCAGGAAGCTCGAAGGCTGAACGGGTCTGCAGCGTCGGCAGGCTCCCGAGGGAGCTTGCTCGATTGCAGCGGGTGACGAAGGGGGCGCTCTGTAGATGCCGCACGCTGGCGGCGTCGGTCACCCGCGCGGCGCTGCCCCGGCGCGCGGCACCGTAACGGTGAAGGTGCTGCCGTGACCGGGGCGCGAGCGCACCGCGAGTGCGTGGCCGAGTGCGTCGGCCTGACCGCGCGCCAGCGCCAGTCCGAGGCCCTGACCTTCGTCGTGGCGGGCGCTGCGGTCGTCGAAGCGACGATACGGAACGAAGATGAGCGGCAGATGCTCGGCGGCGATGCCGGGGCCGGTGTCCCACACCTGCAGCTGCACGCTGTCGCCTCGCGGCCGGGCGGCGACCAGCACGCGGCCGCGCTCGGTATAGCGCACCGCGTTCGACACCAGGTTGTCGAGAATGGACTGCAGCATCATTGCATCGCTGTCTGCCACCCGCGCAGTCGGACGGAAGCGCAGGTCCAGTCCCTTTTCCTGCGCCAGCGGCATGAACTGCGCGGCGCAGGCGGCCCACACCTCGGACAGTGGCACTGCCCGCCGCAGCACACGGGCTTCGCCGGCCTCCAGTCGCGACAGTTCGAGCAGCCGCGTGAGCTGCCGGCTCATCGCACGTACCGCGGCGTCCATGCCGCCGCAGACTTCTTCGAGCTGGTCGCGGCCGAGACCCGCCGGGTCCTGCGAGCGCAGGTAGCGCACATGCAGTCCGACCGCGTGGACCGGCTGGCGCAGGTCGTGCGTGACGCCGGCCAGAAAGAGGTTCTTGGCGCGCATGGCGGCCTTGACGGCGTCGCGTTCCTGCCGCAGATCGTCCGCCAGACGAGCGTTCTGACGGGTCAGCAGCAGTGCGTTGCGCATCGTCGCGTGTGCGTTGCGGCCGAAGGACACCAGCACCAGCAGGTAGAACAGGAAGGTGAGGCCGCCGCCGATATTGATCAGCCCGCCCATCAGCCACGACTTGACGATGAAGGGCAGCAGCGCGCAGACGAGGTAGAGGTTGAGTGCGCGCGGCAGGGCGGTGGTGGCGGTGACCGCGCCGCCGGCCATGCCCGCCAGCATGGCGACGCTGAAGAAGTCCATGAAGGGGTCGCGCCCCTCGTAGCCTAGCCAGGGCAGCAGGCCCCAGGCCAGACCGGTGAATCCGGCAACAGTGGTGTAGGCCGCCTCGACACGGTCGAGACCGCCACCCTGCAGCGTGGCCAGTTGCGGCCGCAGCTGGCGGACCAGCGCGTAACGCAGGCCGACCAGAACCCATATCGCGGCCAGCCAGAGCCAGACGATGCCGTGCCCCTGGGCGCTCACCAGCACCGCGGACGCGGTCAGCGACACCGCCAGATTGCCGGCGACGATGGTGGGCGTGTGACCGAAAAGCACACCCAGCAGGTCGCGCCGGACGGCGTCCGAATCGCCGGGCGACGTGGCGTCGTCGAGCGTGGCGGATGTTCCGGTCATGGTAGTTTCCGCAGTCATGGACGCCCGCGAGATTAGCATCGTCGTTGCCGAAGACCACGCGCTGGTGCGCCAGGGCTTGCGTCTGATGCTGTCGGCCGAGCCGCGCGTGCGCTGGCTGGGCGACTGTGGCGACGGCGAGCGGGCGCTTGAGCTGGTGCGCAGCCTGTCGCCCGACGTGCTGCTGCTCGATCTCGGCCTGCCCGGTCTGGACGGCCTTGGCGTGATGCAGGCCATCGCCGCCGCCGGTCTGGCGACGCGGGTGCTGGTGGTGACCGCGCGTCAGGACGCCGCCTCCTTCCAGGCCGCGCTGGCCTTCGGCGCCCAGGGCTACATGCTGAAGACGGACGACGCCGACGCGCTGGTCGCCGCAATGATGACGGTGTCCGAGGGCGGCTATTACGTGAGCCCGGAACTGGCGACCCTGTTCGCGCACGGCACGGACGACGCGCACGAAGGACTGACCACGCGCGAAATGGACATTGCCGGGCGTGTCGGGCGCGGTCTGTCGAGCAAGCAGATCGGTGCCGAACTGGGCATTTCCGAACACACCGTGCGCAAGCACCGCGAAAACATCGCGCGCAAGCTCGGACTGCGCAATGCAGCCGAACTGGTGGCCTGGGCGGTGCGGCACCGGCTGCCCGAAGCGTGAGCAATTCCCTGCCTGCCTGCTGATTGCCGCCGCGCTACGCGCTTGTGCGTATTTACCCCCGCCGGGTGGGCGCGCTCCAATGCGGTATGGATTTTCCGGGTAGCCGGGGCATTCCTCATTCCGCATCCACCCGTGAGCGCCGGACGCCGCTGCCGCATGCGCAGCGCGCGCCGGCAACCGCGGGGTCTGCGACCAGGCTACGTAAAAGACCAATACAAGGGGGTTCAGATGATCAACCGTTTCCCGGCGGCAGCGGCGCTCGCCTTCGGCCTGTGCGCCGGCGCCGTGCAGGCGGTGCCGATCAGCTTCAGCACCACGGGTTCCCCGGTGCAGACCTATTTCCAGTCCACCCCGGCCGTCTCCGCCACCGTGCAGTTCGTCGGCCTGAGCGCGGCGCTGGACCTGACCCCGGACGTTGGCCAGCAGACCCGGTTCTTCACCTTCTTCGCCGGGACCGGGCCGGCGGACCCCGGAATGACCGGCATCGAGTACCAGCCGTACTCGGTCGGTCTGACGGTGCTCGGCATCACGAAGTATTTCGAGTTCGATCTGGGCGTGCAGGAGATCGCCAACGACCAGTATCAGATCAACGCCTTCGCCATGCAGTCGCTCTCGTTCGACCTCGGCGCCACCGGCACGCTGACGGTGACGCCGAATGCCTTCTACACGCAGGCGGTGCAGTTGCCGGCCAACACGCCGGCGTACCACCTGCGCGACCTGTACGCGACCTTCCTGCTCACCGGCCCGACGGTGACGCCGATCCCGGAGCCGGATTCGCTGATGCTGGCGATGCTGGCCGTCGGCGCGCTGTGTGCACGCCGTCGACGCAGGACCGAACTTCCGACCGTGACGGACGGCTCGGAATGTTGATGAAAGTCAAAGAAAACAATCGGATCCGGCAGCCGGTGGCGGAAAGAATTCACATCACTTCTTACACATCGGCTTACACTTGTGTAAGAAATATTCCTACATGTGGACAGCATCCACGGGCACTGCAGCACTCAGGAGCCAGGTCATGAAAACCGCACAACGTCGCCGCAGCCAGCCCCGGCTGCGCACTCTGGTTGCCACCCTCCGTAACGGCCACGGACTGATGGTCGGGGTGGCCAGTCTGCCGCTGCTGATGTCGCCCGCGGCCTGGGCGCAGGCGATACAGGCCGATGGCCAGACCTTGACCACGGTGACGACGGCGGGCGCGGTGACCGACGTGCGGACCGCGACGGTGTCCGGCAACACCGGCTTCAACTCCTTCAAGCACTTCAGCGTCAACGCGGGTCACACGGCCAACCTGCACGTGCCGGGCGGCGCTCTGAACCTGGTCAACATCGTGCGCGACACGCGCACCGACATCCACGGCACGCTGAACGCCATCCGCGACGGGCGCATCGGCGGCAACGTCTATTTCGCCAATCCGCACGGTTTCGTGGTCGGTGCCGGCGGCATCGTGAACGTTGGCGCAGTGTCGATGAGCACGCCTACGCAGGCGTTCGTTGACCGCTTCTTCACCGCGCCGGGCGTGGTCGACGCCGGCGCGCTGGCTCAGTTGCTGAACGGCACGGCGCCGCTGTCGTCGGCGGCCATCCGCATCGACGGCCGCATCAACGCGATCGACGGCGTAGAACTGGCGGCCGGCACGGTGAGCGTCAAGGGTGCCGTGCTGACTGGCGCCCGCTTCGAAGGCCAGGCACCCGATTTCACCGACGTGGTCAATGCGCAGGGCCTGGCCATCGGCAGCCGGGTGGTCGAGCGCGCCGGCCGTATATATATAGCGGCGGCGGACGACATCGAAATCGCCGGCACGCTGGACGCCCGCGGCGGCGCCGGCACCGACGGCGGCGACATCACGCTGCGCGCCGGTCGCGACATCGTGGCCGATATCGACGCGATGGTGACGGCCGCCGGTGATGGCGAAAGCTCCGATGGTGGCCGCATCGATTCACTGGCGCAGCGCAACGCGGTCATCCGCAGCGGCGCGGTGATGGACGCCAGCGCGGGCTCGCGCGGTGACGGCGGCTTCGTCGAGTTTTCGGCCAAGGACACGGTCGAGCTGGCTGGCGGCCAGTTCTATGCGGACGGCCGTGGCGGCGGTACGGCCGGCCTGGTGCTGATCGACCCGCTGAACATCGTGCTCAGCCAGAACCTGCTGCGCGGCGCCACCGCATACAGCGGCGTACCGGGCGGCGCCGACAGCGGCGTCACCGTCAGCGGCGCCAACCTGCTGCTGCAGGCGACCAACAGCATCACGGTCAACGACAACATCGTCGTGTCCAGCCGACTGGTCAGCAGCGACCACGTGGGCGGCGTATCGACCGGCGACTCCGGCAACATCACCTTCGAAGCGCCGAATATCCTGCTCAAGTCCGGCAGCAAAGTGCTGGCGCACGGCGGCGGCCTTTTCAGCGGCGGTGATGTCACCTTCACCGCGCACAAGGTGTCGTCGGTGAGCATCCTCGGCTACCGCGAAGCCAGTGCGTCGATCGAACTGGACAACGCGACGGTCAAGGGTCGCAACGTGTCGATGACCGCATCGACCGACGTGCAGAACCGCTGGGTCTTCGACGAAGGCAGTTTCGAACAGAACGCGGCGAACTTCGCCACCGAAGGCGCCACCGGCCTGCTGGGCATCGGCGCCACGCTGCTCGGCCTGAACATCGTCCATTCGCAGGCGGTCGGCACCTCGACCATCACGCTGAAGGCGGGCTCGGTGGTCGAGGCGACGCAGGACCTGACACTGCTGGCCGACAACCTCACGTCGGCCGGTGCTGCGCCGGACACCGGCATCAGCGGCCCGGGCACCCAGGTGAACACGCCGCTGGGTCTGGGCGCGCTGTATGCGCGCAACAGTTCCACCGCGACCGTGGACGTGAAGTCGGGTGCCACCGTGCGCGCCGCCAACCTCAACGTGCGCGCCAACAACGACGCCACGCTCGAAGCATCGGTCGAAGCGGCCGATCCGGGCGAGGACGCCAGTTCGCAGATGAGCTTTGCGCTCGGCCTCACCTTTGCCGACGTTCAGGCAAACGCGACGGTAGAGGCCGGCGCCACGGTGCAGGTGTCGGGCGACGTGACGGTGGCGGCGACCAATCGCAACACCTTCACCAACTCGGTCACCGCGTCGCTCGGCAACGAAGGCAAGGCGGCGGCCGCGATCGCGGTAAGCCAGCTGTCGTCGGAAGCGAATGCATCGCTGAACGCCAACGTCGCCGACGCGACCAAGGTGCAGGTGCTGGCGATCAATGACAACACCTCGAATGCCACCACGGCCGAAGCCAAGGTCGGCACCTCGCTGAACGACGCCATCCTCGACGCGGCGAAGGAGAAGGCCAAGCCGATCACCGACACCGGCGGCTTCATCGAGGAAAAACTGTGGGAAAAGCTGCTCTCCGGTGCCGAGCCGGACGCCAAGGCGCAGAAGCCGCAATCGACCTCGCTGCGCATTGGCGGCGCCATCGCCTGGGTGGACAGCGACGCGACGGCGTCGGCCAGCATCGGCCCGAACGCCAACGTGCATGCCAGCGACCGCGCGGTCGTGGCGGCGCGCACGCTGGGCTCGGACATCCAGGTGGTGGCCGAGGCCTCGGCGATTTCCCAATCGAAGGACCGCGCCACCGGCAACACCGCCCGCAACACCTTCTCGGCCGGCATCGCCATCGGCAATTTCAGCCATGACGCGCTCGCCACCATAGGCCGCAGCGCCACGGTGACCGCACCGCGCATCGCGGTCGCGTCGGACGTGATCATTCCGGTGCGCGAGACGCTGATCACCGGCGGCAGTTTCACCCGCTGGGACGGCCTGTCCACGGTGAAGGACTGGTTCAACGACCTCACCGGCATCCTCGACGTGTTCAACGGCGCCTCGGCCGCCAAGTCCACGTCCGACAACTCGAACAACGCGATTTCGCTGTCCGGCTCGTTCAGCCTGCTGCAGTTCGATCACGCGGCGAAGACCGAGGTGCAGGAATCGGCGAAGCTGAACCTGACCGGCAACGCCAGCGGCGCCTGGACGGCAAGTTACGAAACCGTGGCCGACGACAGTTCGACCTCGGAAGACGAACAGGTCTTGCAGGACTGGTCCTTCGGTGCGCCAGCCGACATCAGTGCGAAGCGTGACGTGACGCTGCTGTTCCACGGCGGTCACTTCCTGCCGGGCGGCACCGGTGGTGGCAGCGGCAGCAAGGGCCTGGGCATGGCCTATACGCAGGAAATCCTGAACGGCGACAGCCTGGTGTTCGTGCGCGAGGGCGCCGCCATCCAGGGCGTAACCGAAAGCGTCAGCGGCAGCACCGCCGGCCAGCGCAGCTACACCGTCACCGGCACGCGCGCGACCGACGAAGTGAACATTTCTGCCGGGGGCAAGGATCTGGTCATTTCGCTGGCGACGATCGCTGGCTACGGATCGAGCTTCGGCATCAACGGCTCGGTGTCCATCGTCGAGGTGACGAACAACACGCGGGCGCTGGTCGACGACGAAGCCACGCTGCGCGCCGGCACGCTGTCGATCACCGCGCTTGACGAACCGGTGCTGTGGTCGATCGCCGGCGGCTTCAACAAGTCGGAATCGGCCGGCGTCGGCCTCGGCATCGCCTACAACGGCGTCACCGGCACCACCGAGGCGCTGGTCGGCGACAACGACAGCGAGGCGCTGAACGAAGGCGACACGCGAAGCAGCCAGCGCGCGATCACCAATGCCGTCATCCAGTCCGGCGACGTGACGGTGGAGGCGCGCGCCAGCGGTCGCATGGAGGCGATCGCGGTGACCGGCGCGGTGGCGGTCAGCGGCAGCAGCAGCGAAAGCAGTTCGCAGGGCGGCTTCTTCGGCAGCATCAAGAGCAAGTACGAAGAGGTGCAGACCAAGATCGCCGGCATGGTCGAACTGAAGCCGACCTCGACCTCGAAGCAGGGCAATACCAGCAGCCAGGGCACGCAGTCCAAGCCCAGCTTCGGCCTGTCAGCCGCCGGCAGCGCGGCGGTCAATGACGTGACGCTCGTGACGCGCGCGAAGCTGGCCGGCGTGACGGTGGATCAGGCGGATGGGGGCAGCGCGGCCAAGCTGACCGTGCTCGGCGTGTCAGACCTCGACATCGTCACCGCCTCCGGTGCGGCCGCCTTCACGCGCGCCAACAACCCGAGCCAGAACAAGTCGGCCGCGGTCACCGGCAGCGTGTCGGTGAACATGATCGACAACACGGTCGAAGGCCTGGTCGAGAACGCCGACCTGAACGACACGCAGGACGTGACGGTGCAGGCGCTGGCCGGCGGCGAGCAGCTGTCGATCGCCATCGGCGTTGCGGCCAACGCGAGCAGCAATCAGAACCAGAGTTCGTATTCGCTGACCGGCTCGCTGTCGCTGTCCATCATCGACAACACGATACGCGCCGCGCTGAATTCGACCGATCTGACCGGCGCTGCCGGCGGCGGCCGCGCGCTCGACGTGACCGCCTACAACCGCATGTTCATCGGTACCGGCGGCGGCACGCTGGCCATCGGTGGCAAGACCGGCGCCGGCGGCGCGGTCACCTATTCCGATGTCGCCAACATCGTCACCGCCGAGATCGCCGGCGGTTCGACGGTGAGCGGCGTCGACAGCGCGGCCGTGCGCGCCTTCAACGCGACCGAGATCGGCGCCGGTGCTGCGCACGGACAGGCGTCTGCGTCGAACAACGCGAATTCGATCGGCGGTGCGGTCGTCATCACCGAAATCGACAACGACACCACGGCGCAGATCGTCGGCCTGTCCTCGGTCACGGCCACTGGCGCGGTCGACGTACTGGCGCAGGACCGCGGCGCCGATGCGGCACTCGAAGACACGATAGAGCCCGGCAACCAGCGCGAGAACACGGTCAAGGGGCTGGACTACTGCGGTCGCAGTGGCGCCGGCGCGACGCCCAGCGGCAACTGCATCACCTCGGTGGCCGGCATCCTGCAGGTCAATATCGGCAGCAACAGCAATGCGGTCGGCGCGTCATTCAACTGGAGTTCGATCGACAACGACCTGACCGCGAAGGTCGAGAATTCGAAGGTCGACGTCACCGGCGCGGCCGGCCGGCTGAACGTGAAGGCGGAATCCGACGTGCTGATCACCTCGATCGCCGTCGGTGTCGGCGCGTCGAGCAAGGTGTCGGGTGTCGGCTCGGTGTCGGTCAATTTCATCGACAACGATCTGCTGGCGAACGTCAGTGCGCCGCAGGGCAACACCGCCTTCGACGACGTGTCGGCCGCCAGCGTCACGATAGAGGCGAAGGACCGCTCGCGCATCGACACGCTGGCCGGCGGTTTCTCGGCCAGCATGAACAGCGTGGCCATCGGCGCCTCGGTCGCCTACTCGGAAATCTTCAACACGGTGCAGGCGCAGATCGACCGCGCCCATGTCGACGCCGCGGGCACGCTGAGTCTTACTTCGCTGTCCGACGCGCGCATCCGTAGCCTGTCGGTCGCCGGCGGGCTGGCGCTGGGCAGTTCGCCAGCGGTCAGTGCGTCGATCTCGGTGAACTTCATCGGCAACCGGACCGAATCGACGGTCGATGACGCGCTGCTGGAAGACAGCGGCGACGGCAACACGGTCACCGTCAGTGCGACCGACAGCTCGCGTCTGCAGTCGCTGGCCGGTGCGGTCGCTGTGGGCATCGGCGGCAGCGCGGTCGGCGGCGCCTTCGGCTACAACAAGATCGGCAATACGACGCTCGCCTCGATCGATGACGCGACCGTGCGCAACGCGTCGGCGCTGAGCCTGACCGCGCTGGAGACGGCCACCATCGAGACGCTGGCGCTGGCCGCTGGCGGCGCACAGAGCGTGGCGCTGTCCGGTTCGATCACCCTCAACCACATCGGCATGTATTCCGGCGACACCAATGCCGGTGGCGAAGGCGGCAACGTCACCACCGCCGAAATCGTCGGCAGCACGCTGGAGAACGTCGACAACGACTCGGCCATCACGCTGCAGGCATCCGACACATCGACCATCAAGTCGCTGGCCGGTGCCGCCGCCTTCTCGGGCAACGCAGCGGTGGGCGGAGCGGTCGGCGACAACTGGGTGCGCAACACGGCGAAGGCGCGCGTCCATGACAGCACCATCGGCGGCGCGGCTTCGCTGACGCTGACCGGCAGCAACACGGCGCTGATCGAATCCGGCTCGGTGGCCGGCGCCGGTGCGGCTACCGGTGCCTTCGCCGGTTCGGCATCGAGCAACCGCACGGACAACAAGACGGTCGCCGAGGTCACCGGCTCCGACATCAGCGGCGGCACCGCTGCGGTGTCGGTCAACGCGGTCGACAGCGCGCGCATCAATGCGCTGGCCGGCGCGGTCGGCATCAGTGGCTCGGCCGGCGTCGGCGCCGCCATCGCGGTGAACAAGATCGCCAATTCGACGCACGCCACGGTGTCCGGTCTGAAGAGCAGCGGCTTCGACGTGACCAACCTGATCCTCAGCGCCGATTCGCTGGCGACGATCAAGACCGCGGCAGTCGGCATTGGCGGTGGCGTCGATGTCGGCGTTGGCGGATCGGTGGCGGTCAACCTGATCAACTCGGACACCCGTGCGGTGATCAAGGAAGGCGCCGACATCGAAGCGCGCGACAACGTCGCGGTGCTGGCCGAGTCGGACGACAAGATCACGGTGCTGGCCGGCGCGGCCGGCATCGGCATCACCGCCGCCGGCGTCGGCGCGTCGGCCACGGTGAACGAGATCGGTGGTGCGACCGAAGCGGCCATCCGCGGCAGTTCGGTGGCGGCACGCGCGCAGCAGGGCAGTGGCGTCAGCGTGAACACCGGCGAGATCGGCGGCGTGAACCTGCGCGCCAGCATCGACCGGATGAACCAGAGCGGCGGCGGCTATTCTTCGTCCAACCCCTTCGTCGCGCCCGACCTCGTCGCGTCGCGCACGCGCGAGAACGTGCGCGGCATCGCGGTCAATGCGACCTCGACCCACCAGACAACGACGGCTGTCGCCAACGTCGCCGGCGGCAGCTTCGCCGGCGTCGCGGCCACCGTTAGCATGAACATCATCGGCGGCGAAACCACCGCCACGGTGACCGACTCGGTGCTCAATGGCGGCGACAACAGTGCCGCCAGCACTGCGCAGGCGGTCAGCATCAAGGCGGCCGACCACGCCTACGGCAACACCTTCATCGGCTCGATCGCGGTCGGCCTCGCCGGTGTCGGCGCGTCGGCCGACGTGAACGTGTTCGATCGCGACACACGTGCCGGCGTCAGCGGCAGCACAAGTTCGGTCACCGCCAAGGGCGCGGCGACGGTGAAGGCGCGCTCCAGCCAGGGCGTGTCGTCCATCGTCGTCGGCGCCGCTGGCGGTGCAGTGGCGGTGGTGGGCAGCGGCTCGGTCGCCAAGTTCACCAGCACCACCGAAGCCTATTCGGACGACGCCGTCTGGCGCGTCGGCGCGCTCGACATCCGCGCCGACCACGACTCCGTCTTCCTGGTGGCCGGAGGCGGCCTGGCGGCCGGCGGCGTGGCCGGTTCGGGCACCTTCGCGGTGGGCCTCGATACCAGCACGACCGAGGCCCGCGTCGATGGCGGCGGTATCGATGCCGACGGTCAGGTCAACGTGATGGCCGACAGTTCGACCGAAATGCGCACCTGGGCCATCGGCGGTGCCGGTGGCGGTGCGGCCGGCATTGCCGGCGCGGTGGCGGTCGGCATCATCGATAGCACGACCACCGCCAAGGTGGTCGACAGCCGGGTCGGCAGCGCAGCGGACCGCAGCGGTGGACTGGCGGTGCAGGCGACCGACAGCGTGGTGACCGAAAGCCGCGCCGGCGTGGCGGCGGTCGGCGGCATCGGCGGTGCAGGTGCCGGTGCCTCGGTGACCAAGGTGGACAACACGACGACGGCCACCATCCAGGACAGCAATGTCGACGTAGACAACGACATCGCGGTCACCGCGCGCGCCGAGCGCAATATGTCGAATGCGGCGGTCGCTGCGGCGGCCGGCGGCACCGTCGGTATCGGCGGTGCAGTGGCGGTCACGGTGATGAATGCCGGCCTGAGCGGCGACGCGTCGGACGAGGCGGACAAGGACAACAATGGCACGCTGAGCAAGGCCAATGCCTTCTCCAGCGGTGACCAGCTCAAGACCGGTGATGACGAAGGGAACATCAGCACCGGCAGCAACTTCTCGCAGTCGGACATCACGCGCATCAACGCCAGCGGCAAGGTGGCAGCCAAGGGCAGCGTCAGCGCCGCGCCGGACGGCTCGACGCGCGCGACCGTGGTCGATACCGCCAATACGGCGGCCAATACGCTGCGCGCCGGCGGCAACATCCGCATCACGGCGTCCGAGAAGGACAAGGTGGATGTGCTGGTCGGTGGCGGAGCGTTGGGCGGCATTGCCGGCGTTGGTGCAGCGGTCGGCGTGCTCGACGTGCGCCACGATGTGCGGGCGACGACCGACGGCGCGATCACGTTGCGTGCCGATACGGGTGACATCGAACTCGACGCCAGCACCGGACGGCTGGAGGCCGGCACGGCGGCGGTGAACGTGAAGAGCTATCAGGCGGCCGGCGGTCTGGTCGGCGTCGGCGCTGCGGTGGCGACGGCCGATCTGGCCAATACCGTCGTCGCCAAGCTGGGTGATGGCACCCAGGCGACGGTCGGCAGCGCGGCCGGCGACGTGCGCGTGCTCGCCGGTGACGCGATGGACGCCAGTGCGCACGCCGAAGGCTACGCAGTAGGCGTGGTGGCGGCCGGCATCGTCATCGCACGTGCCGACAAGGCGGGCAGCAGTACGGCGCAGATCGGCGAAGCCGATACCACCAGTCAGGCGGCTGCGACTTCGGTCACTCTGGGCGGCGGCGCGCTGGCGGTCGAGTCGACACGCAGCGACGCCGTCAGTGCAAGTTCGAAAGCCGGCTCCGGCGGCGTGGCAGCCGGTTCCGGATCGGAAGCGACGGCCAGCGCCACGGGTGCGGCACGGGCGGCCATTGCCGACCGGGTGACGGTCAGTGCGCCGGGTTCGGCGATTTCGGTCGCCGCACGCAGCACGCCGAAGGTCAGTGCGGTTTCGCGTGGCTACAACGGCTCGCTGGCGGTATCGATCGGCGTGTCGCTGGCGGAAGCAACGGCGGCGACCCAGTCCTACGCGACGATGGGGCGCAACAACAGCATCACCGCCGGCAGCCTGTCGCTGAACGCTGCGACGCTGTTGCCGACGCTGGGCGAAACGGCCTACTCGTACGCGAACGCCACCGGCGGCTCGCTGCTGGTCGGTGCCAATGGCAGCGATTCCTGGGCTGGCAGCACGGCGCTGGTTAACGCGACGGTGGGCGGCAACAACAGCTTTGCCATCAGCGGCAGCACCAGTCTGAACGCGTCGAACCAGACGCGCCAGACAGCGGAAACCAGCGGCGTCACGATAGGCGGTCTGCTCGCCATCGGCGCCAACCTGGCATCGGCCACGGCCGGCTCGGTCACGCTGGCGTCGATCGACAACGGCAACACCGGCAGCGTCGGCTCGGCGCTGTCGGTGGTGGCCACCGGACACGACCAGACCTATGCTGACGCCGAAGCCGGCTCCGGCGGTGTCATCGCCGGCGCCGTGGCGGTGGCGTCGACCCGCAATCTGTCGAACACGCAGGCGCTGCTCGGCGGCGGCACGACGGCAGCGGCGCTCAGCACGGCGACAGACGGACGCATGGAGGTGCGCGCCGACCACACCGCCACCTTCAATTCGCGCGTCGACTCGCTGTCGGCCGGTGTCGTCGGCGCCAGCGGTGCGCAGGCGCGCAACGATATCGATGCGCGCGTCGTGGCCGGCATCAAGGCCGGTGCCAACCTGCGCACCTGGGATCTGGACGTGCTTGCGCTGAACCAGACGCGCAAGCCCTGGCTCGCCGAATTCAACGTGTTCGCCGGGGCCGGCGGTCTCGCCGGCGGTGCGGCGGGTTCCAGCGAAACGACGGTGGACAACATCACGCTGGTCGAGGTGGGCGACGGTGCGCGTGTGCGCGTGCTCGGCGACGAGGACGACCCCGGCCGCACCAACTTCAACGCGGTGTCCGACGTGATGCTGCGCGACCGCGCCAAGCTCGAGGCCGGCGGCGCGATCAGTGCGGCCGACGCCGAGGCCAAGGCGTGGCTGAACGCTACTCCGCTGACGCCATCGGCGGACGACATCGGTCGGACCGAAGCGCGCGTCGGCAACAATGCGGTGATCGACACCGTGGGCGACTTCAATATGGCGGCGCGCGATGTGGCCGACGTCGAGGTGCGCGCCAATTCCAAGACCTGGGGTCTGGCCGCCTATGCCGACGGCTACTCGCTGTCCGACCTGCGTGTCCGTTCGCGGGCTTCTGTCGGCAGCGGCAGCGATATCCGCGCGGATGGCTTCATCAACATCGGCGCCGGGCGTGATGCCAATGGCGCGCGCAACACGTTCTCCACAGTCGCGACGGCCGACCTCTACAACAACGCGGCAGTACCGATCTCGAGTTCGGACTGGGGTGCCGACGCACTGCTGAACCAGGACAACCAGATCACCATCGTCGGCACGCTGCGCAGCGTGAAGGACGTGAACCTGAGCGCCGACAAGGGTTTCGGCCATCGCGTCGACGGCCAGGGCGTGGCACGCGACCTCTACAGCCAGGCGGCCAGTGCGATCGCCAGCGGGGTGAGCAATCTGTTCGGTGGCGGCGACGTATCGATCGAACAGAACAGCGGCCGCAGCATCGAGCAGTCGCGCGCCGGCGTGTCGGTCAGCGGGCTGGTCGACGCCGGCATCCACAACCAGCAACTGATGACGATCAACGAGACCGGCAGCGGTGCACCGACGCTGACGCTCAGCGTGCAGGTGCCGCGCGAGGGGCAGGGGGCCGAGTGCCGTACGCCGGGTACCGCTGGCTGCACCTATGACACGGTGACCAAGCAGTACTGGATCACCCGCTCGGACGGCATGGAGCTGCCGACGCTGAGCGTCGAAAACCTGCAGGACAACCTGCGCACACGCATCAACGCGCTGAAGGAAATCCGCGGCAACTACCAGGGCACGACCAGCACCGGTGCCGATGCCAGCAATCCGGAAACGGTGGCGGCCTTGACCGCGGAAATCAATTTCCTCGAACAGCAGATGGCCGATCTGTTCCCGGCCGGTGGCGCCAATGCGTCCATCGCCAATGCGGCCTTCATCGTGATGCCCGAGGTCGATGCGCGTGGTGGCAACATCAACGTGATCGGCGACAACCTCGCCGGCAACGGTCGCCTCAATGCGCGCGGCGAAGCGAAGATCGAAATCATCAACAACAGTTCGGCCTTCCTGCGGACCGATGAACTGATCATTCCGGAGGACGCGACCGGCCGCCTCACGCTCAATGGCGTCGCCATCCTGAACACGCCGGGCGGCAATCCGACCACCGGACAGATCAATGCCGCGCTGAACGATCGCAACCAGGGCGGCACCGCCGCCTTCTCCAGCGTCGGCATCGCGCCGAATTCGCCGGCGCCGTCCATCACCGTGCGCAACACCTATGTGCCGGCCGATGGCGACACGCGCGCGCCGGATATCGAAGTGGTGGGCAACATCAGCAACCTGCTCGGCTCGGTCACGCTGGAAAGCGAACGCGGCAGCGTGCTGGTGCAGCCGAAGGATCCGCTGAACCCGCTCACTGCGCCGAACATCCAGGCGGCGGACATCAACATCACCGCCGGTCGCGACTTCGTGTTCAGTTCGCCGTCGGCCTTCTATCACACGGCCGGCAACCCGCGTGACATGTGGGGCGGCACGCGCACGCCGAGCGGCAACAGCGGCGGCCTGGCCAACAACTACGAAGACGGCACCGCAGCGAGCGGCTCCAGTACCGAACAGCGCGACGGCACGGGCGGCCCGACCATCGCCGGCAACAACATCTTCATCAGTGCGCGCTATCTGAACATCAACGGCCTGCTGCAGAGCGGCCTGCCTGACCGCAGCATCGTCATCGGCGACGACGCGCGGGTGAACCTGAACATCGGCCCCTACAAGACCGCAACCACGCTGGCACAGGCGAAATCGAACTACGACGCGCTGGTGGCGGCGGGCATGAAGCCCTCCGATCCGCGCTTCCGCATCAGCAACACCGAAGGCAACATCGTGGCCTTCTTCAATGCAGAGCTGAATCGCGTCGAGCTCGAGCCGGTGAAGGTCGAGGGGGGCAAGCTCGAACTGCTGGGCGAAATCCTGAACACCGGCGGCGGCCGCATTGCCGCGATGGACGGTTACGGGCGCTTCAACATCGACAACCGCAGCGGTTACGACATCGTGATCACCGGCCTCGATACCGGCAACGACATCGAAGGCAAGGTGCGCATCACAGACTACCTGCGTCGCTGGGATCCGCTGGCCAACGGCGGCCAGGGCGCCATCGTCACCAACTCGTCGCAATCCAGCACGCAGACGCTCGCCTATTACAACAGCCTGACGCCGGTGACGCGCGAGGTCACCCGTCTGGGCAATGACGTCAAGACGCGCGATCTCATCACCACCACCGACGCCCAGAACAAGCTGAAGGAGGTCGAGGTCAAGCGCTACGACGACGTCGCCGGACGCGACACCGGTTACGCGCCGGTGAACGGACAGACCTATACCTGGGTGACCGGTCAGCGCAACACGACCAACACCTACTCGCGGTACGAGAAGGAAACCAAGTTCTGGTTCTTCCCCGGCAGCTGGTCGCTGGCGGACCGCACTGCCTACCGGAGCTGGGACGATCCGACGCCGCTGTCCGAAGGCGAGTACACGAAGATCGACACCGGCATGGGCAACACGACCTACCGCTACCAGCGGCGCGACGTGACCACCGCCTTCCGTTCCTGGGACCGCGAGGATTCCGAGTGCTCGGCCTTCCTCTGCATCTGGAAGTGGCACACCTACGAGGTGTGGACCGAAACCGGCTCCAAGCGCTACAACACGCACACGGTGAAGGCCGATCATTCGATCCCGATCAAGTTCATCGGCTACGACAGCGGCCAGGTCGACATCCGCAGTCGCGCGGACATCATCTTCGCTGGCAGCCTGACCAACCGCACCGGCACGACCACGGTGGACGCTACCGCCGGCAACGGCCTGCCGGGCGGCGCCATCACGGCGGAAAGCGTGCGCGGCGTGATTACCGCGCAGAACCTGACGCTGCGCGCCGCCGAGGGCATCGGCAACACGCTGACACCGTTGCAGATCGACATGCTGGGCAATGGCGCGGTGACCGCCATCAGCGCGCACGGCGACGTCGGTTTGCGCGAAATGAGCGGTGACATGCGGGTGAGCGAGGTGCGCACCGACAACAACGGCCGCGTATTCCTGCAGGCCGATCGCGACATCGTGTCGGCCGGCAGCGGCAATGCGGTGCGCGTGCAGGGCGGCGGCGTTGAGCTGCTGTCCAGCTCCGGCCAGATCGGCACCGACGCGCAGGCGCTGGTGGTGCAGACCCAGGCCACCGCGCAGGGCGGGCTGAAGGCCAGCGCAAGCGGTGACATCCACCTGATGCAGCCTGATGGCGACATGCAACTGGACAAGATCGAGTCGCAGTCCGGCGACGTGACGCTGACCGCGCTCGGCGGTCGCATCACCGACGGCAACCGCAACGAAACGCGCGACACGCGCGCCGAGGCCGAACTCGACGCGCTGTGGAACGACCTGCGCCTGCGCGAATCCGACGGCGCGGCCGACAGTCTGGCCGACGCGCTGAAGGGCCACCGCTCGCAGATCAGCCGCGAGTACCAGGAGTATTGGTCGCTGCGCAACGTCGAACTGATCGAGGACCCGCAGAACGCCGGCAGCTTCGTCTATCGCGCCGACAGCTACAACGCGGCTACCGCGTCGACGCGGCTGCGTACGCTGCACGACAAGCTGAGCGGACTTGGCATCTCGCTCGGCAGCACCGGTGCCAGCTACGACAGCAGCTTCAGCTACGTCGGATCGGCGGCGACCGACAGCGTCATCGCCGGCATGTCCGACGGTACCCACGTGTGGACGGACAACCAGGTGCGCTACGGCGTCAGCGCGGCGATCTACAACAAGTCGACGTCGGACACGGAAACGCGCGTCGAACAGCCCAACGTGGTCGGTCGCCACATCGTGCTGAACGCCAACAGCGCGAACGGCGGCGTCGGCCGCGACGAGGGCCAGTTCACGGTGAGCATCGCCAGCCTGACCGCGCTCACTCCGGAACAGCGCCGCGCGCTGTCGGCGGCGGAAGCGGACGACGTGGCGATTGATACGGTGGCCAAGACCGCCACCGTGCTCAAGCGCGACGACGTCGACATCGCCACCACGGCCGGCGGTTCGGTCACCGTCAATGCGCGCGGCCATGTCTTCCTCGGCGCCGACGATTACGACCGCAACGGCACCGTGCTGCCGGGCGACATCAACCTCGTGTCGCTCGATGCGACCGGCGGCGGCGTCGATTTCAGCAAAACGATACGGCTCAAGGTGTCCGGCGGCATCGTCGACGCCAGCACGACGAATGCGCCCAATCTGCGCGGTGGCAGCACCATCATCGAAGCGGGCAACGGCAGCATAGGCAGCGCGGCCAAGCCGATCACACTCGACCTGGGCGAAGCGGCGACACTGACGGCGCGCGCCTCGACCGGGATCTGGCTGAACGAAACGAACGGCCCGATGCGGGTGGCCGAGATGTTCTCTGGCAGCGGCGGCATCCATCTGACGAGCGCCGGCAGCATCCTGAGCGCCAGTGGCCCGCAGCGCGCGGTCGCCATGCAGACGAGCGCCGGTGACATCGATCTGGTGGCGCTCGGCGGCAGCATCGGTGCCGACGGCGAGCCGTTGCTGATCGCACAGGGTGCGGGCGGGCTGGTCAATGCGCAGGCCAGCGGCGACGTGCATCTGTCCGGTACGCGGGCGGTCGAGCCGGGCCTGTCGCCGGCGCTGACCGTCGGTAACGTCAGTGCCGGTGGTTCGATGTCGCTCGCCGCACCCGTCGGCGATCTGCATCAGACCGGCGACGCCGAAGCAGCGGGCGATATCGCGGTGCAGGCCGGGCGCTACCTGATGGACGACGGCAGCGTGCTGCGCGCCGACAGCGGCACCATCGCGATCGACGCCACCGGCGACGTCGTGGTCGGCCGCATCGAGGCGACGAACAACGCCACGGCCGACGCCATCCGTATCACTACGGACAGTCGCATCCTCGACGGGGGCGACATCGGCACTTACGATCTGGTCGCCGCCACGCCGGGGGCCGGCGTCACGCTCGACGCCGCCGGCGGCGTCGGCAATGCGAGCTGGAACAACGGCGCGCCGCGCGCGATCGCCGACGCGCTGGAAACCGATATCGCGAAGATCGACGCCATCAGCACCGCGGGTGGCGTGCACATCGACGAGCGCGACGACGTCGAGATCGGCAGCGTCGAGGTGCGGCAGGACGCGTGGATACGTGCGGCGGGTGACATCGACAACGGCACGGTGTACGCCTCGCACGGCAATATCGACCTGCTGTCCGGCGGCAAGGTGACGGTGCTCGACGCAACCGCCGATCTGGGCAGCACGACCGTGATCGCCGAGGACGACATCCTGATGGACGCGGTCACCGCCGGCAACGGCGTGACGCTGGAGTCGAACAACGGCAGCGTCAGCGTGTCGCGCATCACCGGCGACATCCTGTCGCTGTCGGCGAAGAAGGATCTGAATCTCGGCACGCTGAGCGTCGGCCGCTCGCTGTTCTTCAATTCGGAGTCGGTCACCGCGCGCATCCTGCACACCCGCAACGACGCGCCGCTGGCCATGCGCGCGGTCGGGCGTGGTGGCGTGCCGGCGCGTTGGGTCGATCTGACCATCAACAGCGAGGTCGGCGTGCGCTTCGACCGCTTCAGCGCGCTCGACGCCGAAGTGACGATGGAGCGCGGCTTCCTGCGCATCGACCAGGGCCGCATCGAGAACCGCGCACGCTTCATCAACCCGGTCAGCAACATCTATATGGACAACCTGACCACGGTGGTCGAACCGGCCGACGTGCAACTGCATCATCCGGGCAAGACCTTCGGCAACATGCTGCTCGACGACTGGCTGCTGGTGACCGACCCCTATGTCGTGATGCGCGATCCGCTGCACGAGGTGGTGATGAACACGGTGCTCGACTACAGTGGCCGCGAGCAGTCGCGAGAGCTCATCGTCACCCGCGTCAATACGCCGGACAAGCAGTCGGCAGCCGGTCAGGTGCCGCAGATCGCGTCGGTATCGATCAACGTGCCGCTCGACATTCCGGCCGTCAATTCCGGTGAGGAAGAGAGCGAAGAAGAAGCCGAGGCCCGTCGCCGGGCCGAAGAGGAGGTTGTCGAGTGAGTCGTGCTCAGCGTCGGACGAAGATGGGGCAGGGCGCTGCGTGCGCACTGGTTTCGGCGTGCTGCCTGCTGCTGTCGCAGCAGGCGGGCGCGCAGGCGGTGCCGCAGATTCCGGCAGCCGCCGATCCGGGCGTGATCCAGGAACGCTCGCGCGACATCGAACGACGACTGCGCGAGGAGCGCGAACGACGGCCAGACGACACGCCCACCATCGACGACGACGCGCTGAAACCGGCGCCGGTCAAGCCGGGCGCCGGTGCGCGCTTCATGCTCCGGCGCATCGATTTCACGCGCTCTGAGCTGCTGGATGAGTCCATGCTGCGCGGGCTGGCGGCCGGACTCGAAGGGCGCGAGGTCACGCTGGGCGAGGTGCAGGAACTGGTCGACCGCATCAACGCGCTGTACCGCGAACGGGGCGTGCCGACCGCGCAGGCGGTGCTGCCGGCGCAGGAGGTGGCCGATGGCGCGATCACCATCAAGCTGGTCGAGGGCCGCGTCGGCAAGGTGGTGATGAGCGGCAACGACAGCACCTCGGAGGCCTTCATCCGCGAACGTCTCGGTCAGAAACCGGGCGAACTGGCGGACGTCGCAGCGCTCGAGCGCAGCATGGTGCGCTTCAACCGCACGCAGGACGTGCAACTGCGCGCCGAGCTGAAGCCGGGCGCCAAGTTCGGCGAAACCGATTTCGCACTGTCGGTGAAGGAACCGCCGAAGCACGAAATGCGGCTGTTCGCCGACAGCAGCGGCAGCCAGGCGACCGGCGTCTATCGGGTCGGCGCCTTCTATCAGAACCGCAGCCTGCTCGGTTTCCGTGATGCGCTGGGCGTCACGCTGGTCGGTGCCGACGGGCACGAGGGCAGGGCGATCTCGTACAGCTTTCCACTTGGTACGCTGGGCACGCGGCTCACACTGTCGTGGTTCAACGACCACACGCGCATCATCGACGGCCCCTTCCGGCCGTTGCGTATCCGCGGCGAATCGACGGCGTGGACTGCGCTGTTGCGGCATCCGGTGCTGATTGGCGGCAACTACCAGCTCGATCTGCTCGGCGGTGCGAAGAAGCGCAAGACCGAGAGCTGGATTTCCGGGCGGCTGTTCCAATCGACCGACATCGACGATCTGTCGCTCGGCGTCGATGGCCAGTGGTGGGAGAAGGACCGCATCTGGACCGGTTCGCTGACCTACTCGAACGGCAAGGCCGACCCGATCGACGACATCGTCAGCACATCGTTCTCGATCTGGCGTGGGTCACTGCGCCGCGTTCAGGACCTGTCGGACGGCTGGTCGGTACAGAGCAACCTTGCCTTCCAGTACACGCGCGACGAGAACCTCACGTCGAGCGAGCAGTTCCTGATCGGTGGCGACAACAGCGTACGCGGCTACCAGACCGGCCTGTTCAGCGGCGACAAGGGCCTCGCCGCGTCGATCGAACTGCATCACCCGCTGCCGCAGCCGCCGGTGGCGCCGGTGCGCACGGCCGGCTTCCTCTTCCTCGACTACGGCGCGACCCAGCCTTTCCGTCCGGTCGGTTCGACGCGCGGTACCGACACGCTGGCCAGCTACGGCTGGGGCGTGAACGCCAACATCAACGACCGCGTGTCGGCCCGCCTCACGCTGGGCCTGCCCATTCGCGACCGCGTGCAGGATCCGCGCAACTACTACGTGCACTTCCAGATCGTCGCGCAGCTGTTCTGAACGACGGCGACGCGGCGTCCGCTGACGGCGCTCCCGAGCGGCGACCCCGTCGCGGCCAGACGACGGCTCCCACAGCGTTGTGGGTAGTTCGACCGCTCCAGGACCTGCGCCGGGGCCGGGGGCTGTGGGAGGGGTCTTCCGACCCCGACAGCAGCGTGTATCGAAGCCCGCGAACTGCAGCGGCCGTGTGGTGGCCCAGGACGCTCCGACAGCAGCCTCGCCGGAGCGGCGCCTCTGCCGGCACCGCTCAGACGGCGACGAAGTCCAGTGTCCTCGACAGCATGAACATGACGGTACAGCCGGTGTCCGTCTCGTGTGGCCCGTGCGCGGTGCCGGCCGGCGCGGCGAATACGGCGCCCGGACCGTAGCGGCGACCGTTCTCAATGAACTCGCCTTCGAGCACATAGGCGACCTCGTCGGCTTCGGTGTGCAGATGGTTCTGCACCGCCGATCCGGGGTCGAAGCGATAGACGACGACGGAGGGGCCTTCGGCAGGGTTGCCGTTGAGTACCTTGTAGTGCACGCCGTCGATGCCGCTGGCCTGCCAGCTCAGATCGTCGGCGTGAAACTGGGTGGTGTACATGCGGGACTCCGGAATGGCCGGTCAGGATTGACCCGACGCTTCCAGCGCACGGAGCGTGCCATGGCCAGCCGCCGGCCACGCGTCGCGCTGTCCCCCCGCCGCAGACGGCGCCGGCGCGTCGTCTGGCGGACTCCGTACCGCCTCGGCACGCAGGCATGACGCAGGCTGAAAGTCGAACTGCCGGCGGCGTCCGTCGGTCGATTTCCGGACTGCGGCGTTCGGCGGCACGGCACGCAGGCAATGCTCCGGCCACCGACATCCTCAGCACGCCTTGTCGGGAATGTCGCAGACCTTTCCATGCGCCGGGATGCGCGAGCGGCCGGCAGTGGCGCCGCGGGTGACATCGTCCATGCAGGCGTCGCCTGAAAGTCGGACCGCCGGTCGGCGCGGGGCGGCCGATTTTCGGACTTGCGTCTTGGTGCAATGCAGCGTTTTCCTGTTCTCCCGTCTTCACTTCCAGCCTGAGCAAGCGATTCGTTTCATTGCGCATCGCACAAGCCATGGCCCGGCACAGGCTTTGCTGAATCTCCTCCGGACAACTCGCGGCGACGTCGCGAAACACCGATGCAACAAGGAGGAGGCAGATGAAAAAGCTCTACCCGGACGCCAAGAGCGCGCTCAAGGGTTTGCTCAAGGACGGACAGACGCTGGCGGTCGGCGGCTTTGGGCTGTGCGGCATACCCGAGCAGCTGATCGACGCGGTGGCCGACAGCGGCACGCATGACCTCACGGTGATCAGCAACAACGCCGGCGTCGATGGCATCGGCCTCGGCAAGCTGCTGGCCAATCGTCAGGTGCGCCGGATGATCGCGTCCTACGTCGGCGAGAACGAGGAATTCGAACGACAGCTGCTGTCGGGCGAACTGGAGGTCGAACTGACGCCGCAGGGCACGCTGGCTGAAAAGCTGCGCGCTGGCGGCGCCGGCATTCCGGCCTTCTACACGCGTACCGGCGTCGGCACGCCGGTGGCCGACGGCAAGGAAACGCGCGATTTCGGCGGTCATCGCTATCTGCTCGAGCACGCACTGCTGGCTGACGTGGCACTGGTCAAGGCGTGGAAGGCCGACGGCGCAGGCAATCTGGTCTTTCGCAAGACCGCGCGCAACTTCAATCCGATGATCGCGACTGCCGGGCGCACGACGATCGCCGAGGTCGAGGAAATCGTGCCGACCGGCCAGCTCGACCCGGACCAGATCCATACGCCGGGCATTTTCGTGCAGCGCGTGATCGTCAATCGCACCCCTTCGAAGCACATCGAAAAACGCACGACGAGGACTGCCTGACATGGCCTGGACACGAGATGACATGGCGCGCCGCGCGGCGCGCGAACTGCGCGACGGCTACTACGTGAACCTCGGCATCGGCATGCCGACGCTGGTGGCCAACCACATTCCCGACGGCATGGACGTGTGGCTGCAGTCGGAGAACGGCCTGCTCGGCATCGGCCCCTTTCCGACCGAGGACGAGGTCGACGCCGACCTGATCAATGCCGGCAAGCAGACAGTAAGCACGCTGCCCGGCAGCAGCTTCTTCAGCAGTGCCGATTCGTTCGCGATGATCCGCGGCGGTCACATCGACCTCGCCATCCTCGGCGCGATGCAGGTGAGCGAGCGCGGCGATCTGGCGAACTGGATGATTCCGGGCAAGCTGGTCAAGGGCATGGGCGGCGCGATGGATCTGGTGGCCGGGGTGCGCCGTGTCATCGTCATGATGGAGCACTGCAGCCGCAGCGGCGAACACAAGATACTGAAGCAGTGCGACCTGCCGCTGACCGGGGTCGGCGTGGTGAGCCTCATCATCACCGACCTGTGCGTGCTGGCAGTGACGCCGGACGGTCTCGAACTGCGCGAACTGGCGCCCGGCGTGAGCATCGACGAGGTGCTCGAAAAGACCGGTGCGCCGGTGCTCACTGCGCCGGTGGTGCTGTGCTGACGCCGGGCGGTGCGGCGCCTGCCGCCGCCGCGCGTCGCAGCGCGCGCGCCAACGTGATCACGCTACAGCAACTGGTGCAGGGTTACGGCATCCCGCTGGCGCGGATTTCCGCCTTCGAGGAGCTCGGCATCATCGACGCTGCCGGCGCCGACCGCTACACCTGTGAGGACGACGACCGGCTCATCATCGCCGCGGCCGCCGTGCAGCTCGGCTTCACGCTGCGCGAACTGCGCGAGCTGATGGACCTGTACGACGAAGCGTCGCCGGCCCGTCGCGCACTGCCCAACTTCATGAAGCTGCTCGCCAGCTACCAGCGCCTGATGGCCTGGCGGCAACCCGAGGGCTACGACCCGCCGCCGGCCGGACGTCAGCGCAAGCCTTTCCGTGCCCGGCACTTCCGCCCGGAAATCGTCTCTTCAAAGGAATCGACATGAGCATCCTGGTTGGCCAGACGGCGCCGGACTTCACCGAGAACGCGGTGTGGGGCGACAACGAATTCCGCCCCTACACGCTGTCGGACGGTCGCGGGCGCTACACCGTGCTGTTCTTCTATCCGCTGGATTTCACCTTCGTCTGTCCGTCGGAGCTGATCGCCTTCGAGCGGCGCATGCCCGAGTTCGCCCGTCGCAACGTCGATGTCGTCGGCTGTTCCATCGACTCGGCCTACACCCACCTGGCGTGGAAGAAGACCTCGTATGCCGAAGGCGGTGTTGGCCCGCTCAGCTATCCGCTGATTTCAGACATGACGCACGCCGTGTCGCGCGCTTACGGCGTCGAAGGGCCGATGGGCATTTCGCTGCGCGGCACCTTCCTGATCGATCGTTCTGGCGTGGTGCAGCACCAGATCGTGAACAACCTCGCGCTGGGCCGCGACATCGACGAACTGCTGCGCGTGATCGACGCGCTTCAGCACACGGAACTGCACGGCGAGGTCTGCCCTGCCGGATGGCAGAAGGGCAAGGCTGGCATGACGCCGACCGACCGCGGCGTGGCGAGCTACCTCGCCGAACATTCGGACATGCTGTGATGGCACCCTGGGAGAACGGACACATGAAACTGTATGACTGGCACGCAGCCCCGAACCCGAAGCGGGTTCGCATGTTTCTGGTCGAGAAGGACCTGGACCTGAACATCGTCGAAGTGTCGGGCGAGAACCTGCGCCTGCGCGCCGACTACATCGAGAAGTTTCCGCAGGCCATGGTGCCCATGCTGGAACTGCCGGACGGTCGCCAGATCGGCGAGTCGATGGCGATCTGCCGTTACCTCGAAGAACTGCATCCGGCGCCGCCGCTGCTCGGCCGCAACGCCTACGAGCGCGCCATCGTCGACATGTGGGAAAGGCGTGCCTTCGACGAAGGCATGATGGCCGCCGGCGAAGTGTTCCGAAATACCGCCGACGCCTTCCGCGACCGCGGCCTGCCGGGCTTCGCGTCGCCGGTGGCGCAGATTCCGGCCCTGGTCGAACGCGGCCGCGAGCGGCTCGGTCACTTCTTCCGCAAGTTCGACCAGCAACTCGGCAAGCACCGCTACGTTGCCGGCGAGACCTTCTCGGTGGCCGACTGCACCACCTTCTGCAGCATCGAGTTCGCCGGCTGGTCGGACATCGGCATTCCGGCCGACTGCAGCAATCTCCTGCGCTGGCACAAGGACGTGAGCGCGCGCCCGAGCGCGCGCGCCTGAGGATTGCCGACATGCGAAGCCCGGTGAGTGGCGACACGCTGCAGGGCAGCGTGGCGCGCGCATCCGGATCGCATCGAGGCGACAGAGCACTGCATCGGGGGATGCGCGAATGATCGACCTTTACTCTGCACCGACACCTGATGGCTGGAAGGTTTCGATTGCGCTCGAAGAGCTGCGCATCCCCTATGCCGTGCACCCGATGGACGCCTGCAGCGGCGAACGTCTGGCGCCCGACTTCCTGCGCGTCAGCGCCTGCGCCTGTTCGCCGACCATCGTCGATCACGACGCAGCGGGTTTTTCGGTCAGCGATGCCGGCCCGGTTCTGGTCTATCTCGCCGAACGCAGCGGCCAGCTGATGCCGAGCGACGCCATCGGTCGTTCGCGTGTGATGCAGTGGCTCATGCTGCCGGTCGATGCCGCCGACGCGGCGAAGACGGGTGACGCGAAGGCTGCACGGGCGGAGATGCTTCGTCTGTTCGCGCTGTTCGATCACCACCTGCAGGGTGCCGATTACCTTGCCGGCACGTTCAGCATTGCGGACATCGCACACTGGGCCTGGATGCGCATGCATGCCTGGTCCGACGTGGACATGCATCGCTTCAACGCGCTGGCGCGCTGGCTGCAGCGCATCGCCGCGCGCGACGCCACACTGCGTGGCTTGCGCGCGCTGCCGTCACCGTCGCTCGAACGGCCGGCCGAGCATGTGTGGAAGGTGAAGTCCATCCTGCTGCGTTGAGCGGGCGAGCGACCTTGGCCGCGACGCGGCTGTTGCTGGCCGCTGGCTTCGAGCAAGGACGCGATCGCGAGCAAGCTCGCTCCCAAAGGCTTCGCTCCAGTAAGCGCGCGAGGACGCTCCGCGGGAAGTGGTCGTGACGAACGCCTGGGCCTGAACCAAGCGCCGCGCACCGCCCACGGTCGCTGTCGGGGTCAGAAGACCCCTCCAACAAGAAGCCCCGCTTCGACCGCGCGTCGTACGCATTTCCTGTGGGAGCGGCCCTGGCTAACGCCGAGACCTGAACCGAGCGCCGCGCACTGCCCACGGTCGCTGTCGGGGTCAGAAGACCCCTCCCACAAGAAGCCCCGCGTCGACCCGCGTGTCGTGCGCATTTCCTGTGGGAGCGGCCCTGGCCGCGACACGGCTTTGGCCGGCCGCCGGCTTCGATCAAGGCGGCAATCTCGCGAGCAAGCGCGCTCCCCTAGTCGTCCTGCCACACCGCGCGACCAGGCGCGTTGGTGCCGCCCGGAAGTTGCTGCGACGCAGCATGTCGAAACCGTCCGAAACGACCGTCCGACGCGGGTTTCCGGACTGTCCGATCGCACTACGGTCGCCTCATACGATGCCGTCCGAATTCCATCCGTCCGATGCCCGTCGGCATGTTGTCCCCCTCCGGGCGAAGAAATTTATCCGTTGAAAAATCAACCGCTTGCGAGATTGCTGCGTGCCGGAATCCGCACTGGCACCGTCCTTGCACTTTGAGCTTCGTTCGATCGCGGCCAGATCGATCAGGAAACACCGGCCCACGGGGGTCGGAGGCGAAGAGCAGTTGGACTATTCAAATGGAGACGTGGAGATGACGATCGATAACTCGTCGGTTCAGGTGCTGGGGATTGATGCAGGCGGCACCATGACCGACACCTTCTTTGTCCGTGCGGACGGCCGCTTCGTGGTCGGCAAGGCACAGAGCAATCCCGGGGACGAGTCCCTGGCGATCTACAACTCGTCGGTCGATGCACTGGCGCACTGGGGCCGTGAGGTCGATGACGTGTACCCGGAGCTGGTGACCTGCGTGTACTCCGGTACCGCGATGCTGAACCGCGTTCTGATGCGCAAGGGCCTCGACGTCGGCCTCATCTGCAACCGCGGCTTCGAGCAGGTGCATTCGATGGGCCGCGCGCTGCAGAGCTACCTGGGTTACGCACTGGAAGACCGCATCCACCTGAACACGCATCGCTATGACGAGCCGCTGGTTCCGGTGTCGCGTACCCGTGGCGTGACCGAGCGTACCGATGTGCAGGGCAAGGTCGTCATCCCGCTGCGCGAAGCCGAAGTGCGCACCGCGGTGAAGGAGCTGGTCGATGCCGGCTCGCAAGCCATCGTCATCTGCTTCCTGCAGTCGCACAAGAACGGCACCAGCGAACAGCGCGCCCGCGACATCGTCAAGGAAGAGCTGAAGAAGCTGAACGTCAATATCCCGGTCTTTGCCTCGGTGGACTACTACCCGCAGCGCAAGGAAAGCCACCGCATGAACACCACCATTCTCGAAGCCTATGGCGCGGAACCGTCGCGCGAAACGCTGAAGAAGGTGAGCGACCGCTTCAAGAAGCACGGCGGCAAGTTCGATCTGCGCGTGATGGCCACACACGGCGGCACCATCAGCTGGAAGGCCAAGGAACTGGCCCGCACCATCGTGTCCGGCCCGATCGGCGGCGTGATCGGCTCCAAGCTGCTGGGCGAAGCGCTGGGTGACGAGAACATCGCCTGCTCGGACATCGGCGGTACCTCGTTCGACGTGGCACTGATCACCAAGGGCTCGTTCGCCATCAAGTCCGATCCGGACATGGCGCGCCTGGTGCTGTCGCTGCCGCTGGTGGCGATGGACTCCGTCGGCGCCGGCGCAGGTTCCTTCGTGCGCCTGGATCCGTACTCGAAGTCGCTGAAGCTGGGCCCGGACAGCGCCGGCTACCGTGTCGGCACCTGCTGGCCGGAATCCGGTCTGGATACCGTGTCGGTGTCCGACTGCCACGTCGTGCTGGGTTACCTGAACCCGAACAACTTCCTCGGCGGTGCGATCAAGCTCGACGTGCAGCGTGCGCGTGACCACATCAAGGCGCAGATCGCCGACCCGCTGGGCCTGTCGGTGGAAGACGCCGCCGCCGGCGTGATCGAGCTGCTCGACCTGACGCTGTCCGAGTACCTGCGCGCCAACATCAGCGCCAAGGGCTACAACCCGGCTGAATTCACCTGCTTCTCCTACGGCGGTGCGGGCCCGGTTCACACCTACGGCTACACCGAAGGCGTCGGCTTCAAGGACGTCGTCGTACCGGCCTGGGCGGCCGGCTTCTCGGCCTTCGGCTGCGCCTGCGCTGACTTCGAATATCGCTACGACAAGTCGGTCGACCTCGGTGTCGCCCAGCTGGCCAGCGACGCCGACAAGGCGGCCGCATGCCAGACCCTGCAGGCGGCCTGGACGGAGCTGGCGGGCAAGGTGATCGAGGAGTTCGTCATCAACGGCTTCAAGCCGGAAGACGTGATGCTCATCCCCGGCTACAAGATGCAGTACATGGGTCAGCTGAACGACCTGGAAATCATCTCGCCGGTGTCGACCGCTGCGACCGCGTCCGACTGGGACAAGATCGTCGAAGCCTTCGAGAACACCTACGGCCGCGTCTATGCGAGCTCCGCACGTTCGCCCGAACTGGGCTTCTCGGCCACCGGCGCAATCATGCGCGGCACCGTGGTGACGCAGAAGCCGGTGCTGCCGGAAGACCCGGACTGCGGCCCCACGCCGCCGCCGGAAGCGCGCATCGGTACCCGTCCGTTCTATCGCCACAAGAAGTGGGTCGATGCGGTGATCTGGAAGATGGAAGCGCTGAAGTCGGGCAACCACATCGTCGGCCCGGCCATCATCGAATCCGATGCCACCACCTTCGTCGTGCCGGACGGCTTCGAGACCTTCGTCGATAAGCACCGCCTGTTCCACCTGAAGGAAGTCAAGTAAGCGCCGGTGTCCTGAAGGGCTGTCGGCACCCATCCGGGGTCGACAGCACAGCGATCCGGAAAAAACTCCAAAGGAGAGACTGAATGAACATGTTGAGCAACAACGAGACCGGCTTCGCCGATCTCCTGAAGAACGGCCAGACGCTGAAGCAGTTCCGCGACGGCATCATTGAACGGACCAAGGCGTCCGGCCACTACAACGGCCTGGAAAAGCTGGAACTGCGCGACGCCGATCCGATCGGCTACGAAAAGCTGTTCTCCAAGCTGCGCGGCGGCCTGGTGCATGCCCGCGAAACGGCGAAGAAGATCGCCGCCAGCCCGATCGTCGAGCAGGAAGGCGAACTGTGCTTCACGCTGTACAACGCGGTCGGCGACTGCGTGCTCACCTCGACCGGCATCATCATCCACGTCGGCACGATGGGCGCTGCGATCAAGTACATGATCGAGAACAACTGGGAAGCCAACCCCGGCATCAATCCCGGTGACATGTTCACGAACAACGACTGCTCGATCGGCAACGTGCACCCGTGCGACATCGCCACCATCGTCCCGATCTTCTGGGAAGGCCGTCTGATCGGCTGGGTGGGTGGTGTGACGCACGTGATTGACACCGGCGCAGTGACCCCGGGTTCGATGTCGACCGGTCAGGTGCAGCGCTTCGGCGACGGCTACATGATCACCTGCCGCAAGACCGGTGTGAATGACACGCCGCTGCGCGACTGGCTGCATGAATCGCAGCGTTCGGTGCGTACGCCGAAGTACTGGATTCTCGACGAGAAGACCCGTATCGCCGGTTGCCACATGATCCGCGAACTGGTCGAGGAAGTGATTCGTGCCGACGGCATCGAGGCCTACGAGAAGTTCGCCTACGAAGTCATCGAAGAAGGCCGTCGTGGCCTGATGAGCCGCATCAAGGCGATGACGCTGCCGGGCAAGTACCGCAAGGTGTCCTTCGTCGATGTGCCGTACAAGCACGAGGACGTGCAGGTGTCGTCCGCCTTCGCCAAGCTCGACTCGATCATGCACTCGCCGTGCGAAATGACGATCAAGCCGGACGGCAAGTGGCGCCTCGACTTCGAAGGTGCGAGCCGCTGGGGCTGGCACACCTTCAACGCCCACCAGGTGGCGTTCACCTCGGGCATCTGGGTGATGATGTGCCAGACGCTGGTGCCGACGCAGCGCATCAACGACGGCGCCTACTTCGCCACCGAGTTCCACCTGCCCAAGGGCACCTGGTGCAACCCGGACGACCGCCGCACCGGTCACGCCTACGCATGGCACTTCCTGGTGTCCGGTTGGGCAGCGCTGTGGCGCGGCCTGTCGCAGTCCTACTTCAGCCGCGGTTACCTCGAAGAGGTGAACGCCGGTAACGCCAACACCTCGAACTGGCTGCAGGGTGGCGGTATCAACCAGGACGGCGAGATCCACGCGGTGAACAGCTTCGAAGCCTCGTCGTGCGGTACCGGTGCCTGCGCCGTCAAGGACGGCCTGAACCACGCCGCCGCCATCTGGAATCCGGAAGGCGACATGGGCGACATCGAAATCTGGGAAATGGCCGAACCGCTGCTCTACATGGGCCGCAACGTGAAGGCCAACTCCGGCGGCTACGGCAAGTACCGTGGCGGCTGCGGTTTCGAGACGCTGCGCATGGTGTGGAACGCCCAGGACTGGACGATGTTCTTCATGGGCAACGGCTTCATGAACAGCGACTGGGGCATGATGGGTGGTTACCCGGCTGCCACCGGCTATCGCTTCGAAGCCCACAAGACGGGCCTGGAGCGCCGCATCGCCAACGGCGAAAGCCTGCCGCTGGGTGGTGACATCGATCCGACCTCGCCGACCTACGAGCACAACATCGACGCCACGGCACGGATCAAGCGCGACAAGCAGTGCATGACCACCGAGGACTGCTACGACAACCACGATCTGTACCTGAACTACCTGCGTGGTGGCCCCGGCTTCGGTGACCCGATCGACCGCGAGCCGAAGGCGATCGAGAAGGACCTGAACGAGAAGTTCCTGCTGCCCGAGTATGCCCAGAAGGTGTACGGCGCCGTCTTCACCCAGAACGCCAAGGGTGCGTATGTCATCGATGTGGCGAAGACCCAGGCCCGTCGCGCCGAGATGCGCAAGGAACGTCTGGCCCGTGCGGTGCCGGTGCGCGAATGGATGAAGGAAGAGCGCGAACGCATCATCAACAAGCACGCGTCGCAGGCCGTCCAGCACATGTTCGCCACCAGCTTCGCGCTGTCCGAGAAGTTCACCAAGCACTTCAAGGACTTCTGGAGCCTGCCGGCCGACTGGCAACTGCTGGAGACCGAACTGGGCGTTCCGTCCTACGGTTCCAAGCACCGCATGGACCTGTCGCTGATGCCTGACGTCACCACTGTCGTCCAGGTCGAAGAGTGACCTCCAACAGACCGATCACGCGAATCAAGGAGCAATAAATGTCGACTTACACCAACGAGCAGGTCGCTCACCTGGCCGAGGGCACGCTGGACTGGGAAACCACTTTCCGCATGCTGTCCATGCCGAAGGACAACAGCCGCTTCAAGCAGTACGTCGAGGCGCTGCAGAAGAAAGTGACCTTCAAGGACAAGATCGTGCTGCCGCTGGCCCCGCACATGTACATCGTGCAGACCGCGAAGAAGCAGTGGGTCATCAAGTGCGATTGTGGTCACGAGTTCTGCGACTACACCGACAACTGGAAGATGCACGCGCACATCTACGTGCGTGACACGGAAGAGGCGATGACCGAGGTTTATCCGAAGCTGATGGCGCCGGATACCAACTGGCAGGTGTACCGCGAGTACTACTGCCCGACCTGCGGCACGCTGCACGACGTCGAGGCACCGACTCCGTGGTACCCGGTGATCCACGACTTCGAGCCGGACATCGAAGCCTTCTACAAGGAGTGGGTCGGCCTTCCGGTGCCCGAACGGGCGTCGTGATGCAGCACCGGGGCGCCCACAAGGCGCCCCGGTGAAACCGGCCGGGGGAGGCCGGTTGCAGCGCGAGCGGCCGGTCACCGCCGGCCGCTCGGCGCGACACACCCTGAACACGGAAACGGCACTGCGTCATGCGGCCTGCGCGGCTGCAGGGGGCAGCTCACGCCCGCGTTCCTTTCAGGTCATGAAAAGCGTCACGCGCGACAAGCACGGAACGGCGCCAGAAGGAGACTGAGATGCTTCATTCGCTCAAGCGGTTTGGCAGCGGCGCACGCGCCGTGGTCAATGTGATTACCTCGACGCTTCCCATCGCCATCATCGGCGGCCTGCTCTATGCGGGCTTCTTCGTGAAGGCGGAAGCCGTCATCAACAAGGTCGAGCCGAAGGCGGTCGAGCGGCGCGACAACTTCTTCAGCGTCACCGCACCGAGCGAGCAGATCGCCTGGGCTGCCGGTACCGGCGGCAAGATCGTGCGCAGCGACGACGGCGGCAAGACCTGGCACCGCCAGGTGGCACCCACCTACGAAAATCTGCAGGGCATCGCCGCCTGGGATGCGCAGCACGCGGTGGTGGCGGGCAATCACGGCGTCATTCTCTACACCGCCGATGGCGGCAGTTCCTGGAAAGCCGGGCAGGTGCCGAAGTCGGACAACCCCAACAAGCTGTTCCGGGTGCACATCTTTGACGGCGTGGCCTGGGCGGTCGGCGAATTCGGTTCGCTGCTGCGTTCGGACGACAAGGGCGCGACCTGGACGCGGGCGATGGAAGAGAAGGACCGCGCCTGGAACGACATCTACTTCCGCGGCCAGAACGGCTGGCTGGTCGGCGAGTTCGGCACCGTCATGCGCACCACCGACGGCGGCGCGACCTGGACCGAGAACGAACTCGAAAACAAGGTGAGCCTGATGGGCGTCGATTTCCGCGACGACCAGAACGGCGTTGCCGTGGGCCTGACCGGGACCCTGCTGGTGACCAGCGATGGTGGCGCCAGCTGGCGCGAAGTGCCGCGCCTGACCCGCGAACACCTGCTTGACATCGCATGGGACGAGAACCGCTGGGTCGCCGTCGGCGACAAGGGCGTGATGGTCACATCGGACGCCGCAGCCTCCGAATGGAAGCTCGGTCGCATCTCAGAGGGTGACGTGTCCTGGCGCACGCAGATCGCGCGTGCCGGCAATCGCTACTACGTATCGGGCGCCAATCTGGGCGTGCTCGAGGGCGGCAAGCTGACCATCGTCGGTCGATAAGAAGCGCAGGGGGAGAGTGCTGTGAAAAACGAAACTTTCAGCAAGGTCGAACACACGTTCGCGACGCTGATCCGCCATCGCACCTGGGTGGTGCTGGCAGTGGCGCTGCTGACCGCCGTCATGGGGTATCTCGCAAGCCACGTCGAAGTGAAGACGGTGTTCAGCGACCTGCTGCCGAAGAACCACCCGTACGTCGCGGTGAACCAGCAGTTCAAGTCCACGTTCGGTGGTTCGAACATGGTCAGCATCATGATCGAGGTGAAGGAAGGCGACATCTTCAAGCCCTCGGTGCTGGCCAAGGTGCAGAAGATCACCGTCGGTCTGCAGCAGGTCGACAGCGTCGACACCTACCAGATCATCTCGATCGCATCGAAGAAGATCAAGGAGGTGCGCGCCTCGACCGAGGGCGTCGAGTCGCGGCCGATCATGTGGCCGGAACTGCCCAAGGGGCCGGCCGAGATGGCGGTGCTGAAGGAGGCGGTGCTCAACAATCCGCTGATCTACGGCCCCTACGTGTCGATGGACCTGAAGGCCACGCTGATCACCGCCGACTTCCTCGACGGTGACATCAATTACAGCAAGGCCTTCGAGCAGATCATGGGTCTGGTCAAGGAGGCCGACGGCGACGGCGTGATGGTGCGCGTGGTCGGCGAGCCGGTGCTCTACGGCTGGGTCAATTACTACCTCGACGAAACGATACAGATCTTCTTTGCTGCCATCGCCTCGCTGGTCATCATCCTGATGCTGATCACGCGCACCTGGCACGGCACGGTGCTGCCGCTGCTGGCAGGTGTCATCAGTGCGATCTGGGCGCTGGGCGCAGCCAAACTGATGGGCTTCCACCTCGATCCACTGGTGATCGTGGTGGCCTTCCTCATTACGGCGCAGGCGATCTCCAACTCGGTGCAGCTGATTTCGCGCTACGACGACGAGATCGCGCACGGCGCGACGACGTCGGCCGCGGCCGCGGTGGCGAGCGCGAAGAATCTGTTCAAGCCTTCGATGCTGGCCATCGTCGCCGACGCGGGCTGCGTGCTGGTGGTGGCGCTGACCCCGATACCGATGCTGGAAAAGATTTCCTACATCGGCACGGTGTGGATCTTCTCGATCTTCGTCAGTGCGCTGATCATGACCCCGGTCATGCTGTCCTTCTTCAAGCCGGGACAGGGGTTCGTGCATCCGCTGAACATTCGCCCGGTGCTCGAAACCATCCTGCGTGCCTGTGCAGGTGTCGTCACCACGCGCCTGCGCTACGTCGTGCTGGCCATCACCGGCATCGTGTTCGTGGTGTCCGGCTGGTATGCCTTCAACCTGAAGGTGGGTGACGCCAACCCGGGTTCTCCCATCCTGTGGCCGGACTCGTCGTACAACCAGGATGCGTCCGACATCAACCGCCAGTTCCAAGGTTCCGACCGCATGTTCGTCGTGGTCGCCGGCAAGGAGAAGGGCGCGCTGCGCGAGCCGGAAGTGCTGCAGAGCATGGCCAACTTCCAGCGCTACATGGAAGCCCAGCCCGAGGTCGGCGGCAGCATTTCGCTGGCCGACATCCTGCCGCAGGTGCGCCGCGTGCTGCGCGAGGGCAATCCGATGTACGCCGAACTGGGCAACGACGCCGGCGAAAACTCGGAGCTGACCTATATGTTCGTCTCGGGTTCCGATCCGGGCGACATGGACCGCTACGCCGACGCCGACGCGAAGAACGGCGCGGTCACGCTGTTCTTCCGCGACCACCAGGGCGAAACCATCCGTACCGCGGTGGCCCGCGTGCAGGACTACGTGGCGCAGAACCCGATCGAGAAGGCGGACTACCTGCTGGCCGGCGGCCTGGTCGGCGTGCTGGCCGCGGTCAACGAGGTCATCCTCGCCGGCCAGATCGAGGCGATCGCGCTCGCGCTGCTGGTGCTGGTGGTCTGCTGCACGGTGACCTACCGCTCCACCGTGGCCGGGGTGTTCTTCATGATCCCGGTGATGCTGTCCAACACCATCACCTTCAGCTACATGGCATGGCAGGGCATCGGCATGAACATCAACACGCTGCCGGTGGTCGCCCTGGGTATCGGTCTGGGGGTTGATTACACCTTCTACATCGTCGATGGCATCCGCGAGGAACTGCACCACAACCCCAACGTGGAACGCGCCATCGTCAAGGCGCTGTCCAGCGCCGGTCGCGGCGTACTGGTGACCGCACTGACGCTGATCACCAGCGTCGGTCTGTGGAGCTTCTCGTCTCTGCGCCTGCAGGCCGACATGGGTCTGCTGATCGCTCTGTGGCTCTTCATCTCGGCCTTCAGTGCGCTCTTCATCATGCCGGCCATCGTCTATGTGTTCCGCCCCGCGTTCATCGTGGGCAGCAAACAGCGCCCGATCGAGCGCGCCGAAGAACCTGCAGTCGTTGTGTGAGGGCAGCCCGTCGCGCCCGTCGGTGTCAGCCGACGGCGACGGGCGTGTGCAGGCGGCTCATGGGTAGTCCCAAACAGGAGGGAGTGGAGACATGAGAAGAAGCAGAACCTTCAGGCGGACCGGCACCGGTCTGGCGGTGGCGGCGGCACTGGCGATGATGGGCATGCCCGTCGCGCAGGGCGCCGAGGAGGCGGCGAAAGAGGGTGGCAACTGGGCGGGTACGGACGATTTCAGTTTCCAGCTGTCGGGTTACGCGCGTGCCTGGGCCTCGTTCAATCTCGAGGATCAACCGGAACTGAGCGCAGTCGGCAAGGACAGCGCCGGCAAGCTGTCGATGTTGCGTGGCTCCGTGCTGCTCGACGCCGACGCGAAGACCGGCCCGGTCAAGTGGAAGGTGATCGGTCGCCTCGACCGCGAGTACAAGACGAACTACCTCGAAGATCTCGAAGACCTGCGTGCCACCAACGGCACGGCCGGCGGCAAGAGCATCACCGAGAACTACAACAACGGCGACATCCGCGAGTTCTGGGCGGAGATTCCGATTGGTGACCGCATCACGGTCAAGGCCGGCAAGCAGCAGCTGGTGTGGGGCGAGTCGGACTTCTTCCAGGCGATGGACCTGGTTCATGGCTACGACTACAGCTGGCGCCTGTTCTTCGAGGGCGAGAACGAGGAATGGCGCAAGCCGCTGATCATGGTGTCGACCAAGATCCGCATTCCCGAAGCCAAGGGCATGATCGCCGCCTTCGTGCGTCCGGGCTGGGACCGCTGCGAGGACATCGGCAACACCTACGATATCCGTGGCGGCCGCTGGTTCTTCCAGCCCTACCGCGGCTTCGACTTGACGCAGGTGACGGACAAGAACTGCGATCACAAGGACGGCGACATGGACGACGTGACCGGCGGTATCCGCTGGTCCGGTGAAGCCTACGGTCTGAACTACTCGATCGCCTACCTGACGACCTTTGCCGCTGATCCGGTGGCCAGTTCCGTCTTCAGGCCGCACCAGGGGGTACCGGTCACCGGTGCCGTGTTCGACCTGATCCATCCGAAGATCGACGTGCTTGGCGCCACGGTCAGCGGCTACAGCGAAACGCTGGACGCCGTGATCAGCGCGGAAGTCGCCTTCACCAAGGACCAGCCTTACAACGTCGGCAGCGGCGCCTTCAATCCGGGTAATGCCGCCAACCCCGGCATCGGTCTGAACGGCATCAAGAAGAAGGACACGCTGCGGACCATGATCCGCATCGACAAGGACCTGAGCCTCGAAGGCATCTTCGGCACCTCGCGTCCGTCCTTCTCGTCGGTCCAGCTGTTCAACACCCAGGTGCTGGACTACGACGGCCGTGAGGACCTCGTTCGCCTGTTCGCCTACGGCACCAAGCTGAACGAGCACAGCACCATCCTGACCATGTTCACGACGCTCAACTACAAGAACGACACGATCAATCCCGGCCTGGCCGTGGGCTTCGATCTGTCGAACGGTGGTGGCTTCGCGATCCCGAGCGTGGCGATGACCTTCTCCGACAAGTGGCTGGCGAAGGTCGAAGCGGACATTTTCTGGGACGGCGGCAAGAGCAACAGGACCCAGTTCAGCAATGGTGAATCCCAGCTGTTCGGCTACTTCAGTCGCGCAAGCCAGCTGGTGTTTCGCTTGACCCGGCAGTTCTGATCAAAGGAGGAAGACAGATGTACACGCTCAACACACATATCCCGGCCGGTCGCGCGCGACGCACGGGTGTCGCCGGTGCGCTCGCACTGGTGCTCGGTCTGGCCGCCGGTCAGATCAACGCCAAGGAGCTGGAAGCCGGCTTCATCATCGACAAGAGCAACTACGACAGCATCAAGAACGACACCTTCGAGAAGAAGACGATCGCCTCGATGGTGCCGGAGAAGCTGGAGTGGATGATCAAGAACTACAACCTGACCATCAAGCTCGCCAACTCGAAGAAGATCGAGATGGATCCGAAGTACGTCGAGTGGTCGAAGAAGAACGTCGGCACCGTCAAGTTCAATCCGGCGGACCGCACCGTGTCGGGCTGGCAGGCCGGCATGATGTTCCCGCCGGAAACGATCAAGATGGACGATCCGCACGCCGGCGACAAGGTGATCTGGAACCTGCGTGCCGCCACCTATGGCGCGACGATGGACCTGCGCGACATCGCCTGGGCCTTCCTCGACGCGAAGAAGGGCTATGAGCGCGTGCAGGCCTTCCAGTCCCGCCGCTACTACATGGAAGGGCGACTGGATGGCGGTCCGATCACGGTCGGCGACGGCACCATCGCGCAGAAGACCTACTTCGTCGCCCACTACCCGCAGGACATTCGTGGTCTGGGTACCTTCTCGGTCCGTTACAACCAGGCTGATTCCAAGAAGCCGGACGACTCCTACGCCTACCTGAAGTCGGTGCGCCGCGTACGCCGTCTGTCCGGTGGCGCGTGGATGGATCCGATCGGCGGTACCGACCAGCTGTACGACGACTGGGACATCTGGGACGCCGCGCCCACCAAGTACAAGTCGAACAAGCTGATCGAGAAGCGCTGGGTGCTGGCCATCGCGCACAGCCCGGAAATGAGCGTGGACGTGTCGCAGCCCTACACCGAGCCGCAGAAGCGCTTCCCGCGCATCAACATGAGCGAGGCGCCGCACTTCAACCCGGCCAAGGACATCGGCTGGGAGCCGCGCGAAGTGTACGTGGTCGAGGGCATCCCGCCGGATGAGCATCCGTACAGCAAGAAGGTGGTGTACATGGAAGTGGACTTCCCGCGTCCCTACCTCGGCTATGCGGAAGACCGCAAGGGCGAGTTCTGGAAGATGTTCATCTTCCAGAACCGGCCTGACATCGGCGACGACGGCTACAAGGCGGTCATGCCCGTCATCGGTCACATCATCGACGTCAAGCGCGGCCACGCCACCAACTGGTCGTCGAACATGAAGTCCAACCCGAAGGGCGTCAAGGAAACCGACGTATCGCTGAACGTGCTCGAAGAAGTGGCAACGGGTACGGGCAAGTAAGCGCAGTTGAACGCATTGCTGGAACCTCCTCCCGGCATGTTCGCCCGACCCTGTGCAGCGCGGGGTCGGGCTTTTTTCGCCGCGGAAACCGGGCGCGGAGCGGGCCGGCATAAAGAGAACAGGATTCGATCATGAAGGTATTCACGCCATCTGGATACGAGTGGAAGGGCACGCGGCTTGCCCGTTTCATTGAACGTCATGGCTACGGTTCGCTCGACCAGCTGCAGGAGGACGCCGAGCGCGATGCGCCGGTCTTCTGGGACCGCGTCGTGGCCGAGGTGGGGCTCGAATGGAGTACGCCCTATACGCAGACACTGGACATGAGCGACGGCATCATGTGGCCGCGCTGGTTCGTCGGCGGCCGGCTCGATCTGGTCGACAACATCGTCGGCAAGCACGCGCGCCGTCACCCGGACAAGGTGGCGGTCCGTTGGGAAGGCGACGCCGGAGAAGAGCGACGCATCACCTACGCGGAGCTGGCTCGCGAAGTCGACGGCGTGGCGGCGGGGCTGCGTGCGCTGGGCGCAGGCGAGGGCAGCCGCATCGCCATCTATCTACCCATGGTGCCGGAGGCCGCCGTCATCCTGCTCGCCGCAGCGAAGATCGGGGCCATTTCGGTGCCGATGTTCTCGGGCTACTCGGCCGACTCGGTCGTGCAGCGCGTGCAGGACGCCGCCGCCACCGTGCTGGTGTGCGCGAACGGCTACTTCCGCCGCGGCAAACCGGTACGCATGCTGGCCGACGCGCTGGCCGCGGCCGACGCCTGCGAATCGGTGCAACACGTGGTGGTGGTCGACCGCCTGGGCAACGGACCCTACGCTGGCAGCGAGCATGGCGGCCACTACGATCTGTGCGACTACGCAACGCTGGCGGCCACCCCGGCAGACCCGTCCGCGACTGAGTCATTCGGTGCCTCCGACCCGTTGATGCTGGTGTACACCTCGGGTACCACCGGCAAGCCCAAGGGCGTGGTGCACACGCACGGCGGCTTCCCGCTCAAGGCGGCGCAGGACATGGTGATGGCCTTCGATCTGCGCGAGGACGACACCCTGATGTGGGTGACCGACATGGGCTGGCTGATGGGGCCGTGGATGGTGTTCGGCGCGCTGCTTCTGGGCGCCACCATCGTGCTGTGCGAAGGCACGCCCGACTACCCGGACGCCGGCCGGCTGTGGCGCATCGTGCACCGGCACGGCGTCACCCACCTCGGCCTGTCGCCGACGCTGGTGCGCCTGCTGATGGGCAGCCGCGACGCCGTGCCGCAGTCCGGATCGCTCGACACCGTGCGCGTGTTCGGCTCGACCGGCGAGGCGTGGAACGAGACGCCGTGGCTGTGGCTGTTCGAAACGGTCGGCCAGAGCCGCCGGCCCATCGTCAATTACTCGGGGGGGACCGAGATCGGCGGCGGCATCCTCGCCTGTTTCCCCGGTCTGCCGCAGACCGCCTGCGGCTTCAACGGACCGATCCCCGGCATGGCGGCGGACGTCGTCGACGCCGAAGGCAAGCCGGTGCGCGGCAGCGTCGGCGAGCTGGTGCTGCGCCAGCCCTGGCCCGGCATGACCCAGGGCTTCTGGAACGACCCCGAGCGCTACGAGGACACCTACTGGTCGGCGCTGCCCGGACTGTGGGTACATGGCGACTGGGCCAGCATAGACAGCGACGGCTACTGGTTCGTGCACGGCCGCAGCGACGACACCATCAAGGTGGCGGGCAAGCGGCTCGGTCCAACCGAGTTCGAGTCGGCGCTGGTGTCGCACCCGCTGGTGGCTGAGGCGGTGGCGGTCGGTGTTCCCGACCCGATCAAGGGCGAGGCGGTGGTGTGCTTCGTCACGCTGCACGACAAGCGCAGCGGGCAGGAGGGCTGGAGCGTGTGGGAGACCGAGTTGTCGGACCACGTCGCCCGGCTGCTCGGCAAGCCGTTGCGCCCGGCCCGCATTCACGCGCTGACGCAGATCCCGAAGACGCGCAACGGCAAGATCCTGCGCCGCGTCGTGCGCAACGCCTACATCGGGCGACCGATGGGCGACCTGTCGTCGATGGAGAACCCGCGTTCGATCGACGAGGTGATCGGCCTGCGCGCCGCCCGCGTCTGAAGGTCGGACGATCGGACGTCCGAAAGCCGGACGGTCGCAGTACGCGCCGTACGGCTTTCGGACGCCCCATGTCGTCGACTCTCAAGAAATCGAGTCAGGTGATTGAAAAAAAGACGTTTTTCAATTCATCGAAACTGGCCCGCTAATTGCAATTACGTGACACGCGGACGCGCAGCGGCCCGACGGTTGCCGCCTTCCGCGAAGGAGCATCGAGTGAATCAAGTGTCAGATCCCGTAGTCGTCGTGTCGGTCAGCCGCACTCCGCTGGGCGGATTTCTCGGCAACCTTTCGGCGCTGACCGCGCCTCAGCTCGGCGCAACGGCAATCGCCGCCGCCGTGCAGCGTGCCGGCATCAGTGCCCACGACATCGATGAGGCCTATATGGGCTGCGTGCTGCCGGCCGGCATCGGTCAGGCGCCGGCCCGACAGGCAGCCCTCCGCGGCGGCCTGCCGGCATCCACCGCCTGTACCACCGTCAGCAAGGTGTGCGGCTCGGGCATGAAGGCGGTCATGCTGGCGCACGACGCAGTGCGCGCAGGCTCGGCCGGCATCGTCGTCGCGGGCGGCATGGAATCGATGAGCAACGCCCCCTATCTGCTGGCCCGTGCCCGGGCCGGCTACCGACTCGGTCACGACCGCGTGATCGACCACATGTTTCTCGATGGGCTGGAAGACGCCTACGACGAGCGCGGCACGCTGATGGGCGTTTTCGCCGAGCGCTGCGCCGAGGAATATGGTTTCAGCCGCGCCGACCAGGACGCCTGGGCGCTGCGCTCGCTGAACCGCTCGCTGGAAGCCGATGCGAGTGGCGCCTTCGACTGGGAGATCGCGCCGGTCGAAGTGATCGGTCGCGGCGACTCACGCGCCAGCGTGGTGCGCGACGAGCAGCCGCAGACGGCGAAGCCGGAGAAGATTCCGTCCCTGAAGCCCGCCTTCCGCAAGGACGGCACGGTCACGGCCGCCAACTCGAGTTCGATTTCCGACGGTGCCGCGGCGCTGGTGCTGATGCGTACATCCACCGCCAGGTCGCGCGGCCTGACGCCGCTGGCCACGATAGTCGCCCACGCCGGTCACGCCGGCGCACCGGCGCGCTTTCCGATGGCACCGGTCGATTCGATCCGCAAGGTGCTGGAACGCGCCGGTTGGTCGAAAGCCGATGTCGACCTGTATGAGATCAACGAAGCCTTCGCCGTCGTGACGCTGGCCGCGATCCGTGACCTCGGCCTCGATCCGGATACGGTGAATGTCCATGGCGGCGCCTGTGCGCTCGGTCACCCGATCGGCGCCACCGGCGCGCGGCTGCTGGTGACGCTGATCGGCGCGCTGCGACGCAGCGGCGGCCGGCGCGGCATCGCCAGCCTGTGCATCGGTGGCGGCGAAGCCACTGCGATCGCACTGGAGTTGTACGAGAATTGAGCTAACCTGATTTGATTGGCCGGGTGGCGCCCGGCCTGCGCCTTGAAGATTCACCCGGCGGCTGACATTCCGCGGCTGCCGGTGCAACATGGTTTTCAAACAAGCCTGCGAGACGATGCGCCTCGAAGCGGATCGCTACGCCGGTATCGGAGGAGTCGGGTGCTGCATGCATCACGTCCGTGGTGCCTCGCAGCCTGTCTACCTCCACTACAAACAGGAGGTGGCCATGGAATTGCGGGACGACGATCAAAGCCAGATGTTTTCGCGCCCGGAGCGAGACCGGGACGTGATGAACCACTGGGAGCGGCTGCTCAACGGCGAGGAATGCAGTTCCGACGCCCTGCGCCGCCTGATTGACGACTCGTGGCGCCGCTGCCTCAACGCCCACGTCGATCCCGGCAAGTACCAGGCGCCGCCGCCACTGAGCGAGAACTCGCTCTATTCGCTGCAGCAGAAGCACGGAGACCTGCTCACCGCCAGCACGCCGGTGATGGCGATGGCGCGCGACTTCCTCGCCGAAACCGGAACCATCATGGTGCTGACCGACCACAGCGGCACCATACTCAGCCTCGAAGGCGACCCGGCCACGCGCGACGAAGGCGCGATGATGAACATGATGCCGGGGGCGAGCTGGAGCGAGACGGCCTGCGGCACCAACGCGATAGGCACCGCCATCGCGGTGCGCCACCCGGTGCAGATCCATTCCGCCGAACACTACTGTGCCGGCATCAAGCGCTGGACCTGTTCGTCCACCGTCATCCTTGACCCCTACGACAACAGCGTGCTCGGCGCGATAGACGTGTCGGGCCTGCAGCAGACGTACAACAAGCACAGCCTGGCGCTGGTGGTCGCCACCGCCAGCAAGATCGAAGGTCGTCTGGCCAAGCACGAGATGGGCATCCGCTTCCGCCTGCTCGAGCGCTGCATGCACCGGCTCACCCACTCGACCTCGGACGGCGTCATCGTGTTCGACCGCCGCGGCAATCCGGTCAAGGCCAACGAGCGCGCCGAACAGGCGCTGAACCAGCTGTCCGAGGGCCGCATCGGTTCGCGCAAACTCGACATCGCATCGCTTACGCTGGGTCACGCCACCGACGACGGGCTGCCGGCCGGCCTGCAGGGCTGGATTGCGCCGGAATGGCTGGAACCGGTTCTGGACAACGGACAGCGCATCGGCACCCTGCTCACGATTCCGATCTTCAAGCCGCGTTCGGTGCAGGGCACGACGATGCCGGTCGGCGCCACCAGCGCAGCGCACGAGCCGAGCAAGCTCGACTGCGTGGTCGGCAAGGACCCGGTGCTGATGGAAGCGGTCGAACGCGCCCGTCACCTGTCGCGTTCCAACGTGCCGGTGCTGCTGCTCGGCGAGACCGGCGTCGGCAAGGAGGTGTTCGCCAAGGGCATCCATGACTGCGGCAGTGCGAAGGCGGCGCCCTTTGTCGCGGTGAATTGCGGCGGCCTGTCGCGCGAGCTGCTGGCGACCGAGCTGTTCGGCTACGCCGAGGGCTCATTCACCGGTGCGCGGCGCGGCGGCATGATGGGCAAGATCGAAGCGGCCAACGGCGGCACGCTATTCCTCGACGAACTGGGCGAAATGCCGCTCGACATGCAACCGCACCTGCTGCGCGTGCTGGAGGAGGGCGAGATCTACCGCCTCGGCGAGAACACGCCGCGCAAGGTGAAATTCCGGCTGATCGCGGCGACCAATCGCGATCTGCGCAAGGAAGTCACCGATGGCCGCTTCCGCATGGACCTCTACTACCGGGTCGCGGTGACCAGCGTGCGCATCCCGCCGCTCCGCGAGCGGCTGGGTGACATCCCGGTGCTGTCGCGCGCGCTGATGGAGAAGCTGGCGGCGCACCACGGCGTGCCGGTGCCGCAGCTCACCGAATCCGAAATCAGCGAGCTGTCTTCCTACTCGTGGCCGGGCAATGTGCGCGAACTGCGCAACATCCTCGAATCGATGCTGCTGACCGGCGAGCGTCCGCGTGCGCTGATGACACCCGAAGCGCCGCGTGGCATCCAGCTGTTCGACGCGCCGATGGCCACCGATCACGGCATGGTCTTCGGCGGCGAAACGCGCGAGAACCGGCGGCTCGAAGAAGCCGAGCGCGACGCCATCCTTGGTGCCATCGATGGCAGCCACGGCAATATGGCACTGGCCGCGCGTTCGCTCGGCATCGCCAAGAGCACGCTCTACCTCAAGCTGAAGAAGTTCGGCCTCGACGCCCTGGTCGAGCGCGCGCGCGAGGTTCACGCCAAGGGACACTGACGGAAGCGAGCGCCGGCGACGATGGAGCGCCCCCCTGTGGGAGCGGCTTTGGCCGCGACAGGGCCGCTGCAGTCCGCCGGCTTCGATCCAAGCTGTCGTCGGGGTCAAGACCCCTCCCACAGAATCCTGACTCCAGCTCCGGCCGCAACTCCGACGTCCCCTCTGTGGGAGCGGACTTGGCCGCGACAGGGCCTGTGATGCCGAAAGCTTCGACTCAGGCCGCTATCGGGGTCAGAGGACCCCTCCCACAGAATCCCGGCCCAGCTCGGGCCACCGTCCTCGCCTCAGACTGATGCGGATGGCCTCGCCGGCGCAGGCGCTGCACCGTCGCGACCCGTCACATCAACCTGCAGACGTGCCAGCAGGTCGGTCACAAAGCAGGGTCACATCACCTTCACCGCGCGCCCGATGTACAGGATAGGACCGGTCGGGCGACCGATCGGCGAGCCGTATTCGGGTTCGAGCGTGATTTCGAACAGCTGATTGGGCTCCAGCGGCGGCAGTTCCTTCATCTGCACGTCGAGCGGGCGGCCCGGCTGCACCAGGCCCAGCGAGACCGGCCCCTTCCATTTGTCGCCCTTGGTCCAGAACTGCAGCGCCTTGGCCTGCGGCACCTCGGTCACGCCAAGCGGGATGAGCTTGAGCGACTGTTCGGTGCTGGCCTGCACCACCCAGCCCGGCGCCTTGTCGTCCGGCGCCACCAGAACCACCATGAACTTGGGTTCGCCGGCCTGCTGCGTGCCGGGCAGACCCACGACGGCGAGCAGCATGGCGGCGGCGAAGCCGGTGGCGGCCAGCGAGCGCCAGAACGCGAGGCTGTCCCACAGCCGGCTGAAAAGAGAGGAGGGCGCCGATGCCGCGCTCGCGCGCGGCGCCGGCCACAGGCTGCGTTCGATGCGCGACCACAGCCCGGGTGGCAGCGGTTCCGGTTCGACCATGCGTGTCAGCGGCAGAAGCCGCTCCTCCCAATCGGCGACGCGTGCCTGCAGCGTGGTGTCGTTCTCCATGTCGCGCTCGACCTCATTGCGGCGGGCCGCGTCGAGCAGGCCCAGCACATAGAGGCCGGCGATGTCTTCGGGGGTCTGGATCATGCGAGGCACTCCTTCAGTGCCTGCAGGCCGCGGCGTATCCAGGCTTTGATCGTGCCGAGCGGCGTGGCCAGCCGGTCGGCGATTTCGGTATGGGTGCAGCCTTCGAGGTAGGCGAGCAGGATGCTGGAGCGCTTCGCGGCGTCGAGCCGTCCAAGGCAGTCGTAGAGCATGCCGGCCTCCGAGGACAGCAGTACCTGCTGGTAAGGGTCCGGCACGCTGGAGGAGGTTTCGTGCTCGAAGTTGTCGGTCAGCGATTCGTCGGCCGGCACCTCGCGCGCGTGGTCGCGAATGTGGTTCAGCGCGCCGTGGCGCACGATGCTGTAGATCCAGCCGCGCGCGCTGCCGCGGCTGGCGTCGAAACTGGACGCCTTTTCCCAGATGCGCACGAAGGCATCGTGCACGACGTCCTCGGCGACGTCGCGACGGCGCACGATGCGCAGGGCCACGCCCATCAGGCGGCCGCCCTCACGCTCGTATATGCGGCGCAGGGCGCTGCGCTCGCCGGCGGCACAGGCGCCGAGCGCCGCCTCGAAATCGAAATCGTCCGTGGTGCTTGTCATGGTTCTGCCTTGAACGGGTGAAGGATCGCCGAGCACCGCTGCCGTGAGCCGGCGCCAGCTTCTCACGGCTTACCCCCGAGTCGCCCACACGGATGCAGTCGGACGCGATTTTTTTCGATGCCGGGTTGGAGGTCGATTGTTGCAATGCGAAAAAGAGCTTGCAAACATACATGCCCGTCTGTAAAGTTCGCGCCTTCGTGCTTTCCCCGCGTCTGCTCCTGGCGACGCATTCCCGGTTTGGTCCGGCGCTGGCACGAGAAAGTTATCGTCCCTGGCCTGTCTTTTTCTCCCGCCTGTTTGGTCAAGCGTGGTTGATCGGTTAGTGCCGATAGAACGTCGGGATTTCGCCCGACCAACCCGCTCCTTCCGCACTGCTCGTCGCAGCGCGGCGGGTAGCCATTGTGTGGAAAAAATACATGGAATTCTCAGAACTCGGTCTTAACGAATCCCTTCTTGGCGCAATCGTCGAGGCCGGTTACCCCAATCCCACCGCCGTGCAGGAAAAGGCCGTCCCCGCCGCTCTGGCCGGTCGTGACCTGATGGTGTCCTCGCAGACCGGTTCGGGCAAGACCGCGGCCTTCATGTGGCCGGCGCTGAACCGCCTGACGCAGGACTCGGCCGTCAAGGCCCGCGGCCCGCGCATCCTGGTGCTGACGCCGACGCGCGAACTGGCCATCCAGGTCACCGACGCCTGCCGCAAGTATGGCCGTGGCCTGCGCTACGCCAAGGCGGTCAGCGTGGTCGGTGGTACCTCCTACGTGATGCAGAACAAGCTGCTGGCCCAGCCCTATGAAGTGCTGGTCGCCACGCCGGGTCGTCTGATCGACCAGATGGACAGCGGCCGCATCGATTTCGGCCGTCTGGAAATGCTGGTGCTCGACGAAGCCGACCGCATGCTGGACATGGGTTTCATCGAGGACATCGAAGCCATCGTCGACCGCCTGCCGCAGAGCCGTCAGACCCTGCTGTTCTCGGCCACCTTCGAGCCGCGCGTCTGCCGTCTGGCCGAGCGCCTGACCAAGGACGCACAGCGCATCGAAATCCAGGCAACCGCCGCCCAGCACGAGAACATCGAACAGCGCCTGCTGTTCGCCGACGGCATGGGCCACAAGCAGCGCCTGCTCGACCACCTGCTGCGTGACGAGGGCGTCGAACAAGCCATCGTGTTCACCGCCACCAAGCGCGACGCCGATCAGATCGCCGAGCAGCTCGGCGAGAACGGCTTCCTGGCTGCGGCACTGCACGGTGACATGCACCAGGGCGAACGCAATCGCACGCTGGGCCACCTGCGCCGCGGCGCGCTGCGCGTGCTGGTCGCCACCGACGTTGCCGCCCGCGGCATCGACGTGGCCGGCATCAGCCACGTGATCAACTTCGATCTGCCGAAGTCGGCGGAAGACTATGTGCACCGCATCGGCCGTACCGGTCGTGCCGGCCGCAGCGGCATCGCGGTCAGCCTGGCGTCCGGCGACGACGTGCGTCGCGTCAAGACGATCGAACGCTTCATCCGTCACACCATCCCGGTGCATACCATTCCGGGTCTGGAGCCGCGCGTGCAGCCGCGCACGTCCGCTCCGCGCGGCCCGCGCACCGGCACCGGTCGTCCGGGCAGCTGGGGCAACAAGCCGGGCAACGGCCCGCGTCGTCCGGGTGGCGGTGCGCCGCGCAGCGAAGGCGGCTGGCGTGGCAACAGTTCCGGCCGCAGCGACCGCGCGCGTCGAGCGGACTGATCCACGCGCTGACGCATTCAATTGAAAAAGGCGCCGGTTCTCCGGCGCCTTTTTTCATTTCCTCCTGCATACCTGCCCGGTTCGGGGGCGGTCAGTCTGCCGTGATGCGTGCAACCAGCCTGCGCGTGAGCGGCGCCATGATCAGCACCACCGGGAACGCCACCAGCCAAGACGACAGCCAGGCACCGACCCAGACGCTCGGAAGCGCCTGAACGACACCGACCGAGCGCACAGTGGCGATGCCCGATACGAGCAAGGACATCAGCCCGGAGAGGATGAGCCCGAAAAGGGGCGGCGCCAGGTGACGAGGCAGTTTCATTCCGACACCTCCGCGCTGTCCGCTACGGCCGTGAGGCTGCGTCTCTCCGCAGACAACCGCAGCAGGGCGTGCGCGAAATTTTGGCCGAACAGCCGGGCGGTTTTCGCGTCACCCGGCGCAAACGCATCTGCAGGTGAGGCATGGTCGGCCTGCGCCATCAGTCCGGACCACGAGCCCAGGCGATTGGCGGCCTCATCGTAAGGCACGCCGAGGTGCTGTTCCGGCAGTATCGGATTGCCGATCCAGAGCATGCCGTGCTGCATCGAGAACACGAACAGCGATAGCAGCGTGGACTGCTTGTCGCCAGCCGGTAGTGAGGACACCGTGAAACCTGCGGCCAGCTTTCCCTTGAGCGACTGCCGACGCCACATGCCGCCCGTGGCGTCCATGAAGCACTTGAATGGTCCCGACACGCCACCGAGGTAGGTCGGGGATCCGAGCACGATCCCGTCGAAGTCGCTCAGTGGGGCGGGGTTGGCTGCGAGTTCTTCCGCGCGCAGCAGCGTTGCGACGACGCCGTTTACTTCGTCGCAGCCTGCGCGGATCTGTCGGGCGATGTGTTCAGTGTGACCATGGGCGCTATGGTGGACGATAGCGACTCTCTTCATGATGCAGTCCTTTCCAGAATGAGCGCGCTGACATGGAGGCCTGCGCCGAAAACGATGTGGTTGGTGATGCTGCGCAGACGGTTGATGTTAGGTGTCGACGTCTTCGAGGCCGCGAGTCCTGCACCCATAGCGGGCTGCATCACGAAGAACGGTGCGGCAACGGTGAGCAGGCCGAACATCAGTGCAGGCAGCAGCGTCGGCTGATGCAGCCATTCCCGGCCAAGCACCAGCACCAGAAGCACGGCGTAACCGACGCCGACCGCGTAGTGGGTGCACCAGCCCAGTGCCGATTCGCCAGGTACGCTTTCGGCCCGGGCAATGGACGCGTGCATGAAGCGGCCGTGCCGCATATGGCCCACCCAGCGGCCGATCAGGCCGAATCCGGCGAATGGCTGGCCCAGGTATTTCTGCGAGAGCAGCCAGATGTCCATGATGATGGTTGCGCCGAGTCCGATGAGCAGGACCCGTGCCGGGACTTCGGGATGGAACATTTCGAAACCTCCAGGATTGACGGCGAAAGAGCCTGGATGGCACGATAAAAGTTGAAGTCAACTTCAAGTCAAGCCCCGTCATGGACATCGCTGAAGTAGCAAAACGTTCGGGTGTGCCTGCTTCAGCTCTGCGCTACTACGAGCGGCGCGGACTGATCCGCTCGCTGACGGACACGGGTATGCGTCGACGTTTCGCGCCGGCCGTACTGGATCAGCTGGCGTTGATTGCACTGGGTCAGGCGGCCGGCTTTTCGCTTGACGAGATCCGTCTCATGTTCACGCCGGACGGCAAGGCCGACATCGACCGTGACCTGCTCGTCGCAAAGGCGGACGAACTTGAAAAGCTGGTTCGACGACTGAAATCCATGATCGAAGGGCTGCGTCACGCGGCCGTCTGTCCGGCGCCGAGCCACAGCGAGTGCCTCTCGTTCCAGAAGCTGCTCCGGGCGGCAGTTTCCGGTGCGCTGGACCGACGCGAGCGACAGCCAGCGAAACGACCTGAGGCCTTGCGTCCCGCCGGAGGGTCGGTCTCCGCCCAGCGAAAGGCACGCTGACGCGCCCGCAGCGTAGCCAGGGGCTTCAGGGCAGGGCGTCGGCAGCGTGGCTGCACCAACGGGTGTGACGATGCCGATGAGCCATTTCCTCCTGCCTCACGCCGGGCTTTTACGCGCCAATTTATCCGTATCGGTCAAATCACTTGCGCACGGGTGTAGAATCCGCGCCTTTTTCCGGGCCGACGAGGCCGGCGGAGGATGAAGCCGATGAGTGCTGAAGACCACGCCCGCACGCCGCTGGTTGGCGTCGTGATGGGATCGAACTCGGACTGGGACACCATGCGCGCCGCCTGCGCCATGCTGGAACAGTTCGGCGTGCCGTTCGAGGCGCGCGTCGTGTCGGCGCACCGCACGCCCGACCTGCTGTTCTCGTACGCAGAAGAGGCGCGCAACCGCGGTCTGCGCGCCATCATCGCCGGTGCCGGTGGCGCTGCCCATCTGCCGGGCATGCTGGCGGCCAAGACCACGGTGCCGGTGCTCGGCGTGCCGGTGCAGTCGCGGGCGCTCAATGGCATGGATTCGCTGCTGTCCATCGTGCAGATGCCCAAGGGCATTCCGGTCGCCACCTTCGCCATCGGCGAGGCCGGTGCAGCCAACGCCGGACTGTTTGCGGTGGCCTTGCTGGCGGGCGAAGATGCATCGCTTGCGCAGGCGCTCGAAGACTTCCGCGCCCGGCAGGCGCAGACCGTGCTGGACATGAAGCTCGAAGGCTGACCGCCGTCGCTGCGTCTGCCGTCCGCTGCATCCATTTTCAGGTTTTAATCCGCGTTCATCCGCCACATCCGCATCCGTCCGCGGTCACGAGAAGTTGAGCCGGATCTTTCGGAGCCTTTGCTGATGATTCTCCCTCCCGCAACCCTCGGCATGCTCGGTGGCGGCCAACTCGGCCGCTTCTTCGTGCTCGCCGCGCATGAAATGGGCTATCGCGTCGTCGTGCTCGACCCGGACCGCAACAGCCCGGCCGGCAAGGCGGCCGACGAGCATCTGTGCGCCGCCTACGACGACATGCAGGCGCTGGAGCGACTGGCGCAGACCTGCGCTGCGGTGACCACCGAGTTCGAGAACGTGCCGGCGGATACGCTGGATCACCTGTCCAAATTCATCCCGACCCGACCCAACGCGGCCTGCGTGTCGATCGCGCAGAACCGCATTGCGGAAAAGACCTTCCTGTCCGACCGCGGTTTCTCGGTCGGCCCCTTCGCGGCGATCCGCAGCGCGGCCGACATCGAGGCGGCCGATCCGTCGCTGTTCCCCGCGGTGCTCAAGGTGGCGCGCTTCGGTTACGACGGCAAGGGGCAGGCGAGGGTGAGCAATGTGGCGGAGGCGAAGGCGGCCTTCGAAAGCTTCAAGCGCGAAGCCTGCGTGCTGGAGCAGATGCTGGCGCTCGAGCTCGAGGTGTCGGTGGTGCTGGCCCGCGACGCTGCCGGCCGTGTCGCGCCGTTTCCGGTGGCCGAGAACAGTCACAGCAACGGCATTCTCGACGTGACCATTGCGCCTGCGCGGATCAGCGGTGCCCTGGCGGCCGAGGCGACCGAAATGGCGGCCGGCATTGCGGCCGAACTGGGCTACGTCGGCGTGCTCGGCGTCGAGTTCTTCATCGCCGGTGGCCGTTTGATGGTCAATGAAATGGCGCCGCGGCCGCACAACAGCGGCCATTACACGATCGATGCTTGTGTCACCAATCAATTCGAACAACAGGTGCGCATCCTGTGCGGCCTGCCGCTGGGCGACGCGCGTCAGCATTCGCGCGCGGTCATGGTGAATCTGCTCGGTGACCTGTGGTATCAGCAGGACGCCCACCACGCGCACGAACCCGACTGGTCGCGCCTGCTGCGCCATCCGGGGCTCAAGCTGCACCTCTATCAGAAGCATCACGCACGCCCCGGCCGCAAGATGGGCCACTTCACGGTGTTGGGCGAGAGCGGCGATCCGGTCATCGACACCGCGATGAACGCGCGCGGCGCCATCGGCATCGCCGGCTGACCCGATGAGCGCGTCGGACGCCGATATCGCTGACGCTGCGCGCCGGCTGCGCGCCGGCGAACTGGTCGCGCTGCCGACGGAAACCGTCTACGGGCTGGGTGCCGACGCGATGAACCCGGCGGCGGTTCGCCGCATCTTCGAAGCCAAGGGGCGGCCGGCCGACCATCCGCTCATCGTGCATCTGCCCGACGCCGAACAGATGACCGTCTGGGCGCGCGACATTCCGCGCGAGGCGATCGCGCTGGCGAAAGCCTTCTGGCCCGGACCGCTGACCCTCATCCTGAAGCGCGAAGACGACGTGCCGCTCGAGGTGACCGGCGGTCAGGACACGGTCGGGCTGCGCGTGCCGGGGCATCCGGTCGCGCTCAAGCTGCTGCGCGCCTTCGGCGGCGGCGTGGCGGCGCCGTCGGCCAACCGCTTCGGTCGCATCAGCCCGACCACGGCGCAGCATGTGCGCGACGAGTTCGGTGACTCGGTCACGGTGCTCGACGGCGGGCCGTGCGAGGTCGGCATCGAATCGACCATACTCGACCTGTCCGGAGACACGCCGCGCATCCTCAGGCCGGGTGCCATCAGTGCCGGGCAGATCGCGGACGTGATCGGTCGCATGCCCGCGGGCAAGGGCGATGAGAACTCACCGCGGGTGTCGGGTGCGCTCGCCGCGCATTACGCGCCGCGCAGCGCGATGCGCAAGATCGCGCCGGCACGGCTTCGCGACTTCCTGAACGCCTTCCGTCACAGCGGGCGACATTGCGCGGTGATCGCACACAGTCAGCCGCCGCTGTCCGATTGCCCGCATCGCTGGTTCATGCTGCCGGCCGAACCGGCCGGTTACGCGCGGGGTCTCTACGCCGCGATGCGCGAGGCGGATGCGGTCGGAGGTTCGATGATCGTGATTGAAGCCATTCCGGAAACGCCAGAGTGGGCCGCAGTCAACGACCGCCTCGGACGCGCGCTCGCCGGCGCTGGCATTACGCCACAGTAAAGCGGGTCAGCTCCCACACGATCCAGTCCTCACGCAGCAGCGGATGCCGGCTGCGCAGCTTGGGCATGTACTGGCCGCGCCACTCGCGCTTCACCCAGCGTTTCACCTCCGGCACGAACCACAGGTGTTCGACGCGTTCCGACTGCGTGCGGAAGAAATCCGGATGTTCGAACTTGATCAGCCGACGCACGCGCAAGGCTTCGAATTCACCCGCCGGTACGGTCACGCGCTCGTAGCCGAGCGTGTCGATCTGCACGTGCCAGCGGCGCGGCCGCTCTTTCGGATCGGTGGTCACCATCGACTGCCACGACTCGCGCACGCTGGGTTCGAGCAGCGCCGGCAGCACCGGCAGCGGCGCCTCGTAGCGGTTGTCGCGGTCATACACGGTGTCGCGGCTGACCACCCAGGGCGCCGCATATTCTTCGAACTGACCGCTGCGCAGGCTGCTCAGCGGCTTGCCATCGACCTCCACGCGCAGCCGTGGCGGGTCCGCCTGCTCGACGACGTAGCGTATCCCGGCCTGACGTTCGCGGTTGTAGCCATTCAGTTCTTCGTACTCCCACTCGTCGCCGGTCGCGAGCTGCGCCGCCATGTGCTCGGCCTGCTCGTACTGCCGCGCTGTCGCGCAGCCAGACAGCCACAGCGGTGACGCCACCAGCAGTGCCCCGGCGGCGCTGCCACCGATGAAGCGCCTGCGATCCATTCCGTCGATTTCCTTTTTCATCGTGTCTGGAGTCCGTTCCGATCGTGATGCTGCGACCGCGCGATTCTGATCGATGTTCCTTCACAAGCGGCATCCGAGGCCCTATAATCCGCAGCCGTTGGGGGGGTAGCTCAGCTGGGAGAGCGTCGCGTTCGCAATGCGAAGGTCGGGAGTTCGATCCTCCTCCTCTCCACCACCGACACATCCGGAAAAGCCGATTGCCCTGCAATCGGCTTTTTCTTTTTCTGCCTCCGCATTGACGCGCGGCGGTCGGCCTCGCACACTCGAACCTCATCGATATTGCATGATGCGCACGTGAATCCGTCATTGCGGTCTGTCGGTCACGGCCTCCGGCAGACAGGGGGCCGGCCCGGATGAAGCACACCGTTCTCGTCGTCGACGACCATGAAATGACCCGCGTCGGGTTGCGTGCCTGTGCGCAGGCGACAGGACTGGGCGAGGTCGACTGGCTCGATGCCGGCACGCTGAGCGGCGCGCTGGCCGCTTTTGCGGCTCATCGTCCCGATCTGGTCCTGCTCGATCTGAAGCTGCCCGACAGCCTGGGCCTGCAGGGGCTGAGACGCTTTCTGGCCGAGGCGCCCGAGGCACGTGTGGCCGTCTTCTCGGCGACCGAGGACCCGGTCGTCATCGAGCAGGCGCGGGCCTTGGGCGCGCTTGGTTATGTGCCGAAAAGCGCCCGCTCGGCGGACATCCTCGACATGGTGCTCACGCTGCTGCGAGGCGGCGCTTTGCCGCACGTGTGCCGTCAGCCGAATGCGGACTATGACGTGACACCGGGCACCGAGTCCCTCAATCCGACGCAGTTGCGCGTGCTTGAACTGGTACTCGCCGGCAACAGCAACCAGCAGATCGCCGATGCCCTCGGGCTGGCGCTCGGGACGGTCAAGAATTCAGTGTCGTCCGTCATGCTCAAGCTCGACGCCCACTCCCGTCTGCATCTGATCAGCCTGTTCCGCTGATGCCGCAGCAGGCGACCGCATTGATGGACGCGGGCGCACTGTCCTCACCCGAGGTCGAGGCGCGCATCCTGCGCGAACAGGTCGATTCGATGATGCGCACCAGCCGCAGCGCGGCGATCGGTGCCTTCTTCATCGGGCTTGGTTTCTGGATGTTCGCCTGGTATCAGACCGGGCATCGCGGTGCGCTGCTATGGGCGGTTCTGCTGCACGGGTGTCAGCTGTGGCGTTACCTCGGTTACCAGCGCTACCTGCGCGCGCCCGACGCGGCGCGTGACCCACGGCAGGCTGGCATCGACTACAGCAATGCGCTGGTCGTCAATGCGACGATCTGGGGACTGGCGCCGTGGATGTTCCTGCCCGAGAACGATCCTCTGGTGAGCGCGCTGATGATGCTGGTCATCCTCGGCATGAGCACCGGCTCGATCGCTTCGTTGGCGCCGCACCGGCGGGCGCTGCTGAGTTTCCCGATTCCCGCCATCGTTGGCCTGTCGAGCCGCATGCTGTGGCAGGGCGATGCGGTGCACCTGTTCATGGGCGCGGCAGCGCTGATCTATCTGTACGTGAACCTCGCCTTCGGGCTGCAGCAGCACCGCCTGCTGACCGAGGCGCTGCGCAGCCGCTACGAGAAGGAGGCGCTGGCGCGACGGCTGCGCGAGCAGATCGATATTGCCGAGCGTGCGAGTGCCGAGCGCACGCGTTTCTTTGCTGCCGCCAGCCACGACCTGCGGCAGCCGCTGCATTCGCTCGGGCTGTTCGGCAGCGCGCTGGCGGCGCGGCTGCGAGGCGGGCCGGAGGAGGCGCTGGCCCGCAACCTGATGTCCTGCGTGACTGCGCTCGAATCGTCGTTCAACGAAATGCTCGACGTGTCGCGACTGGATGCCGGTGTGGTGCAGGCACGCATGCGCCCGGTGGCGCTGGCCGACGTGTTCCGCGCGCTCGACCGCAGTTTTGCCGCTGAAGCCGAGGGGCGCGGCCTCGCCCTGCGACTGCGCGCACGACGGCACTGGGTGCGTACCGATCCGCAACTGCTCGAACGGCTGCTCGGCAATCTGGTGCACAACGCGCTGAAGTTCACCGCCCGGGGTGGTGTCGTGATCGGCGCGCGGCGGCGCGGCGGACAGGTGTCGATCGAGGTGTGGGACAGCGGTCGCGGCATCGAGGCGGCCGAGTTGCCGCGCGTATTCGAGGAGTTCTACCAGGTCGGCAACCGCGAGCGCGATCGTGCGCAAGGGCTGGGCATGGGGCTTGCCATCGTGCGCCGGTTGGCGGCGCTGCTGCAGCTGCAGGTCGAGGTCGATTCCCGACCGGGCCGGGGCACCGTTTTCCGCGTCCTGGCGCCCGCAGCTCTGCCGGTGGCGGAACCCGCACCCCCGCAACAGGCGCCAGCGCGTGCATGGCCGGTGCTGCAGTCGGCCCGCGTGCTGGTGATCGATGACGAAGAGGCGGTCCGTGCCTCGACCGCGGCCGTGCTGCGCACCGCGGGCGTCGAGGTTCATCTGGCAGACGGTGCGGCCACGGCGACCGACATCGCTTGCCGGCTGGAAGCGGAGGAGGGCGCGCGCATCGACGTCGTCGTGTGCGATTTCCGTCTGCGCAACGACGAGGACGGCGTTTCGGTCGTCGCCAGCCTGCGAGCCGCACTCCAGCGTGCGGTGCCCGCAGTACTGATCACCGGTGACACCGCACCCGATCGCGTGCAGCAGGCGCGGTACAGCGGACTGCCCGTGCTCTACAAGCCGGTGCCGGCTGAACTGCTGCTGCACACGCTGGGCGATCTGCTCGGCACCGCCCGCTCGGTGCGCGAGGTTATGCATCCGGACGCGAGCGGCCTATGATGTGCGCAGTGGGTGCTGCCGGGGGAAGTCCCGCTTCATGGCAGCACGGCAGATCGAGTCAGGGGGTTACAGTGAAGATTGCGTACGACGCTCAGGAGACCGTGACTGCAGACGTGCCGCAGCGTCTGGTCAACATCCTTGCCGACGGCGGTGAACGCCTGCTCAAGCTGCAGGCCGAGTCGGTCAGTTCTGCGTTGACCACCCAGATGCGGGCCATCGAGCAGCCGCAGACGGTCGCCGAGGCAATGTCCGCGCTGTGGCAGTTGCCGCAGCTTTACGGCGCCTTGCTCGAAGAGATGGCGGAGCACGCGCGGCAGTCGTACCACATCCTGTCGCAGGTGCAGAACGAGCTGGTCGATCTGGCTTGCGATTCGGTGGTGCAGCAGGCGCCGGCGCTGACCGAGGCATTGAGCAGCGGCAACGTGCTGTTTGCCGACCGGCGTCACCGGTCGGTCGTGATCAATTTTCCCGACCGCCGCGGCATGATTGCGCGCAGCCGTTCGCAGAGCGCCTGAACGCCGCGCCGCGCAGCGCAATCCGGATCATTACGGCGCTTGCCGGCGGCGGCGCTGCACGGCATTCGCCGGGAACCCCCGCGGCGCGGTAAAATCCCGTCCCTTTCGCACGGGCGGCCTGTCCGACGCCGTGCGGCCCGCTATTTCCGCACCTTCCGGTTCCCCAACACGATGAGTACATTGACGCACCTGCAACGGCTGGAAGCCGAGAGCATCCACATCATGCGCGAAGTGGTGGCCGAGGCCGAAAACCCGGTCATGCTCTATTCGGTCGGCAAGGACAGCGCCGTCATGCTGCACCTCGCCGCCAAGGCCTTCTATCCGTCGGTCCCGCCCTTTCCGCTGCTGCACGTCGACACCACCTGGAAGTTCAAGGCGATGTACGAGTTCCGCGACGCGATGGCGCGCAAGCTCGGCATGGACCTGCTGGTGCACATCAATCCGGACGCCAAGGCACGCAACATCAATCCGTTCGACCACGGTTCGGCGCTGCACACCGACATGTGGAAGACCGAAGGCCTGAAGCAGGCGCTGGACAAGTACAAGTTCGACGCCGCTTTCGGTGGCGCCCGCCGCGACGAGGAAAAGTCGCGCGCCAAGGAGCGCATCTTCTCCTTCCGCACCGCGCAGCACCGGTGGGACCCGAAGAGCCAGCGGCCGGAACTGTGGAAGCTGTACAACGCGCGCAAGCATCCGGGCGAATCGATCCGCGTGTTCCCGATCTCGAACTGGACCGAGCTCGACATCTGGCAATACATCCACCTGGAGAACATCCCCATCGTGCCGCTGTACTTCGCGGCACCGCGACCGGTGGTCGAGCGCGACGGCACGCTCATCATGGTGGACGACGAGCGCATGCCGCTGCGCCCGGGCGAAACGCCGCAGATGAAGAGCGTTCGCTTCCGCACGCTGGGCTGCTACCCGCTGACCGGCGCGGTCGAATCGACCGCCGCCACGCTGACCGACATCATTCAGGAAATGCTGCTGACCACGACGTCGGAGCGCCAGGGCCGCGTGATCGACCACGATTCCGCCGGTTCGATGGAAAAGAAGAAGCAGGAAGGGTATTTCTGATGGCACACGTTTCCGACCTCATCGCGCAGGACATCGAGGCCTATCTGCGCCAGCACGAGCACAAGAGCCTGCTGCGCTTCATCACCTGCGGCAGCGTCGACGACGGCAAGAGCACGCTGATCGGCCGCCTGCTGTACGAATCGAAAATGCTGTTCGAGGACCAGCTGGCCGCGCTCGAAGCCGACTCTAAGAAGGTGGGCACCCAGGGCGGCGACCTCGACTTCGCGCTGCTGGTCGACGGCCTGGCCGCAGAGCGCGAGCAGGGCATCACGATCGACGTCGCCTACCGCTTCTTCTCGACCGACCGGCGCAAGTTCATCGTCGCCGACACGCCGGGCCACGAGCAGTACACACGCAACATGGTCACCGGCGCCTCGACCGCTGACCTCGCCATCATCCTGGTCGACGCGCGCCACGGCGTGCAGACGCAGACCCGCCGCCACAGCTTCCTGGTGTCGCTGATCGGCATCAAGCGCGTCGTCGTCGCCATCAACAAGATGGATCTGGTCGGCTACTCGAAGGACGTTTACGAGCGCATCGAGAAGGACTACCGCGAGTTCGCAGCGCAGATCGGTCTCTCCGACATCCTGTGCATCCCGATGTCGGCGCTGAAGGGCGACAACATCATCGAGAAGAGCGCTGCCACGCCGTGGTATGCCGGTCCGGCGCTGATGGACCACCTGGAAACCGTGCAGATCGAGGATGACCTGCAGGCGCGGCCGTTCCGCCTGCCGGTGCAGTGGGTGAACCGCCCCAATCTCGACTTCCGCGGCTTCTCCGGCCAGATCGCCTCCGGCACCGTGCGCCCGGGCGACCGCGTGCGCGTGCAGCCGTCCGGCCGCGACACCACGGTCGAGCGCATCGTGCTGTCGACGCAGGACATGAAAGAAGCGGTGGCTGGCCAGTCGGTCACCGTCACCTTCGCCGACGAGATCGACTGTTCGCGCGGCGACGTGATCGTCGCCGCCGACACGCCGGCGCTGATCGGTGACAGCTTCGACGCGACGCTGGTCTGGATGAGCGACGAGGCGATGGCCACCGGCCGCAGCTATCTGATGAAGTGCGCGACGCGCACGGTCGGGGCAACGGTCAATGCGGTCGAGCACCGGGTGAACGTCAACACGCTGGAGCGCTCGCCGGCGACGGCGCTCGGTCTGAACGAGATCGGCCGCGTGTCGCTGCTGACCGACCGTCTGCTCGCTTTCGACGCCTACGAATCGGTGCGCGACACCGGCAGCTTCATCCTGATCGACCGGCTCACCAACAACACGGTCGGCGCCGGTCTGCTGCACGCCGCCCGCAGCCGTCCGCGCGACCTGAGCTGGACCCGTCTGGAAGCCGGCCGAGCCGCGCGCGCCGCACTGAAGCAGCAGTCACCGCTGCTGCTGTGGGCCGGCGAGGGCATCGCCGCCGACAAGCTGGAACAGAAGCTGATGTCGCTCGGCCGCCACACCATCACGCTGCCAGCTGCCACTGCAGATCTGCCGCGCATCGCCGGCATCCTGCTCGACGCCGGTCTGGTGGTGGTGATCGACGCTGACTCGGCGCAGCCGGACAGCCTGGTCGCCGCACTGCCGGCTGGCGAGCACGTCGAACTGAAGATCGACGCCGCTGCCGCGCAGGCCGCGCTGGACGCCAGCGGCACCCGCTTGGCACTGGCGGCGGGGGCGGCCGAAGAGATGGTCGAGCAGATCGTCGAAACCCTGCGCCGCGCCGGACGTCTGAGCTGAGCGACAGGCCGGGCGCGCTCGACACGCCCGGCCCCTCCTCCCACCGACGCCGGAGCCGCGATGAGCGCCCAGCCTTCTGCAGACGACGATGACGCGGTCCGCGCCGCGTCGATCGAGAAGTACCGCAAGCGCGCCGCCGGCTACGACGCCACCTGCGGGCCGACCTGGCCGATCCGCGAACGCGCGGTCGCGATGCTCGGTCTGCAGCCCGGTCAGTCGGTACTCGACGTCGGCTGCGGCACCGGCCTCAGCCTGCCGCTGCTGCGAGCAGCGGTCGGTGACGCCGGGCGGGTCTATGGCTTCGACCAGAGCCCCGAAATGCTGGCGCAGGCGCGCCAGCGCGTGAGCGAAGCCGGCTGGGACAACGTCGATCTGTTCGAAACCGCAGCCCAGGGCCTGCGCCTGCCGCATCCGGTGGACGCGCTGCTGTTCCACTACACCCACGACATCCTGCGTTCGCGCAGCGCGGTCGACAGCCTGCTGGCCTGCGCACGACCGGGTGCCGTGGTGGCGATCGCCGGCATCAAGTATTTCCCGGGCTGGCTGGCGCCGCTCAATCTCTGGGTCTATCTGAAGAACCACGGCTACAACGGCGCGCCGGGCGACCTGCGCACGCCGTGGGACCGCATCGCGCCGCATCTGGTCGACTGGTCGATCACGCCCACCCAGTACGGCATGGGCTATCTGGCCCGCGGCCGCCTGCCGGAATGACCGACCGACCCGCGTCGGGCCCGAAGCAGGCCATCGCCGCGCTGGCTGCGCTGCTGCTCGGCAACGCGCTGCTCAGCGCCAACAATCTGTGGCCCACGCCCTTCATCGTGCCGGATCATCGGCTGTCGCCCGAATTCGTCGGGCTGTGGCTGGCGCTGATGGTGGTGGTTGCCCGCTATGGCCGCCTGCCGGCCCGCGCACTCACGGTCTTTACCGCGCTGTTCCTGCTGTTCGCGATCGGCCGCTACGCCGACGTGACCGTGCCCGGTCTGTTCGGCCGGCCGGTCAATCTGTTCTGGGACGGCCAGCAGGTGCCGCGCTTCCTCTGGGTGACCGCGCAGGGCCTGCCCTGGTGGGTGAGCGTCGGTGCGCTGGTTGGGACAGCGCTGCTCGGCTGGGCGCTGTGGCGTGGCGCGCGCGCGCTGGTCGGGCAGATCGCGCACCGCGCCGTTCCGTACGCGCTGCGTCACCGCTGGTCGCGCGTCGCGACCGTACTGGCGACGCTGCTGGTGGCGGCCAATCTGGCCGGCGTCGAGGCAACCTGGCCGGTCGTGTCGCGGCCGATCACGCCGACCTACTGGCGGCAGGCCACTTTGCTTTCCACGCTGATGTCGCCGGAGGCGGTGGCGCGCGCGCTGCCGCAGATGCCGGCGCTGGACGACGCGCTGGCGTTGCCGCCCGGCCGCGCGCTGAGCGCGCTGCGCGGCCGCGACGTCTATCTGATGCCGCTCGAATCCTACGGCGCGGTGGTCTATGACAATGCCGAGGCGGCGCGTCAGCTGCAGCCAGCGCGCGACCGTCTGGCGCAGGACCTCGCCGCCGGTGGCTGGCAGGTGGTGTCGGCCTTCATGCGCTCGCCCACCTTCGGCGGCGCGTCCGACCTCGCCCAGCTGGGCATGCTGTCCGGTCTCGATCTGAGCGACCCGCGTCGGCACGACCTGCTGGTCACTACCGAGCGACCGACGCTGATCACGCTGTTCCGCCGCAACGGCTACCGCACTTACGGCTTCTATCCGGCGCTGTTCTGGGAGTGGCCGGAGCGTGTGTTCTACGGCTACGACGTGTTCATCGACGGCCGCGACCTGCGCTACCCGGGACCCGACATGGGCTACTGGAAGATTCCTGATCAGTATTCGGCCGAACGCTTCGAACAGCTGCATCCGCGCACGCCTGGCGAGCCCCCGCGCTTCGTGTTCTTCCCGACCATCACCAGCCATCTGCCGTTCTCGCCGGTGCCGCCTTTCCAGCCCGACATCGACCGCCTGCTCGGCGACACGCCCTTCGATCCGGCCGATGCGGCGCGCGCGCTGGCGACGAGGCCGGACTGGCTGAACATGTTCCCGGACTACATCGGCACCATCGAATACACCTTGCGCTGGCTGGGCGACCACCTGCGACGGGCGCCGGCGCGCGACACGCTGTACGTGCTGGCCGGCGACCACCAGCCGGTGGCCGGTGTCAGCGGCGAAGGCGCGTCATGGGACGTGCCGGTGCACATCGTGTCGCGCGACCCGGAACTGCTGGCGCGCTTCGTCGCTCAGGGCTTCCAGCCGGGGCTGGCGCCGCCGCGCACGCCCGTCGGAGGACTGCACGACCTGACCGCCGTGATGCTGCGCGCCTTTGGCGATCTGCCGACCGCGCAACTCGGCGCTGCAACGACGCACGGAAGGGTGACGGCTCAGGCGACGTCGAGCGCGGCGGGCACGACTGGCGCGGCCTTGTCGCGGTAGGGGGCGCGCCAGCCAAGCAGGTCGCTGGCCGTCTCTGCGCGAGCACGCAGCCCGGCGGCATCGGCCGCATCCAGATGAACGATGCCGTAGCGGTGACTGCCGGTCCATTTCAGATCGCGCCGCAAGGCCCGGCCGCGCCGGCCGAAAGCGAACAGCAGCGCATCCGGAAAGGCCTCGGCGAAGCGCGCGCACAGCGCCGCGTCCGGCATCGCCGGCACCTCGTCCTCATCGAAGGCGCGATAGACCAGGCTGGCCGCGACGCGGGCTCGTGGTGCCTCGCGACGCAGCAGACGCGGGTCCTCGCCGTGCGCCAGCGCCAGCGACCAGGCGTGCGCATCGATGCCGTGCACGCGCAGGTAGAGGTCGGAAAACTGCGACGCCAGACGCGGATTGCACTCGATCACGGTGAGCCGGTCACGCGCGTCGTCGTAGAAGAATTCGAGATTGAAGAAGCCGTGGTCGTAGCCGATGGCGCCGAGGAAGCGGCGCGCCACGTCGAGCGCGCGCGCCTGTACCGACGCCGGCAGCCGGCTGGGCAGTTCCCAGCGCATGAAGGCCTGGGTACCCGGATGCATGATGGCGTCGACCACGCCCAGTGCATGAACCTGCCCGTCGAACACCCAGCCGTCGAGATTGAACTGCGGCGTCGCCGGATCGACCGGCTCCTCCAGCAGCATGCGATGCGCACTGCCGGCCTCGGGCAGCCGTGCGCGACAGACGCGGTCGAACGGTTCGATCAGGCGGCGGATGATCCGGCGCTCGGCAAGATCAAAACGGGTGTGCGCCTGCAGCGCATCGCGGCTGTCGACCTCGCGCGCCAGCACCGAAAAGGCCGCCTTGATCGGCTTTGCGTAGACCGGGTAGGCAAAGCCGGCCGGCAGCCGTGCCGGCACGTCGTCGCCGCACACCATGTCCAACGCGGCGAAGCGCAGGCAGGCCTCTGGCGCGACCGCCTCCAGCACGCGCCGCGCGTGCAGCTTGTGCTGTGCGGCCAGAATGGCTTCGGGCGGCGCACAGGGCAGCCCGAGCCGCTCGGCCACCAGCGCCGCCGCCAGCGCGCCGAAAGCTTCGTGATGCGAGATCACCGCCGACCAGTCGCGCCGCCGGCCGCGCGCCGCGGTGCGCTCGGCGAAGCGTTCGAGATCGAAGCCGATCAGCCGCAGATTGGATGGAAACGAAAACAGATCGAAGCCGGCGTGGTCGAAGGCGTGGTCCGCGCCCGAACGGGCGAAGCCGATGCGATCCCAGTCGTAGGCGAACAGCAGGCCGGTACGCGGTCTGGCGGGCACGTATCATCCTTGGCAGGTGGCCGGTCGCGCCGGCGGGATCCACTGCGGGCAATCGGCCGCCCGCGCAGTACACAGAATACGAGGGGAATGGACCATGGTGCGCACGCCGCGTTTCATCCAGCTGCAAGCGGTCGACGACGCGCGGCAGATGCCGGCGCTGTGGGCCGGTCTGCAGGCGCCGGTGGCGCGGGTGTCGCCAAAGTATTTCTACGACGCGCTGGGTTCGCGGCTGTTCGAAGCGATCACCGAACTGGACGAGTACTACCCGACGCGCACCGAGGCCGCCATTTTTGACGCCCACGCCGCCGACATGGCGGCGCGCTTGTGCGCGTACGTGGGGCCCGCCCATGACCTGATCGACCTCGGCGCAGGCAACTGCGCCAAGGCGGCGAAGCTGTTTCCGCAATTCGCGCCACGTCGCTACGTCGCGGTCGACATATCGGTCGACTTCCTCAAGCACTCGATCGAATGCCTGCAGCGCGCCCATCCCGACATGGACATGGTGGGTGTCGGCCTCGACTTTTCCGCCGCCCTCGCGCTGCCGGCGACGCTGTACGAAGGTCCGGCGCTGGTCTTCTTTCCTGGCTCAAGCATCGGCAACTTCGCGCCGGACGAAGCGCTGCGTCTGCTGCGCGAGACGCGTGCGGCTGCCCGCGGCGGCGCGCTGCTGATCGGCGTCGATCTGGTCAAGGACAAGGCGGTGCTGGACGCCGCTTACGACGACGCGCTGGGCGTCACCGCCGCCTTCAACCTCAATCTGCTGCGTCACCTGAACCGCATCGCCGGCACCGATTTCAGCATCGCCGACTGGCGTCACGTCGCCTTCTTCGACCCTGCAAATTCGCGCATTGAAATGCACCTGGAGGCGCGCCAGTCGCTCACCGTGCGCTGGCCGGGCGGCGAGCGCCGCTTTGCCGTTGGCGAGCGCATCCTGACCGAGCACTCATGGAAATGGACGCGCGAGCGCTTCGACGCCTTGCTGCGCGAAGCCGGTTTCGATGACATCACCTGCTGGACCGACACGCGCGACGGCTTCGCCGTCTTCCTCGCGTGCGCCTGATGAGAGGCCGTTCAGTCGATCGCGCAGCTACGGAAGCCGGCCGGCACGTCGTTGCGCTCGGGCTGGAAGAAATTGCGGTAGCGCAGGTGGCGCATGCGCGGCTGCGTCATGAAGGAGGCGCCGCGCAGCACGCGGCGGTCGCCGAACCACGGCGCCGAGTAGTCGCGGTAGGGGTGGGGCGTGAAGCCGGGGTAGGGCAGGAAGTCGCTGGCCGTCCATTCCCATACGGCGCCCCAGCAGAAGCGGTCCGCCGCGCTCAGTGCCGCACGCTCCCACTCTGCTTCGGTCGGCAGCCGGCGACCGGCCCAGCGGCACCAGGCTTCAGCTTCGTAGGCGCTCAGATGGCAGGCCGCGGTGTCCGCGTCCAGCGTCTGCCAGTGGCCATACACCCGGCGTTCCCAGCCGCTGCCGGCGCGTCTCAGATAGCGCGGCTGCGTGCGCCCCCGCGCCGTGCGCCAGCGCCAGCCTTCGCTGCTCCACCAGCGCGGGTCGTCGTAGCCGCCGGCGTCCACGAACGGAAGATAGTCGCGCCAGTTCACCACCGCACTGTCGATGTCCAGCGCCGGCACGCTCACGTCGTGCGCGCCCAGTTCGTTGTCGAAGGCGAAGCCGTCTCCGCTGCTGCCCAGCAGATGGCGGGCCGCCGGCAGCGACAGCGTGTCGCGTGCGCCGATGGCTGCCGGCTGCCAGCGTGCGTCATCGACCGCGATGTCGAGCTGCTGCGCCATGTAGAGCGCGGCTTCGTGGTGCATGTCCTCGTGCAGCAGCGACAGGCGGAAGAAATAGAGCGCGTCGTCGCTGTCGTCCGGTACGCCGGCCAGCAGCAAAAGCGTGCCCTCCAGTTGTCGCGCGAGGTCGTCCAGCGTCGCGTCGGCGTCCGGCAGCGGCAGGGTGGGGCGGCTGGCGTGGGGCACGTGGCTGGAGTCGTACAGCGCGTCGGCGTTCGCCCGCAGCGGCGGCGTGCGCGCGACATCGGGGTCGGCACGCACGCCCTTCAGATAAAGCGGATTGCGCAGCGTCCACCATTCCTGGAACCATCCGATATGGCCCAGCTCCCACAGCGGCGGATTCAGCGTTTCGTGGAACGGAATGCGCAGTGTCGGGCAGGCGCGCCGATAGTCGGCGAAACGGGCCAGCGTGTCGTCGCGGCTCGCGCGCAGCGCTGCCGCGAGAGCCCCGCGGTCGCCGCGGCGGGCGCCCGCCGATTGATCTGAGGCCTCCATCGAACACACGTCCATGTCCCGTCCATCCATCGTCATCGTTACGCCAGCGCTGGCCGACGCCAACAACGGCAACTGGCGCACCGCCCGTCGCTGGGCCGCCATGCTGCGCCCGCGCTACGAGGTGCGGCTGACGTCCGGCTGGCAGGACGGCGACGAGGCGCTGATGATCGCGCTGCACGCCCGTCGTTCGGCCGCCGCCGTGGCCGCCTGGCGGCAGGCCCATCCGTCGCGTCCGCTGCTGCTCGCGCTGACCGGTACCGACCTCTACCGTGACATCGACTTCGACGCGTCGGCACGGCACTCGCTGATGATGGCCGATCAGCTGATCACGCTGAACGCGCTGGGTGCTCGTGCGCTGCCACCGACGCTGCGCGCACGCTGCAGCATGGTCCTGCAATCAACGCCCGCACGCCGTCGCGGCGTGCCGCCGACGCGTCACCTGCGCGTGCTGATGATAGGTCACCTGCGCACCGAGAAGGCGCCTGATACCCTGTTCGACGCGGTGCGCAAGTTGCGCGCGCGCGCCGACATCCGCGTCGACCACATCGGCGGTGCGCTGGATCCCGTGCTCGGCGAACAGGCGCGCGCGCTGATGCAGGAGTGCCCGCATTACCGCTGGCTGGGCGGCCTGGCGCACGGCGAGACGCTGCGCCGGCTGGCACGCGCCAGCGTGCTGGTGCATCCGAGTCGCATGGAAGGCGGCGCGCACACGGTGATCGAGGCGGTGCGCTGCGGCGTGCCGGTGATCGCGTCGCGCATCGATGGCAACGTCGGCCTGCTCGGCGAGGGCTACGACGGCTATTTCGAGGTGGACGCCGCTGCGGCGCTGGCCGCCTGCATCGCCCGCGCACGTGACGACGCCGGCTGGCTGGCCCGGCTCGACCGCCAGTGCGCCGCGCGTGCGCCACTGTTCGCGCCGGAACGAGAAAGTGCGGCGCTGGCTGCGCTGGTCGATGGATGTCTGGCATCCTTCGGCCCGCGCCGCGACGCCGCGACCGCATGACAACCCCGCAAGAACTGGATCGACAGATGAACGAAGCGCAGGCAGCGAACAGCGAACCCCGACTGACTTCCCTCTCGCACGGCGGCGGCTGTGGCTGCAAGATTGCGCCCGGCGTGCTGTCGGACATCCTGAAGCACACGGCGGCGATGCCGGTGCCGCCGGAACTGATGGTGGGCATCGAAACGTCGGACGACGCGGCGGTCTATCGCCTCAACGACGAACAGGCGCTGATCGCGACCACCGATTTCTTCATGCCCATCGTCGACGATCCGTTCGACTTCGGCCGCATCGCCGCGACCAATGCGATCAGCGACGTCTATGCGATGGGCGGCCGGCCCATCCTCGCGCTGGCGCTGGTCGGCATGCCGATCAACGTGCTGTCGACGACCACCATAGGCCGCATCCTGGAAGGTGGTGCCTCGGTCTGCCGCGATGCCGGCATCGTCGTCGCGGGCGGCCACACCATCGATTCGGTAGAGGCGATCTACGGACTGGTGGCACTCGGCATCGCCCACCCGGAGCGCATCCGCCGCAATGCCGACGCACAGCCGGGCGATGTGCTGGTGCTGGGCAAGCCGCTCGGCGTCGGCGTCATGTCGGCCGCGCTGAAGAAGGGCGCGCTCGACGACGCCGGCTATGCACGGATGATTGCCAGCACGACCAAGCTCAATACGCCGGGGCCGGATCTGGCGGCGCTGCCCGGCGTGCACGCGCTGACCGACGTGACCGGCTTTGGCCTCGCCGGCCACGCGCTCGAACTGTCGCGCGGCTCGGGCTGCGACGTGATCATCGACTGGTCGGCAGTGCCGCTGCATGCCGGCACGCGCGAACTCGCCGCGCAGGGCTTCGTCACCGGTGCGTCGAGCCGCAACTGGGCAGGCTACGGCGAACGCGTCGTGCTGGCCGACGGCTTCGCGCCGGAAGACCGCGCGCTGCTTACCGACCCGCAGACCAGCGGCGGCCTGCTCGTGTCCTGCATGCCGGATGCGCTCGACGCAGTGCTCGCCACCTTCCGTCGTCACGGCTTCGATGCCGCCGCCGTGGTCGGTCGCGTCGGTGATCGCAGTGCAGCGCCGGTCGTGCGCGCCGGCTGATTTTCGTCACATCGGTGGCATACTCGCCGCCGTTCCGTCCGCCCGGATGGTGAAACTGGTAGACACAAGGGACTTAAAATCCCTCGACGCAAGTCGTGCGGGTTCGATCCCCGCTCCGGGCACCAATGCAGGAGCAACCGGCTCCGGTCGTGGATCTCCCTGTGGGAGCGGCCTTGGCCGCGATGCGGCCGTTGCGCTCCGCCGGCTTCGATACAGGCTGCTGTCGGGGTCAGAAGACCCCTCCCACAGAAACCGGGCCTTCCTCAGGTCGCTGATCGAGCGCGCTCCCATTGTGGGAGCGGTCTTCTGACCGCGACACGGCCGTTGCGCTCCGCCGGCTTGACCTCCGCCGCGCACACCGCCCGCCAGCCGTCGGATTCCACCGACAACGCGCTTCGCTGCCGGCCTACCGCGGGATGGAGCGCCTCTCCCTAGACTTCAGATCAAGCCGCGAGCGACCAATGCCGCGCGCTGACCGATCAATGACTGCGGAGACACGCGATGAAAACGCCTATCCACACCCTGAAGACCGTATCCATCGTGGCCGTGCTGGCTGCACTGACGACTGGCTGTGCCGGTATGAGCCGCAGCGAGAGCAACGCGATGATCGGCGCCGCTGCCGGCGGTGTAGCCGGCTCGGTACTGACCGGTGGCAGCACGGTCGGTACGGTGGGTGGTGCCATCGTCGGCGGCGCCATCGGTAACGAAATGGGCAAGAAAAAGCGCTGAGTGCGTCGATGACGCGACGCCGGGGCCGGTGGTGCAATCGTGCGCCACCGGCCCTTCGTCGTTCTGTGCGGCCCCGAAGCGGCGCTATGCTGTGCGCTTCCGACCCCGGAAACGATCATGCTCGTCGACACCCACTGTCATCTCGATGCCTTCGAATTCGACGCCGACCGCGTCGACATGATCGCGCGCGCACGCAGTGCCGGCGTCGGCTGCATGGTGCTGCCGGCGGTCGATCGTGACAGTTTCGGGCGGGTGAGGGCGCTGTGCGAGGGGCAGACGGACATGCGCTTCGCGCTCGGCATCCACCCGCTCTTCGTGCCGGCGGCGCAGCCTGACGACCTGGACCGGCTGGCCATGGAACTGGATGCGCACGACGTCCTTGCTGTCGGCGAAATCGGCCTCGATTTCTTCGTCACCGACATCGATCCCGAACTGCAGGAGTGGTACTTCGTCGCCCAGCTCAAGCTTGCGCGCGAGCGCGGCCTGCCGGTGCTGCTGCACGTCAGGCGCAGTCAGGACCGGATACTCAAGCACTTGCGTGCCGTATTCGGCCGCAACGGGCCGGGCGGCATCGCCCATGCCTTCAACGGCAGCCGTCAGCAGGCCGACGAATTCATCAAGCTCGGATTCGCGCTCGGCTTTGGTGGCGCGGTCACCTGGCAGCGCGCACTGAACCTTCGTCGCCTCGTGACCGAACTGCCGCTTGAATCCATCGTGCTCGAAACCGACGCACCGGATATCCCGCCGGAATTCGCCGCCGGTGAACGCAACGAACCGGCCAATCTCCCGCGCATCGCACAGGTGATCGCCGGCGTCCGGGGCATCGCGACCGAAGAACTGGTCGCCGCGACCGGGGCGAACGCGCTGCGCGTGCTGCCCCGGCTGGCGGCGACTTACATCGAGTAGGACGCGGACAGGCCGATCAACCAGGTGCGTTCGGCGGCGGGGGCGTAGTAGCGGCCATTCGCGTCGTTGACGTAGATCGAACCGACATATTCCTTGTCGAACAGATTGTCGATGCGTGCGAACTGGTTGAAGGTCCAGTTGCTGCTTTTCTGCGTGAAGCCGCCGCGAAGGCTGGCAATGCCATAACCGCCGGCGCGCGCTTCGTTCGTGTCATCGGCGAACATGCGTCCGGTGGCGCGATATTCGACGGCGCCGAGGAAGCCGCTCGCTGCATGGCGATAGGTCACTTCGCCATACAGGCTTTTGTTCGCCACACTGGCGAGCTTGTTGCCTTCCGCCACCAGTATGTTCGGCGTGGTGCAGGGCGGGGCACCGCAGGTACGGAAACTGTCCTCGAACTTGGCATCCAGCAGGGTCAGTGACGCATACGCGCCGATCGACTGCGTGATGCGCGAATCAATCGCCAGCTCGATGCCCTTGCGGCTGGTGTCTCCTGCGTTCTGATACGACACGCGGCCGCCGCTATTGGTACCTACGACGACTTCGTCCTCCGTGTCGATGTAGAACACGGCAGCATCAAGGCGAGTTCTGTCGTTCAGGAAGGTCTTCACGCCGATCTCGTACTGCATGCTGGTGGACGGCTTGAGACCGAGATTCAGGCCACTGCCGCCATCGGGGCGATAGGCGAGCTCGATCAGCGTTGGCGCTTCGAAGCTGCGACCGAGGTTGGCGTACAGATTGGTTGCCGGACTCACCTTCCACAACGCGCCAAAAGCGGTCGTCCAGGCGCCGTGATGTGTCGAACCGCTGTCGTCGCCGTTGGCGCGCGCGAGCTGCGCTCCACCTGCTGCGCCTGAACAGTTACTGGCGCAGATGAAATTGTCATCGGTGCTGAAATCCACACGCGTGTAGCGAATGCCGCCGGAGAGCGAGAAGTCCGGCTGTACGGCCCATTCGCCCTGGAAGAACGCGGCGGTCTGTTCGGCGACGTTGCGCTCATCACGCTTTAGTGCGCCCCGGAAGCCATAGTTGCTACTTGTAGAGGCGTTGTCATTAGCAATCGTGCTGCCATTGCGGTACCCGCGGCGATCCTCGTTGGCGCGCTCGTACTCCGCACCGGTCGTAAGCGTCACAGTGTCGAGTCGGCGTGTCCAGCGAATATTGGTTCCCCAATAGTTGCGATCAAACGTTGACAGGCCGCCAGCCGCAGTGGCGTTGCTCTGCGTGACGGCATTCAGCGCGAGGTACTGCGCGTTGTTCCGATTGCCGAGGAAGAACATCGCTCGCAGGCTGTCCCGCTGACTGAGGGCCGTTTCGAAAACGAAGCCGCCCTGCGTGTTTTCGAGCGTACGGCGCGCGCCAAAGAACTCAGCGGTGCGCAGACCATTCGCCCCCGACAGCGCGGCCTGGCCCTGCTGGCGGCGATCGGAGTTCAATTGGTCCAATGTCAGTCCGAGCGGATCCTGGCCTTCCTGGCGCATATAGTTGCCGACCATGGTGAGCGAGCTTTGATCGTTCAGTTGAACGCGCCCCTTGAAGTTGGCCTGTTCCTTCTGCGAGCGGCTGTAGTCGCGATAGCCGTCTGTGTCGAATCGCGAAACGCTGGCCGTGTAGTTAAAGTTGCCGACGGTGTCGCCGAACTTCAGGCCATAGCGAGTCGTACCATAGCTGCCCGCCTGAAAGCTCGGTGTGATCGTGAACCGGTCAGGACCATCTTCCGTGAACACCTGTACCACACCACCCGAGTGGTTGCCGTACAGCGCAGAGAACGGGCCGCGCAGCACTTCGATGCGGCTGGCCGATGCCAGATCGAACAGACCGGTACCGCCCTGGCCGTCCGGCGTGCTGGCCGGGATGCCGTCGGCAAACAGCTTGACGCCGCGCACGCCGAACTGGGAACGCGCGCCGAAGCCGCGGATTGTCAGCGACTGTTCCTGCGTGTAGTTCTCCTTGCCCGCAGCGGCCACGCCCGGCACGCGGTTGATCACCTCGGACAGGTTCACCGTCGCGCGCTGTTCCTGGATGGTTGCGGCGTCGATCGAATCGATGGCCATCGGCAGGTCGAACGAATTCTGCTCGACGCGAGTACCGGTGATGACCACGGTCGGAGCGAGGATGGGCGGAGCGGCCAGTGCGGCCTGGCCCATCAGCGCAAGCGCGAGGGCGATCGGGGTGTGACGGAGCACGGTTGTCATTGGAGGTCTCTCTCTGGGTGTCTACGGCCGGGCGCAACTGCGCGAGCCTGCTGTCTCGGATGCGCGGCGCGTCTGTGCGCGCCTGATCGAACGGGCGCGAGTATAGGCAGCCGCTCCTTACAAAGCCTCACGAAAAACTTGAACCGGCGCGTCCGGCGCCCATGAGGGTCAGGGCGCCAGCAGGTCGGCGAGTGCAGGAGGAGCCACCACCTTCAATGTCGTCGGGCACAGACGGTGTCGCCCAAGGCGCAGCACGGCGCGGTCGCGCGACACCAGCAGGTCGGCGCCACAGCGCACCGCGAGGTCAAAGAACTTCTGGTCTTCGCGATCGCGGCAGCGCGGCAGCGAAGCATCGGGCTGATCGGGCAGTGGATGCAGTTCGACGAGGGCGAGATAGTCGGCGTACAGTCGGGCAGTACCTTCCTCGTCGAGACCGAACTTGTCGTAGCGCAGCACGGTGCGCAATTCGCGCAGGCAGGCCTCGTCGCACGACAGACGCGCACGGCCGTCGGCCAGCGCCTGCGCAACGCAGTCCAGTTCGGCGTTGTGCCACAGCAGCAGGTCCAGTACCGCGTTGGTGTCGAGAACGATGTGCTTCACGGTGTGCTTCATGATGGGCGCGCAGTGTAGGGCTTTGCTGTCGCGGCGGCGAACGTTTCCGCCCGGCGTGCGGTCTGTTGCGCATCGGCCGGAGGAGGTGCGTCATGGTGTCGCAGGAGTTGCTGGCATTTCTGCTCGACCTCGCGGCCAAGCTGTCCGGCTATCCGCCCATTCCGGTGGACGCGCTGCCGCCGGTTCAGGTGCTGTCGGAGGCCGAGCTGGCGAAGGCAGTCTGCCCCGACGCCGCGGCGGGCTGCACCAATATCGCGGCCACTTTCGAGACGGAGCACTACGTCATCTACCTGCGCGATACGCTGGACCTCGAAAACGCCGCTGACAACTCCTTCCTGCTGCATGAGCTGGTGCATGTGCTGCAGCACAAGGCCCGCGGCGACGCCATCTTCGCCGACTGCCCGACCACGCTGAAGACCGAAACCGAGGCCTATCAGGCGCAGAACGCCTACCTGAAGCGCGAGGGCCAGTTCCTGCGCTTCGGCGAGGCGCTCGGCTTCATGAGTTGCGCCGGCGAGCAGAACACCTTCTTCACGCGCGACATCATGATCGATCCGTTGATCGTGAAGTAGCGCCGACGGTGCGGGCCGCCGGCGTCGATCTCACGCCGCGCGCGCTTCACCGCCGATGTCGGGGTCGGAAGACCCCTCCCACAGAACCTCGGCTCCTGCTGCGATCCGGGGGCGCTTCTTGTGGGAGCGGCCTTGGCCGCGACAGGGCTGTGATTCAAGGAGACGGCTTACCGGGACGTTGCCTCGCGGCGATCTTCGTCCTTCGCTTCGAAGCGCCCGTAGTGCAGCAGCAGCGTCGGCAGCACCAGCAGGTTCAGGATGGTCGAGGTGGCCAGGCCGCCGACGATGATGGCGGCCATCGGGCCCTCGATCTCGCGGCCGGGTTCGCCTGAGCCGATCACCAGCGGCATCAGGCCGAGGCCGGTCACCAGCGCCGTCATCAGGATGGAGGGCAGGCGTTCGGTGGCGCCGAGGATGGCGGTGTCTACGTTCCAGCGGTGGCCTTCCTGCTCGACCAGATGCTGGTAGTGCGACGCCAGCATGATGGAGTTGCGCAGCGTGATGCCGAACAGCGTGACGAAACCGACCACCGAGCCGAGCGACAGCCAGCCGCCGCCGGCCAGCGCGGCGAGGATGCCGCCGATCAGCGCGAACGGCAGGTTCACGAAAGTGATCATCAGGTTGCGCAGGCTGGTGAAGGCTAGCATCAGCAGCACGGCGATGGCGGCGGCGGCGAGCAGCGAATGGGTGACCAGTTCGCGCCGCGCCTGGGCCTGGGCCTCAGCCGCACCGGTCACCTTGTAATAGCTGCCCGGGTTCAGCTTCACGTCCTCGCGCAGCGTGCGCTGCACGTCGTCGCTGAAGCGACCCAGATCGTGGCCCGCCGCGAGGTTGGCGGTAATGGTCTGCACGCGCTTGCCGCCGGAGTGCAGGATCTTGTAGCGGCCGTTCTCGATCGCGATGTCGGCCACGTCGCGCAGTTCGATCAGGCGACCGTCCGGCGTGCGCAAGGGCAGGCGGCCGATTTCGGTCGGCGAACGACGGTGGTCCGGGTCCAGCGTGACCACCAGCGGCGTCGCCAGCGTGCCGCGATAGACCTCGCTCACGCGGCGGCCGGCGAAGGCGGTCTGCGCCGCGGCCAGCACCTCGTCCGGCGACAGGCGCCAGACCGCGAGCTTGTCCAGACGCGGCCGCACGACGATCTCCGGCGTGCCCGGCGGCGCCAGCACCTGCACGTCGGTCGCGCCCTTGACCCGCGCCAGCGCGGCGGCGACCGCGCTGGCGTCCGCGTCCAGCCGGTCGAGATTGGTGCCGAACACCTGCACCACCAGCGTCGCCGGGAAGCCTGATTCGGTTTCGCCGATGCGCTCGGTGAGGAAGGTGTTCACCGAAAAGGCGAGGCCGGGGAAGCCGACCGTGTTCTGCGCTTCCTCGTCCGAGCGGTCCTCGTCGCCGTCGTCGCCGGTGACGGTGCGCCGGATGTCGGCCAGGATGCGCTCCTGATCCTTCGCCGGCAGCGGACCGATCTCGATCTCGACTTCGCTGTAATGCGGGCCGAAGGGGTCGGCGCCGTTCTGCGCGCGGCCCACCCACTGCGCGACCGACTTCACGCCGTCGATCTCCAGAATCTTCTCGGTCACCCGCTGACCGACGCGCAGCACCTCGCCCGGCGCCGTGCCCGGGATGGTGGACAGGTGCACGATGTAGTGGCCCTCGCGCAGCGGCGGGATGAACTCGCCGCCGAACAGCGGCAGCACGCCGATGCCGCCGGCCAGCATGAACATGACGCCGGCGATCAGGCCGTGCGGCCGGCGCTCGATGGCGCGCAGCGTGCGTTCGTAGCGCGGGCGCAACCAGCGGATCAGCGGCGGGTCGTCGTCCGGCAGTTCGCGTCGGCCGAGCATGAGCCAGCTCATCGCCGGCGTGACGGTCAGCGCCACCACCAGCGAGGCGAGGATGGCCAGGATGTAGGCGGTACCCAGCGGTGCGAACAGCTTGCCCGCCACGCCCGACAGCGTCAGCAGCGGCACGAACACCAGCGCCACGATGAAGGTGGCGTAGACCACTGAACTGCGTACCTCCATCGACGCGTCGAACACGACTTTCCAGGTCGCCACCGGTGAGCCCTTGTGACGGTTCTCGCGCAGGCGGCGGTAGATGTTCTCGCAGTCGATGATGGCGTCGTCCACCACCTCACCCAGCGCGATCGCCAGCCCGCCCAGCACCATGATGTTTAGGCTGGCGCCGGTCTCCAGCATGACCAGCACGGCCGCCAGCAGCGACAGCGGAATCGCCACCGCCGATATGAAGGCGGTGCGCAGGTTGTAGAGGAAGAGGAAGAGCACGACGATGACCAGCGAGGCGCCGATGATCACGTCCGCGCGCACGTTGCCGAGCGCGGTCTGGATGAAGTTGGCGGGCCGGAACAGGGCCGGGTGCAGCACCAGCTGTTCGCGTTCGAGCAGCGGCGCCAGATCGGCCAGCGCCTTTTCCAGTTCCAGCGTGACGCCCAGCGTGTCGGCGCCGAGCTGGCCCTGCACCATCATGAACACGCCCGGCGTGCCATTGATCTGCGCCGCACTGATGGCGGGGCCGGGCGCTTCGCGCACGCGGCCGATGTCGCCCAGCGCCAGCGAACGGCCGTCGGGCAGCGTGACGGTCAGCTGTTCGAGACTGCGCGCTGCCGACGGTGTGGCGTCGATCGCGATCAGCAGGCGCTGGTTGTCGTTCTCGACGAAACCGGCGCCGGCCACCGTCGCCGCGCCGCGCGCCGCCGTCTCGACATCGGCCAGCGTGACACCGAGCGCGCGCAGCCGTGCCGGGTCGAGCTGGATCTGCCATTGCCGCACGTCGCCACCGAACACATTCACGTCGGCCACGCCCTGCACCGCCAGCAGGTGAGGGCGCACGACGGAATCGACCAGGTAGCGCATGTCCATCAGGCTGCGCTTGTCCGACGTGATGCCGACGCCGAGCAGCGTCGACGCCGACGAGGTGAGCGGCGTGATGACCGGCGTGACACCGGCCGGCAGCAGCGCACCCAGCGTGCCCAGTCGTTCGGCGACCAGCTGGCGGTTGCGGAACAGATCGGACTTCTCGTCGAAGATGACGGTCACCACCGACAGGCCGGGGATGGACTGCGAGCGCAGTTCCTTCAGCCCGCGCGTGCCCGACACCGCCGCCTCGATCGGCGTGGTGACCCGGGTTTCGACCAGGTCGGCCGGCAGTCCGGGCGCTTCGGTCTGGATCACCACCTGCGCCGGCGCGAACTCCGGAAACACGTCCAGCCGCGCGTCGGCCATGCGACTGACGGCGTAGATCGTCAGCACCAGCGCCAGCGCCAGCACGATGCCCGGCCGGCGGACGGAGAAGCGGACGATGGCTTCAATCATCGCGCGCACCTGCCCGAGCGAAGACCTGCCTTATGTGGGAGGGGGGCTTCTGACCCCGACAACAGCCTGTGCCGACGGTCGCGGTCTGCACCGGCCCCGTCGCGGCCAAGGCCGCTCCCACAGGAGCTGCGCGGGATCCGTCGCCTGAGCGAGCACTTTGTGGGAGGGGTCTTCTGACCCCGACAGCGGCGGTGGCAAGGGTGGCGACGGCCGCGGCGCGAGCATGCTCGCTTTCGCATGAACCGGCCGAGTACGGTGAGGCGAGGGGGCTGCGCTCAATCATCGTTCTCGTCCGCCAGCGTGTGCTTCAGCTCTTCCGACAGCAGCAGCTGCGCGCCGCGGGTGACCACGCGGGCGTCGTCTTCCAGTGCCGGCGCGAGCCAGCCGTCCGGGCGCTGCGATTCGGCGGGCAGGGCCTGGCGGATGAATTCTTCCGGTTCGTCGTCGTCGCGCACGTAGATCCACGGCAGACCGGCATACCAGACCACCGCGCTGTTCGGCACCAGGTGCAGCACCGCGGTGCCGGTGACGCCGCGTGCGGCGAGGCGGGTGCCGGTGGGCAGCACGCGCTCGGTCTTGTACAGCCAGGTTTCGCCGGCCGCGTGCGCCAGGCTGCGCGGTGCCAGACCGATGCGTCGCGCTTCGATCGATTCGTCGCCATCGGGCAGGCGCAGCTGCATGGTCGGCGGCGCGTCGCCGGCGCCGCGCAGCGCGATCGCCACCAGCGAGGCGCGGCGGTCGGCCAGCTTGTCCAGTTCGGGCGGCGCCTCGCCGGATGCGGTGCCGCCGAGTGCACCCCAGCCCTGCACCAGTCGCGCGTGCAGACCGTCGGCGCGGGCACGCGCGGCGGCCAGCGCGCCGCGGTCCTGTTCGGCCTGGCTGCGGGCGGTCTGCAATGCGCGCTCCGACGCGTTGCGGTCGTCGCTGTACAGCGCCTGGATGCGGTCGCGCTCCGCCTCGGAACGGGCCAGCTGCGAAGCGAGCCGCGCGATGTCGGCGCGCGCCTCCTGCAGTTGCGCGCGCAGTGCGAACAGCGGCTCGACGTCGAGCACGGCTGCCTGCGCCTCGCGCTCGGTGCCGGCGCGCACGGTCAGCGGCTGGCCGACTTCGATGCCGCTCGCCTTCTGTGCGGCGGCGGTCAGCTTGACGCTGGTCATGCCGCTTTCGTCGCGCTCGACCAGCGAGGGCACAGCGATGTCGTCATCGGCCGGCGCCTCGTAGAGCTTCCATTCGTCGCGTGCGTAATAGATGAGCGCCCAGACCAGGGCGATGATGAGCAGACCCATCAGGAACATCGCGCGATGCGGTGTCAGTGCTTTCATGGCTGTCCTTCCGTGGCGGCGCGGGCCGCAAGCGGGCGCTGCATGGCGTCTTCGAGCGCGAGGCGCGAAGCCAGTGTGCGGGCGCGCGCCTGCAGCAACCTGATGTCGGCTTCGAGCAGGCGGGTGAGGGCGAGCACGCGATCCAGACGGTCGGCGTCGCCGCGGGTGAAGCGCTGTTCGGTGCGGGTGAGCTGCAGCCGCGCCTCGTCGTGTTCCGCTTCGGCGCCGTCGGTATCGAGCGTGGCGGCCTTGACCCGGGCGTGCGCGAGGTCGAGTGCGGCAAGTGCCTGCGATTGCAGCAACAGGAAGTCCTGCGCCGCGATTTCGCGCCGTGCGACGGCTTCTGCGATCGGGCCGGCCTGGCGCTGCGCCGCGAACAGCGGCAGCGACGCGCCAAGTTTCCAGACGGTCGCGCCCTGGTCCCACAGCAGACCCGGCTGCAACCGGATTTCCGGGTATTGCGCGCGCAGTTCGACCTGCAGGCCGGCTTCGGCGGCAGCGTGGCGGGCCAGCGCACGGCGCAGGTCGATGCGGTCCAGCGTTACCGCGCTGCGCAGCGCCGCGTCGGCCGGCAGCGGTGGCGGCTGTTCGAATTCGTCGAAGTCCAGCGTCAGTGCGTCGATGGCCGACAGCGGCAGCGCCAGCGCCTGCGCCAGTTCGCCGCGGGCGCGGATCTGCCGCTGCTCGGTCAGCACGTAGCGCGACTCCGCCTGCGCGCCGGCGGTGCGCGTCGTCGTCAGGTCGAGCGCGTCGGCGGCGCCGAGGTCGTAGCGCTTCTGCATTGCCGCCTGCGCGTCCAGCCAGCTCACGACCAGGCGGTCGAGCAGTTTCAGTTCTTCGCTGGCCGACCACAGTTCGAGCAGGGCGCGGCGCGCGTTGCTGCGTATGGTCCATGCTGCGTCGGCTTCGTCGAGCAGCGCGCTGTCGGCCAGCAGGCGGGCACGCTCGATGCGCGCTTCGCGCACCGACTGACCGGTGATTGCTAGGTCCAGCGCCAGTCCGACACTCCAGGCCGACTGGCCAGGGTCGCGCTCGTTGGTGCGTTCGATCTCGGGCGCCAGCGACATCCGCGGCTTCAGGCCGGCGGTCTGCAGTTCGGCGCGGGCGAGCTGGGCGCGGGCACGCGCCTGCGCGGTGGCCGGGTGGCGGTCGAGGGCGGCCAGCACCAGCTGCTCGGGCGCCCACGTCGCGGGCGGCCACTGCGTGACGTCGATATTGCGCTGCGCCAGGAAGTCGCGCGTCTGCACATCGGTGAGCTGGCGTTGGCGGAATGCCGACTGCGACGCTTCGGGCTGCAGCGGCGCCGGCTCCACGTGCTGCATGGCACAACCCGACAGGGCCAGAAGCGGCAGCAGCAGTGGAAGAAGTGAAGTGAGGCGCTGCATCCTGATTTGTTATTCTGGGCCGCGTATGGACGCCGAATGCTAACGATGCTGACAGTTGAGTGCAAATCCGCAAGCGCCGTTGCCGGGCGCTTTTGGCGGTCGATGGTGGGTGGGCTGATCGCCCTGACGGTCACTGTTTCGATGGCGGCGGAGACGCTGCCGATGAAGGAGCTGGCGCCCGGCGTGTTCGTGTTCAATGGCGTCACCGCCGAACAGGATGCGCACAACCGGGGCGCGATCTCTAACCTCGGCTTCGTTGTCGGCAGTCGCTGCGTCGCCGTGATCGACACCGGTGGATCGCCGGCGGTCGGTGCCGCGCTCCGCGAGACCGTGCGACAGAAGACGGCGCTGCCGGTGTGTTACGTGATCAACACGCACGTGCACCCGGATCACGTGCTGGGCAATCAGGCCTTCGTCGCCGACAAGCCCGAGTTCGTCGGCCACGCCAAGCTGCCGGCGGCGCTGGCGGCGCGCGGCCGCAATTACATCGCCTCCGCCGAACGCCTGATGGGCGACGCCGGGCGCGGGCTGGAACTGGTCGCGCCGACACGTACCGTCAGCGGCGAAGACACGCTGGACCTCGGCGGCCGCGTACTGCGTCTGCGCGCGTGGCCGACCGCGCATACCGACAACGACCTCACCGTGCTCGACGAAACGAGCGGCACGCTGTTCGCCGGCGACCTGCTGTTCGTCGGTCACATGCCGGTGGTCGACGGCAAGCTGCTGGGCTGGATCAAGGTGAATGCGCAACTTGCCGCACTCGACGTGAAGCGCGTCGTGTCCGGCCACGGCGACGCCGGGCCAGCCTGGCGCGAAGCTTTTGCGAAACAGGGGAACTACCTGCAGGCCCTCGCCGATCAAACGAGAGCGGCCATCAAGGCCGGCCGCAAGCTGGCGCAGGCGGCGGACGAAGTGGGACGTGATCAGGTCGGCAACTGGGAACTGGCCGACCTGTTCCACAAGCGCAACGTCACCGCGGCTTACGCCGAGCTGGAGTGGGAAGATTGAGATTGCCGGGGCGCGGTGCGCCTGTGCTGGGAGGACGGCGATGATGCGAAGGCCGTGTCGCGGCCAAGGCCGCTCCCACAGGAGGTAGGCCGGAGCGGGGCTTTTGTGGGAGAAGTCTTCTGACCCCGACAGCGGCCTGTGTCGAAGTGGGCGGCATGCATCGGCCCTGTCGCGGCCAAGGCCGCTCCCACACCGCGACGGCGGCGGATGCAGGTGCGTTGCGGCCAGGCGACCTGGGTTACAGAAGAATCGAGCGATCGGCGTCAGACTGATCGCCGCGGAGCAGTACATCTGGAGGAGTAGACATGAGTATTTCGAGCAGGCTTGCCATGGTGCTGGCCGGTTTCATGTGGGTCGCCGGTGTCCAGGCGGCCGACGATGGGTCCGACACGGCGATCTGGGGCAAAGTGAAGACGCTGCTGGTCGGTGATCGCCCGGTGATCGACGACACCGCCGGCAACGTGATCGAACTGGAGGCGCCGGTGCGCGCGGAGGACGCCGCGGTGGTGCCGCTGGCGGTGCGCACGAAGCAGCAACCGGGCGGTGTGCACGTCAGCAAGGTGCACCTCGTGATCGACGAGAACCCGTCGCCTATCGGTGGCACCTTCACCTTCTCGCCCATTGCCGGGCGCGCCGACATCGAGACGCGGGTGCGCATCGAAGCCTACAGCTGGGTGCGCGCGCTGGCCGAAACCAGCGACGGCAAGGTCTATATGGCGCGCCGCTATGTGAAGGCGTCGGGCGGCTGTTCGGCGCCGGCCGGCAAGGATCAGGAAGAGGCGATGGCGCGCCTGGGCAAGATGAAGCTCAAGCTCGACGACGACGCCGTGGCCGGTCAGCCGAGCGCAGCACAGCTGATGATCAGTCACCCCAACAGTTCCGGCCTCGCGATGGACCAGCTCACGCGGCTCTACGTGCCGCCGCATTTCGTGCGCCGGGTCGAGGTGAGCTACGCCGGTGAACCGGTGATGACCGCCGACGTCGATTTCTCGATCAGCGAGAACCCCAACTTCCGCTTCTGGTTCGTTCCCAAGGGCGAGGGCGAACTGAAGGCGGTCATCGTCGATTCGAAGGACCTGAAGTTCGAGAGCGCGGTGGCCATACGGCCGGGGATGAAGGGCGGCAGCTGAGTGGGCGGCCCTGGAGGCGGGCAGGCTGCGGCCGGCGGTGCCGGCCGCGGGGGCATTACTTGATGAAGCAGCGCTTCTTCGATTCGGACACGATGCCCATGTACTTCTTCACCGCGTCCTTGGTCTGGTCGGTGCCGCGGAACATGCCGCCGCGCTCGCCACTCATGCCCGACGAGCGGCTGAAGCTCGACAGTTCGACGTATTCGTCGTAGCTCAGCTTTTCGGCGATCTCGTCGATAAGGCACGAACACTTGTAGATGTATTCGTGGTTGTTGCCATAGGTCTGCAGACATTCGAGCGCGAACTCGACGCGCGACGAAGTCGGGTAGTCGTTCGCTGCGGAAGCCAGCCCCGGTGCGAGCAGGGCGGCGAGCGTGGCGACAGTGATCTGGAAACGATGGACGTTCAAACCGGTTCTCCTCAATTGTTATCGACGGACTTGTTGTCTGCGAACCTCGGTGGCTCGGCCTCGTCGGGTGCCGAAAAGGCTAGCACAGCGCTGAAGACCACCGCCGGCATGCCCAAGTTTCGCGGGATTCTTTCCTTGTTGTGTCGCGCAGTCATCGCGATTTTCTGGTTCCTCCCCGTGACGGCGGTGCACGCGCAGGCTCTGCCGGCGCTGACCGTGCGCACGCTGGCCGACGGCGTGCACGTGCTGCCGGCGCCGTCCTTCGAGGTCACGCCGCAGAACGCAGGTTTCGTCACCAACATCGGCGTGATCGAGGACGCGCGCGGTCTGGTGCTGATCGGCACCGGCACCAGCCACCGCTTCGCACAGCACCTGAAAACCTTCGTCGAATCGCGCTTCGGCAAGCCGGTGATCGCCGCGGTCAATCTGTACGGCGGCGGCGACCACGTGCTGGGCAACGGTTTTTTTGTGTCACGGGGTGTGCCGGTTGCGGCGCAGATTGAAACAGACCGCTTCATCCGGGCCAGTTGCCACACCTGTGTCGAGCGCCTGACCGCGGCACTGGGCGAAAATATGATGTCGAGTACCGAACCGACACCGGCGACGGTGGTGTTCGAAGGTACGGGCCATCTGCCCGGCGTTTCGCGCAGGCTGAAGCTGCTTCACTTCGGCCACACCTTCCAGCCCGGTGCGACGGCGCTGCTCGATGAGGCGACGGGAACACTTTTTGCCGGCGAGCTGGGCGCCGCGCGCTATCTGCCCGATCTGTACAACGCGCAGGAACGCGGCTGGCGCGACGCGCTGGTGCAGCTGGGCCGGATGGACGTGAAGCAGGTGGTGCCGGCGCACGGCGCGCCGGGTGGTCGCGAGGTGCTGGACGCGCCGCGCCGCTACCTCGACACGCTGATCGAGCAGGTCGATGTGATGTTCGAGCAGGGCGTGTCGCTGCTCGAATCGCTGGAGAAGGTCGAGGCCGTCGGCTTCAATGAATGGTATGGGTACTCGGTGTGGCACCGGCGGAACGTGCATTTCGCCTATCTGCACCGGGAGCAGGGCGAGTTCGGCGCGCTGACGGACAAGGGCGCAGGACCGGAAGAAGGACAGCACTGAACAATGCGAGGGTGTCGGTACAGGCGCCCCGAAAACTACATCGCGGACAAAGCGAAGAAGTCACGCACAACGAACTGACTGAAGAGGATCACCGTAAATGTCGGAACCGTTTTCCATCCCGCTGGAACAGATGCGCCGCATGGTCAAGCCGACGCCCAAGGGGCGCGCGCTTGATCAGAAGGCGGTGGACGAGGTCCGTGCGCTGCTGGGCAAGATGCCGCGCCGCCGCGACCTGCTGATCGAGTGCCTGCACCTGCTGCAGGACAACGTCGGTGCCGTCCACGCCCGCCATCTGGCTGCCCTGGCGGCGGAGCTGAAGATGTCGCAGGCCGAGGTGTACGAGGTCGCGACCTTCTATCACCACTTCGACGTGGTGCGCGAAGGCGAAGCGGCACCGCCCGAACTGACGGTGCGCGTCTGCGAAACGCTGTCGTGCGCGATGGCCGGTGCCGACCAGCTGCTCGAAAAGCTGCCGGGCATCCTCGGCACCAAGGTACGTGTCATTCCGGCGCCCTGTGTCGGCCGCTGTGAACAGGCACCGGTGGTCGTCGTTGGCCAGAACGCGCTTGGCGGCGCCACCGAAGCGGCGGTCAAGGCGGCGGTAAAAGCGAAGGAAACGACCGCGCCGGCGCCGAAGTACATCGGCTACAAGGCCTACCTGAAGGCCGGCGGCTACCAGCTGTTCCGCGACCTGGTCGAAGGTCGCCGCGATCCGGAAACCGTGATCACTGCGATGGAGCACTCCGGCCTGCGCGGCCTCGGTGGCGCCGGCTTCCCGGCCGGCCGCAAGTGGCGCATCGTGCGCAGCGAACCGGCCCCGCGCCTGATGGCGGTGAACATCGACGAAGGCGAACCCGGCACCTTCAAGGACCGCTGGTACCTCGAACGCGACCCGCACCGCTTCCTCGAAGGCATGCTGATCGCGGCTTACTGCGTCGGCATCGGCGAGGTCTACATCTATCTGCGCGACGAATACGCCCACGTGCGCGAACTGCTGCAGAAGGAACTGAAGAAGCTGTTGGCCGACCCGCCCTGTGCGCTGCCGCCCATCCACCTGCGCCGTGGCGCGGGCGCCTACATCTGCGGCGAAGAGTCGGCGATGATCGAATCGATCGAAGGCAAGCGCGGCATGCCGCGTCTGCGCCCGCCGTATGTTGCCCAGGTCGGTCTCTTCAACTACCCGACGCTCGAACACAATATGGAAACCGTGTTCTGGGTGCGCGACATCGTCGAGAAGGGCCCGGAGTGGTTCTCCAGCCACGGCCGCAACGGCCGCAAGGGCCTGCGCTCGTTCTCGGTGTCCGGTCGGGTGAAGAAGCCGGGCGTGCATCTGGCGCCGGCCGGCATTTCGGTCAAGGAGTTGATCGCCGAATACTGCGGCGGCATGCTCGATGGCCACGCGTTCTACGGCTACCTGCCGGGTGGCGCTTCGGGTGGCATCCTGCCGGCGTCGATGGGCGACATTCCGCTCGACTTCGACACACTGCAGCCGCATGGCTGCTTCATCGGTTCGGCAGCGGTCATCATCCTGTCCGACAAGGACACGGCGACCGACGCCGCGCGCAGCATGATGCACTTCTTCGAGCACGAGTCCTGCGGCCAGTGCACGCCCTGCCGCGTCGGCACCTCGAAGATGAACACGCTGATCGACAAGCCGGTGTGGGACACCGCGCTGGTCGAGGAACTGTCGCAGACCATGGTCGATGCGTCGATCTGCGGTCTCGGGCAGGCGGCACCGAATCCGGTGCGCTGCGTGATCAAGTATTTCCCTGACGAAATCAAGTGAAGGGACGGCAACCCACATGAACGCACCTCTTGATCCCGCGGTCGCCGCGGAAAGCATCGAATTCACGCTCGACGGCCAGGCCATGACGGCGCGCGTCGGCGAAACCATCATCCAGGCCGCCGCTCGCCAGGGTGTGGACATTCCGCACCTCTGCTACAAGGACGGCTACCGTCCGGACGGCAACTGCCGCGCCTGCGTCGTCGAGATCGAGGGCGAGCGCGTGCTCGCCCCCAGCTGCTGCCGCGCACCGACGCCCGGCATGAAGGTGAAGGCCGAATCCGAGCGCGCCGTGAAGGCGCAGAAGATGGTCGTCGAGCTGCTGCTGTCCGACATGCCCGAGAAGACCTACAAGCCCGACTCCGAACTCGCTTACTGGGCGGGCAAGCTCGGCGTGACCGACTCGCGCTTCGAGGCGCGCGAACAGCCGAAGTGCGACGAGTCGCACCCGGCGATGAGCGTGAACCTCGACGCCTGCATCCAGTGCAACCGCTGCGTGCGTGCCTGCCGCGAAGAGCAGGGCAACGACGTGATCGGCTACGCTTTCCGCGGTTCCGAATCGAAGATCGTGTTCGACCAGGACGACCCGATGGGCGCTTCGACCTGCGTGGCCTGCGGCGAATGCGTGCAGGCCTGCCCGACCGGCGCGCTGATGCCGTCCGGCGGTGTCGGCCTCGTCACGCCGGACAAGAAGGTCGATTCGGTCTGCCCGTATTGCGGCATCGGCTGCCAGCTGACCTATCACGTCAAGGACGACAAGATCCTGATGGTGACCGGCCGTGACGGCCCGGCCAACCAGGAGCGCCTGTGCGTCAAGGGCCGCTTTGGCTTCGATTACGCCCGCCACCCGCAGCGTCTGACCAAGCCGCTGATCCGCCGCGCCGACGCGCCCAAGCACAAGGACTTCGTCGTCGACCCGGCCAACCCGCTGACCGCCTTCCGCGAAGCAAGCTGGGAAGAGGCGCTGGCGCTGGCCTCCGGCAAGTTGCGTGAAATCCGCGACAGCAAGGGCCCGAACGCGCTGGCCGGCTTCGGCTCGGCCAAGGGCTCGAACGAAGAGGCCTACCTGTTCCAGAAGCTGGTGCGCACTGGCTTCGGTACCAACAACGTCGACCATTGCACCCGCCTGTGCCACGCCTCGTCGGTCGCTGCGCTGCTCGAAGCGGTCGGCTCCGGCGCCGTGTCCAACCCGGTGCGCGACGTGCTGCATTCGGAAGTGATCTTCCTGATCGGCTCCAACCCGCTGGTGAATCACCCGGTGGGCGCGACCTGGATGAAGAACGCGGTGAAGAATGGCGCCAAGCTCATCGTCTGCGACCCGCGTCGCAACGACCTGCAGCGCTACGCCACGCACTTCCTGCAGTTCAAGCCGGACACTGACGTCGCCATGCTGAACGCGATGATGCACACCATCATCGAAGAGGGTCTGGTCGACGAAGCCTTCGTCAAGGACCGCACCTCCGGCTTCGAGGAGCTGAAGAAGAACGTGGCCGACTTCTCGCCCGAGAAGATGGCCAAGATCTGCGGCATTCCGGCGGAGACGCTGCGCGAGGTCGCGCGCATGTTCGCCACCTCGAAGGCCTCGATGATCCTGTGGGGCATGGGCGTGTCGCAGCACGTGCACGGCACCGACAACGCGCGCTGCCTGATTTCGCTGGTCATGATGACCGGCCAGATTGGTCGCCGCGGTACCGGCCTGCACCCGCTGCGCGGTCAGAACAACGTGCAGGGCGCGTCGGACGCCGGTCTGATCCCGATGGTGTTCCCGGACTACCAGGCGGTCGGCAACCAGACCATCCGCCAGAAGTTCGAAGAGCTGTGGGGCACTACGCTGGACCCGAACCCGGGCCTGACCGTGGTCGAAATCATGGACGCCATCCACGCCGGCAAGCTGCACGGCTGCTACATCATGGGCGAGAACCCGGCGATGTCCGACCCGGACGTCGACCACGCCCGCGACGCGCTGGCCAAGCTCGACTGGCTGGTCGTGCAGGACATCTTCCTGACCGAAACCGCCTACTTCGCCGACGTGGTGCTGCCGGCCTCGGCCTTCCCCGAGAAGACCGCGACCTTCACCAACACCGACCGTCAGGTGCAGTTGGGCCGCGCCGCGATCAACCCGCCGGGTGATGCCCGTCAGGATCTGTGGATCATCCAGGAAATGGCCCGTGGTCTCGGTCTGGACTGGAACTACGGCGGCTCGAAGGACGTGTTCAACGAAATGCGCAAGGCGATGCACTCGATCGCCGGCATCACCTGGGAACGTCTGGAAGCCGAGCACTCGGTCACCTACCCGTGCGAGCAGGAAGGCGATCCGGGCGACGAAGTCGTATTCATCGACAAGTTCCCGACGCCCAACGGTCGCGCCAAGCTGGTGCCGGCCAAGCTCATCACGGCCAACGAGAAGCCGGACGCCGAGTACCCGATGGTGCTCATCACCGGCCGTCAGCTGGAGCACTGGCATACCGGCTCGATGACCCGTCGCGCCTCGGTGCTCGACAGCATCGAGCCCATCGCCACCGTCACCGTGCATCCGGACGACGTGGCGAAGCTGAAGGTGAAGGCGGGCGACGTGGTCACCGTCGAATCGCGTCGCGGCAAGATCGCACTGTACGTGCGCATCGACCCGCACGTGCCGGTCGGTGCCGTGTTCATTCCGTTCGCGTACTACGAAGCGGCGGCGAACATGCTCACCAACCCGGCACTCGACCCCTTCGGCAAGATCCCGGAGTTCAAGTACTGCGCAGTGCGTCTGAAGAAGGGCGGCACGCCGACCCAGCTGTCGACCTACGGCGGCGGCCAGGCGAAGCCGGTGACGGCATAAGCAACCGCAGCAGCATTAAGAAACCGGGGCCAGGTGCCCCGGTTTTTTTTCGCCATCATGGGCCGTCGAGGGCGTCTGCAGGCGGAGCCTTCTGACCCCGACAGCGGCCTTCGCCGAAGCTTGGGCAGGGGTTCTGTGGGAGGGGTCTTCTGACCCCGACAAGCGGCCTGTGCTGAAGCTTGCGGCATGCACAGGCCCTGTCGCGGCCAAGGCCGCTCCCACAAAGGCTGCTCCCGCAAGACCACCGCCACCCGCGTCGCATCGCTGAAACATCCCCTCGCTACGCTCGACCTTCCAACAACACATCGACAAACAGGGGGTCTTCATGAAACTCACATCGCTCGCCGCGGCGCTGCTGCTGGCTGCCGCCGCTGCACCGGCATCCGCCGTGTCCTTCGTCAATGGCATCGCCATCCCGGGCAATACCGGTGACCTGTTCGGCAACAGCGTGAACGACGGCCGCCTGGGCATGTTCTCCGACATCTACTACGACCCGAACCGCAAGGAATGGTGGGGCCTGTCTGACCGCGGCCCGGGCGGCGGCACGCTGCCGTACGACGTGCGCGTCCAGCGCTTCACGCTCGACGTCGATCACAGCACCGGCGCGATCTCGAATTTCCAGGTGGTCGATACGATCAAGTTCCGCAACGGCGCAGGCACCGTGCTCGGCGGCCAGTTCCCGAGCACGCTGGGCGGTTCGGCCAGCAATCTGGGCACCGCCTTCGACCCGGAAGGCGTCGTGATCAACCCGCTGAACGGCCACCTGCTGGTGTCCGACGAGTACGGCACGTCGCTGTATGAATTCGACCGCAGCGGCACGATGATCCGCGCCTTCAACACGCCGCAGGCGCTGCGCCCGGCGCTGACGGCCGGCGGCTACAACTACGACGGCGACGGCGACATCGGCCGCCGCACCAACCGCGGCTTTGAAGGCCTGGCGATCTCGCCGGACGGCCACTACACCTTCGCCATGCTGCAGAGCGCGATGGTGGACGAGGGCGGTGCCAATGGCGTCTATAACCGCATCGTTAAGTTCGACAACGCCAGCGGCGAAGCCGTCGCCCAGTACGCCTACCGGATGGAAACGGCCGCCCAGGGCCGTGGCATCTCGGCGCTGGTGGCGCTCAACGATCACGAATTCATGGTGCTGGAGCGCAACAACCGCGGCCTCGGTGCCGACGCCACCTTCGCCGGTACCGCCGGCAACAAGAACGTCTATCTGATCGATCTCGCCGGCGCGACCGACGTGACCGACATCGACCTCGATGCCGCTGGCGCCAGTTTCACCGCCGTCAGCAAGAACCCGACGCCCTTCATCGACCTCGCCGCCGACAATCTGCCTGAAACCGGCGGCGTGTCGCCGGAGAAGTGGGAAGGCCTGGCCGTCGGCCCGCAACTCGACGACGGCTCGTGGCTCATCGTCGCCGGCAACGACAATGACTACTCGGTCACCCAGAACGGCAGCGCGGTGCAGTTCGACGTGCTGTTCAACCCGTTGACGCAACACCGTATCCAGTGCCCGCTCGGCTCGACAGAGGGCTGCACGCTGCACGCCAGCACCACGCCCTACAACGGCAGCACCGACGGTTTCGAACTGATCCCCGGCGTGCTGCACGCCTACCGCGCCAGCCCGGCCGAACTCGCCGGCTACACCGCCCCGGTGCCCGAGCCCACCACCTGGGCCATGCTGGGCGCCGGTCTGGCGCTTATCGGCGCCGCAGCCCGCCGCCGCGTCGGCTGACGTAGTCGCGCCTCCGCACCGGGTGGGTGGGGAGGCGCGAAGCACCTTGTGGGAGCGGCCCTGGCCGCGATACGGCCTGTATTCAGGCGTAGCGCGCCAATCTGCCGTCGCGACCGTCCCCGGCGAGGTCCGAAAGCCGACTTACCGCAGGAAGTTATCCCGATCCCTGATGCCGCGCACCATATATATATGAGGTCGACTTGTGACGCATCGGCGGCGCTGTGCAGGATCGCGCCGCGCATCGGTCACTTCCGTGCAACCGTGACGTAGTACTCTTCTCTCTGGTTGCACCGCAGCATGCGTTCAGGCTATTTTCGAGGCTGTCACATTTTGTGAGAAGGTCGTCGCGCCGCCACGCGGGCTGTCGGTCACAATCTCACTCCTTCCGACCACTCCCAAACTCAGGTCCTATGAAGAAAGCCATCATTCCGGCCATAGTTGCCGCAATGTTAATGACATCTGCCGCGGCACTCGCATTCGTGCTTAAACCGACTCGGCATATGGTGGATAGTCAGAGTCTCGCAAAGCTCGAGGACATCATTCCGCGCGAGTTTGGCGAGTGGCGTGAAGAGCCCGCGATGAACAGAGGAGTGGTGAATCCTCAGACTGAGGAGTTTCTGAAGTCGATCTATGACGAGACGCTTTCGCGCACTTATGTAAACCCCCGAGGCGAGCGAATCATGTTGTCCTTGGCTTTCGGCGCTGACCAAAGTAAAGCTACTCAAGTACATCGACCCGAGGTGTGCTATCCCGCCCAAGGATTTCAAATCAGATCAACCGAGAAGTTCTCGTTATCCTTGAGCGATGGACAGTTGCCGGCCATGAAGCTAGTCGCGGTAGCGCAACAGCGCGTTGAGCCCATCACCTACTGGATAGTGGTCGGTGATCTCGTGGTTCGCGGCTCCATTGAACAGAAGCTCGCAATCGTCAAACATGGCATGAATGGCGTGGTTCCTCATGGTTTACTGTTCAGAGTCTCGTCTATTGGAGGCGATCTGACACGTCAATTCGATGTGCAAGAGAAATTCATCAGTTCTTTGTACGACTCTCTTGACTCGAAACAGAGGGGGCGACTGTATGGGGTGAGAAGTGCTTCACTCGCGCAATTGGGTACCGATGCGCGTGGCGAAGCCGGACGATGAAGAAAAACTTTCTGCTGACCTCAATTTCTATCGGTAGTCGTCTATCAACGAGCTTTGTTCTGTTTGTCATCTTTGCTCGTTTCTGGGGGCCGGTGGATTTCGGTGTATTCAGTTTCGTGTTCAGTGTTTCTGCTCTTTTGGTGCTCATTGTCGAGTTCGGTCTGCAGAGCTATTTGCTCCGCGAAATCGCAGCGGCGCCGAGTGACAGTCCAGAGTTGATACGCAGCGCGCTTTGGGCAAAGTTGATCTTTGTCCCGTTTTTCGCGCTTCTGTCTTTGGCCGTTTTTTTTGTACTTGATCGCGGGGCGCCTGCCGATATCGCAGTGCCGCTCTCCTTTGCCGCAGTAGCACTTTCCTTTGCTGACTTTTTCATAGCCCCCCTTAGAGCACTGGGACGTTACGATCTCGAAACGTACATCATTATTGGCGCGAACTCTTTTCAGCTTCTTATCGCCGCGCTATGTGTCTGGAAAGGGGGGGCACCGGTGGAACTTGCGTGGGTGCTCGTCTTTACGAGAGGTGTGCAACTAGCTGTTTCGTATGCCGTGCTTCGCAGGCAAATTCCTAATCTCCGGCTCTCCTTTCCCGGCGTCTTGAGCTTGCGGGAGGCTGTTCGACGGGCGATGCCTTATGGGTTGGATGGATTGTTGACAACTGCATGGGTACAAATTGACATTGTATTGGTCCGCCTCATTTTTGGTCCACAGATAGTTGGTCTCTATGCGGCCGGGCAGAGAATCGTTCAGGCCGCGTCTTCAATTGCGCCAGTGATCGGGAATGTCATGATTCCGCGACTCGCGCAGTCATCGACTCAACGGGAGGGTAACTGGCAAAGCGACGGTAAGTTTTGCATTGCAGCCATGGGGTTGGTTGGCCTTTTCTTCTCGATTCCTATGATTGTTTATCCTGAGTTGATTGCTATAACTCTCTTCGGCCAGGGCTACATCGGACTTGCTGATATTTTTCCGTTCTTCGGTTTATTGGTGCTCGTGCGATTTCTTGCATCCGCGGTTGGAATTCTACTCACCGGTGCAGGCATGCAAGGGCAAAGGATTGGCGTCCAGGCTCTTAGCCTGCTCCTTTTTCTTGCCGGTGCTGCCTTAACTGCCGCCTTTGGACTTTCACTTGAGTTTCTCATAGGCGTTATGATTTTCTGTTTTTCGCTAATTGGTGTTGGCTATTGGTGGAAGTTGTCCCGTGCCGGGTGCGCCCCGGTTTAGTGGGGCGAACAAAGCAATCTTCGGTAAATACATAGTTGAATCAAGTGTCGATGAATCTCTCAGCCGGTAAAGAAGTTGTCGTAGGTTTGCTCTGGCACTCGGTCGCCTCGGGAAACTTGGGTGTTGTTGCCTTGACGCTTTCACAGCTATCCATCGTTTGCCAAGCGGCTCGCGATGCCGACGTTACTGTTCGCGTGAAGATTTTTGGCTGGAAGCTTGATGGGGCAATGACGGCGGCGCCTGGATTTGCTGATGTCGAATACATTCCGATCGATGCCAAGTCGCTCCTGGTCCCTGGTTCAGAACTGCGCAAATCGCTTTCCAGTTGCAGTGTCGTTCTCGATGTAGGTGAGGGCGACAGCTTTTCGGACATCTACGGATTCAAGCGTCTGCTCTTTCTTTGCTTGACTAAGAGGGCGGCAGCATCACGTGGCGCTGCCCTCGTCTTGAGCCCGCAGACCCTTGGACCATTCGCATCGAAATTCAACGAAAGGCTTGCCCGCTGGTCGCTGGCAAACGCGATCAGGGTATTTGCCCGTGATCCAATGTCGATGGAGTGGGCTATGAGTTCGTTGCCACACGAACGTGCGGCAGAGGCGATAGATATGGCCTTCTGTTTGCCCTTCGACCGTCAGCCGAAGGCTTCGGGTGTCACAAAACGCATAGGTATCAACGTATCGGCGCTACTGTATTTCGGAGGCTATGGCGGCGGGAATAGCTTGGGTTTGTCGCTCGACTTCAAAGAGCTCACCCATCGCATTGTTGCGTGGGCGCTGGCCGTCCCAGATGCCGAGGTCTGGCTCATCCCTCATGTCATGTCGCGGGACATCCCCGAAGAAGACGATCCGACTGCCGCCCGTGAGGTGCAGCGCCTTTACCCTAAGGTCAGGATTGCCGGTCCGTTCTCAGGCCCGACGGAAGCGAAGTCTTTCATGTCCGGGCTGGATTTCTTCACAGGCGGGCGAATGCATGCTTGCATCGGCGCGTTTTCCTCAGGCGTGCCAACCGTTCCGCTCGCCTACAGTCGCAAGTTCAATGGGCTCTTTCGGTCGCTCGAGTATCCGATCATGGCTGATTGTCGGGTGATGGATCTCGATGAAGCGTTTGACGTCGTGGTGAGTGCTTTTTCCCGCCGCGAGCAGGTAGCTGCGCAAGTTGCGCATGGCGTCGAACTCGCGCGGCGGAAGTTGCAGCCGTATCGTGATGCAATTGTCGAACTACTCAGGACAGCCGGGCGATGACTCAAGTCATAGACTCCGTTGTCGAGCACAAACTGTGCGTCGGATGCGGCGCTTGCGCGTCCATGTTCGAGCAACCCGCTGTGCGCATGGAACTTGCGCAGGACGGTTTTATCCGTCCGCGCCAGATTCGTAGTCTCAGCCCCTCGGAAACGAAGCTTTTCGACGCTGTCTGCCCGGGTGTGACTGTGGCTCACCCTTCACGCGATGCTAGTTTTCATCCTTTGTGGGGGCCTGTTCGGCAACTCTGCGCCGGGCACGCTTCGGACGAAGAGGTTCGCTATCTTGGGTCGTCGGGGGGCGCGCTTAGTGCCCTTGCGATATACCTGCTGGAAAGTGGGCAGGTACAAGGCGTTCTGCACATCGCACCCGATCCGTCGAAGCCATTCGACAATCCGAGCCAGATCAGCTGCAGTCGCGAGGACGTACTGCGCGCTGCAGGATCCCGCTACGCGCCCGCGTCACCTCTTGATCGAGTGCGCGAATGTCTTGGCCGTCCGGGTGTTTTTGCTTTCATCGGAAAACCCTGTGATGTCGCGGCGCTCCGAGCGATGGCACGCCAAATGCCGGAAGTCGCAGCGAAGTTTCGCTACATGCTGTCGTTCATGTGCGCCGGTACGCCAAGTTTGCGCGGCACCGAGCAGGTTGTACGCCACCTCGGATTCGATCCGAGCGAAGTGACGCGCTTCCGTTACCGTGGCAACGGATGGCCAGGCATGGCGCGCGCCGAAACATCGGACGGCCGCAGTGCTGAAATGGACTACGACAGTTCGTGGGGCAAGATACTCAATCGGCACCTGCAGTTCAGATGCAAGATATGCCCTGACGGGACCGGTGAGTTTGCAGACATCAGTTGTGCGGACGCCTGGCATGCGGACGAGCGTGGCTACCCAATCTTTACCGAAACGAGTGGCCGCAGCCTAATCATCGCAAGAACGGCCGAGGGCAGAAGCACGCTCGAAGACGTTGAGCAGGCAGGGCACCTGAGGACGGAAGGAATCGAGGTCGAGACCGTTGCAGCAATGCAACCGTATCAGACGCACCGAAAGCAGGCTCTTATTGCGCGACTGGCGGGCTTCAGGCTCGGCGGCCAGAGAGTCCCGCGTTATCGTAACTTCGCATTGGCAAAGGCGGCAGGCGCTATGCCCCTTGGTGTGCATCTGAAGAATGCACTTGGCGCATGGCTCCGCGCCACCGGACTACGGCGGACGCCCTGAGCGCGCCAGATGAAAATCACTCGTACGAGGTGAAAATGGTTTCTGTTGCTCAACCCATCACAGGAAATACAGCGCGCCGAGGTATCGGGGCATGGGCGCTCATTTCTCTGGCAATGATCTTATTCGTGCTGACTTTGATTTTCGTTGGCGCTCTCGCGGCGTTGCTTCCGTGGTGGCTCATAGTTGCGGTATCTGCTGCGCCGATTTTTTTGGTGATCGCTTGGCGCATACCTGACTTGGCACTAGTGCTTCTCGCTGCGGTGTCGTTTGGATTAATCCCCGATTTTATCTTGCCTAGTATTCCGATTGCTGGTGGAGCGTTAAGAGCAGAGGATTTAGGATTGTTTTCGCTATTCGCCTTGCTTGTTGTGAAGAATCTTCAGGGCTCATACAAGTTCGCTGCTTTAGTCGCGAAACCGATTGCAGTGGTTGCTCCGCTTGTACTTGTCTCGTTGATTTCAGCGATGCTTGCAATAATTTATGCAAAGTCGGGCATCAAGGATGTTTTTAACGAGGCCCGAAACTATGCATACTGGCTATATCTGCCTTTAATTCCATTGGCGGTACGGCGGGAAGAAGAGTTTCATAGATTTACAAAGCTCCTATTTGCCCTGGCTATGATTATTGCGGTGGCGATGATATTTCAGTCGACTACGGGTGTGAAAATTACGACGCGTGGTCAATTTTCCGAGTTGTGGAACGTTTCCGATTCAGTTGCAGGAATTACCAGAAGCACGACACCGGGAATGTTCTTGATGGCCGGATCTCTACTTTGGCTGCTGGTTGCATATGCTCTCGGAGAGATTAAGTTTAGCATTCTGTTCGCCATTAGCGTTTTAATACTTCTCGGAGGTATCGTTGTTGGTTTTGGTAGAGGGCTATGGGTTTCTCTAGCCATTGGTTTCGTGCTCGCTGGGTTGGTTAATTTAACGCCGCGTTACCTGAAAACATTGTTCGTTCTCGGTTTGCTATTTTCCGTTTTGTCCGCAGTGTCCGTTATCGCAAAACCCGAGTTGCTTGAAGCAGTTGTAAAGCGAGCAACAAGTTTCACCGAGGAGTTTGAGCGGGGGACATCTCTCGAACGTAGAAAAGTCGAGAATCAATTCGCAATCAATGCATTTTTGGGAAATCCTCTCGAAGGGGTTGGGCTCGGCGGCAGATATAAACCATACGGCGTGGACTCAGCTGCATGGGAGGCCGAGTCCCGCTATATTCACAACACTTATTTACACGCCGCCGCAAAGATGGGACTGCCGGGGCTAATTGCACTTGTATTTGCAATTTTATATCTATTGCATTCGGGGTGGATGGTTTTCAGGCGTACGAAGAAATTCAGAGCATTGTCTTTCGTCTCCTTTTGGGTCTTGTTTTCTAGTGGTGTAGTTACCGCATTCACTCAGCCAAATTGGCTGACGTCCACAGGTGTTCTTTCTGTGTGCATTGCGTTGTACTTCACTGAATACATACGACGGCTTGAAAGAGGTGTATCACCAATAAGTCCGGGGAAGGTGGTTGAATGAACGTTGTCATCATCATCCTTAACTGGCGAAACTCCATTGATACATTAGCGTGTATCGAAAGCTTGTTAGGATTAGGCTATCGCAAATTCAAAATTGTAGTTTGTGATAACTCATCTTCCGATGGCTCTTTAGAGGATTTTCTTGATTGGTCCGCGGAGAACCCCGATGTGGCAGCGCAAAATTTTATTTCGTTAGAGTCCGAAGACAATGCTATTAGAGATGCGTTTGTCAATCGCGTCGTGTGGATTCAGACGGGTGCGAACCTTGGTTTTGCGGGTGGTAATAATGTAGGCATAAGGTTGGCATTAAAATTAGGGGGGGTTGATTTTTTCTGGTTGCTGAATAATGACTGTGTTGTGGCTGGTGACTCGCTTTCATATCTTTGCCAGTACATGACCACTCACCCAGATGTAGGCATCTGCGGCGCCAAGGTCATCTATTTTCACTCTCCAGATCGCGTTCAGGCCTACGGCGGCGCCTCTCATGACAAATGGACCGGTCGGGCGCATTACCTGGGGCATCTTTCTCATCCAGACGATCCCCACGACTCAGTCATTGTCGAGAATCAACTGAGTTATGTTGCAGGAGCATCGATGTTCGTGCGACGCGAATTCGTTGAACGGGTTGGCTTGATGCATGAGGACTATTTTCTCTATTTCGAAGAGATAGACTGGGCGTTACGTGGTAAGGGAATTTTCCGACTGGGTTACGAGCCTAAAGCAATTGTTTTCCATAAGGAAGGCGGAACGATCGGTTCAAGCAGCGATACCCGGAAGACAAGTCGTCTCTCGGATTTCTATCTGTTTAGAAATCGGCTGCGTTTCACTCGGAGGTTCTTTCCGGAAGCGCTTCCCTCTGTCTGGTTAGTCATGTTGCTCCAAGGAATTCGTCGAGGCCTGCGAGGGCAGTTCGAACGCATGTGGCTCATCTTTCAAATATTGGCAGGGAAACAACATCTGTGAGTGTTCGTGGTGCGCTTTTATTATTAGGACTGCTTTACGCTGCACTTGCTCATTCAGGCGACCGAACGCAGGAGACGATCGTTCTGCTTAAATGGTTGGGGCGGAGCGAAACGGTTCCGGCGCTCGGGGCGCAATGGAATGGCGGCAACAAGAGCTACGGATGGCTTGAGCAGAAAGAGGCCGGTGGTCGACTGCCGCTGATATTTGGAATTGAGTATTACGACTATGGACCTGTAGAGAAAAGACTGGATGCTCGCGAGGAAGGAAAGGCGATCATCCTGCGTCATTTCACGGACTGCGGAGTCATAACGGTCGCAGACCATATGCCCAATTTCCTAACCGGGGGCAATTCGTGGGATCGCTCGGCAGACGCTATGTCGGCCATCATGCCGGGCGGGACAAAGCACGATGAATTCAAGGCCTACCTTGATCGCATGGCCACTTTTCTCAACCAGCTTAAGGTAGAGGATGTATCGGTTCCCGTTCTGTTGCGACCATTTCATGAAATGAACGGTGGTTGGTTTTGGTGGGGAGATCGTTCCTCCGGGGAGCGCGTTGTCCAGCTCTGGCGCTTCACCTGGAACTACCTGATCAACGTTCGGGGTGTTCAAAATGTTCTTTTTGTGTGGTCCCCAAATATCGCGCGCGGCTGGGGTGAAACCGAGTTTCGGCGATATTGGCCCGGACGCGAGTATGTCGACGTAGTTGCCCTCGATGGTTACGAGAACGCGAACATCCCCGATTTCGAACGTACGGGATTTCTTTCAAGCACTCAGGCCGTGGCAGCTATCGCGCGAAAAGAAGGTTTGCCTCTCGCGTTTTCTGAGATCGGGTTCAAAGTAGCCGCACAGAGCCAATCTGGATTCTGGACTGGTCCGTTCCGGACTATGGTTCGCAATGACCTACCACCTCTGAGTTATGTGCTCGTATGGAATTACGAATACGGACCGCGTCCCGGTACTCCAGCCGCAGCGAGCTTTCGGGCTCTGGTGAATAGTGGCGATGTACTGATGCTGGGCGACGTTTCGCCTCTCGATCTCTACGGTGAAAACTTTGCTCGCATCGGGAGGCACCGATGAATATCGTGTTCTGTACGACAGTGCTTCCGAGCAGAAAACGTACGGGTGGAGAAATCGCATCGCAGTCATTCATCGATGCAATGAGAGTTGCGGGTCACTCGGTGACGGTTTTGGGATATCAGCGACCCGATGATGATTACGGCCCTTCAGGGGGTGAGGTGTGCGTTGGACGCAGACCTATCGAGACAGATGGCGCCGGCCTGAGCAAATACTTGTGGATGCTTGAAGCTATTACACGCGGACGAGCATACTCGGCGCAAAAATACCACTCGGCGAGCTATCAGCATCTACTCTCGAGCGAACTTGTCCGTCAGCCGCAGTCGCTTGTAGTGATCGACCATGCGCAAATGGGGTTTCTGCTCGACGTCGTGCCTTCCGAGTGCCCGGTCTTGTTTATTGCGCACAACATCGAGGAAGACATCTATCGTGCGCAGATCGATGCCGCTAGCAATCCCTTCACGCGTTGGCTGGTTACGCGTGAAGCCAAACTGATTGGATTGCTTGAACGCCGCATCGGTCGGCGCGCTCTTTGTGTGTGGGTGTTGACTGAAGCAGACCGAGCTCATTTCGCAAACTCCGGTTGCAGGCATGTGTCGATCGCCGAGATCCCTGCAACGAGATTTGGGAGTGGAAATGCGGACTGTCATTACGACTACGACGTGGGTCTGATAGGAACCTGGTCGTGGCGAGCCAACGCAGAAGGGCTGGAGTGGTTTCAGCGCGAGATCGTGCCTCGCTTGCCTAGGAACCTACGCATTGCCGTCGCGGGCAAGGGCGCAGAGAGCATCGTTCGCCCCCCGGTGAAGGCGCTGGGCTTTGTGAGTGACGCAGTGACGTTTCTCGAAGGTTGCGCAGTGATTGCTATTCCCTCGACAGCGGGAGGTGGCATACAGGTCAAGACCTTAGATGCCATCGCAACCGGTCGTCCCGTCGTTGCGACGCAGACGGCATTGCGAGGCATAGACCGTGTGCCCGGATCAGTCTGCTCTGCCGACACAGCCGACGCCTTCGCCTCTGCAATCGAGCGGGCCTGCCGCACTGCGGGCAATGTCGCAAATGAATCGTTGGAGTGGAGCAGGGCGCGTGGCGCTCGCTTTCGAAACGTTATCGAGACAGAGATTTCGTACATAGAAAATAGGCTGACCTGAACATGAAACCAAACGAGAAGAGGCGGATATTCGGCATCGACATCGATGCGCTGGATATGGCAGGTACGCTTGAGATCCTTGAACATTGGATTTCAACTGAGCATTCGTCTTGTCGTTATGTCGTTACGCCTAATGTTGATCATGTTGTAAAACTCGAAAAGGATGAAGGTTTCAGAACCGCTTATTCGGGTGCAAGCCTTGTGTTGGCGGATGGAAAGCCAGTTGTGCTTGCCTCGAGAGTTCTTGGTTTGCCGCTTCCCGGCACTGTTCCAGGCAGCGATCTGGTACCCGCCCTCTTCGCTCACTTTCAGACCTTGAATCGCCCGCTTTCAGTCTTTCTTTTGGGCGCTGCTCCCGGTGTGGGACTGAAGGCTGCGGAACGTATTCAATCCAGTTGGTCATGTGTACAGATCGTCGGCGTGCTTAGCCCTCCATTGGGCTTTGAACATGATCTCGAAGAGTGCGACCGCATCTGCGAGGCCGTAACGAAGGCTTCACCTGATGTGCTCGTTTTGGGACTTGGCGCACCAAAACAGGAGCTATGGGTAAGTCGCTTCCACACGAGGCTTAATGCGAAAGTCGCGCTTTGTGTTGGGGCGACGATCGATTTTTTGGCAGGAGAGAAATCAAGGGCGCCAAAATTGATGCGCACTCTCGGATTGGAATGGCTACATCGAATGGCAAGTGAGCCTCGAAGGCTCGTTAAAAGATACATTCATGATGCATACGTTTTTCCGAGATTGCTAATCTACGAGGTTTTTAAAAAGATTTGACACAGACCACCCATTCTCGAGAGTTTTCCTCGGCCATGGAAGTTTCTCAAACCCAACTTTCCTTATTGTTTCACTTTGTAATAATACGTTAAGTTTTAGTTGAGTGGGTCGTACTCGAGATTATTGATTTGCGCGCGCCTGAAGATCGGCCGTTGTTCGGACGGTTGTTGCATTGGATGTGTGCATCACGTGGGGTCTTGGTGTGCAAACGTTTCGCTTCTTCTCGCTAGTTCTCGGACTAGCCTTTTCTTCGGCTTCTGCATTTGCCGCGCAAATTCATCTGGTGGTGATCGACCACGTGAGCGATGCGCGGCTGTCGGGCATTGAGGTCAACGCATACGAGAAGCTGTCGGACGGCAGCGAGGTATGGAAGGCAAAGCGCTCGACGGATGCACAGGGGCTCGCGACCTTCGATCTGGACGGGCTTGGAGACGGCCGCAAGTTCGTGATGAAAGCCAAGCCGTACGGTGCGGTGGTGAGCAGCCAGGAACTGTCGCAGCCGAACTGGTACCAGTTCCGGGTAGGCAAGCTGCAGGTGCAGGTGCTGGACGGTGCGACGGGGCAGCCGAAGACGGGGCAGTCGGTGGGGCTGATGCGTTGGCCGGACGGTGGCAGCGCAACGTGGGTGATGGGCGGTACCACCGATGCGCAAGGGTGGGTAAGGCTGGATCCGGAGGGGATAGGCACTGAACCGCTGGTGCTGACGGCAACAAGCCCAAGTGATGGTCAGCAGAAGGTCAGCGAGAAGCTGATGACGAAGGGGCCGCATCGTTTCTACCTTGGTAATGCGCCAGTGGTAGCGCGGATGCAGGACGCAGTGTCGGGTAGCGCGCTGGGCGGACAGTGGGTGGAGGCCTGGGAAGTGTTGCCCAGCGGCGTGAGCGTATTCAGGTTGAAACGCTGGACTGATGGGACGGGGATAGCGCGTTTCGATCTGGATGGTGTGGCCGAAGGGCGCCGGTATGTGCTGAAGGCTCAGCCTTATCTGCAGGCGGTGGAACTGGACGTAGGCGGCGGCGCAGGCGAGAAGGCGCTGCGTGTTGGTCGGCTGCAGGCGCAGGTGATCGATGGTCGCAACGGTACGCCTTACGCGGGGCGGGACGTGAGCCTGCAGGAGGTGCTGTCGGACGGCAGTTATCGGTTCGTTGCGAACTTCAGAACGGATGCCGAGGGACGGCTGAAACTGGACCCGCAGGAATTGGGGGCGCGGCGCTACGCGCTGCGGGCGGTCAGTCTTGTTGACGGTAGCCAGCGCACAAGCGCGACCTATGCAAGCACGGGCAGCGTGCAATTCAAGGTGGGTACAGCGGGACTGAACATCGTGGTGATCGACCACGTGAGCGATGCGCGGCTGTCGGGCATCGAGGTCAACGCGTACGAGAAGCTGGCTGACGGCAGCGAGGTCTGGAAAGCGAAGCGCTCGACGGATGCGCAGGGGCTCGCGACCTTCGATCTGGACGGGCTTGGTGCAGGACGCCGTTACTTTGTCAGGGCCGTGCCCCACGGCACGATAGTGGACAGCGATGTTCTGTCGAATCCGCTCTGGTACCAGTTCCGGGTAGGCACTTCACCGGCTGCATTGTCCGAATTGAGCAGACGGGGCCAGCCGAAGACGGGCAGTCGGTGGGGCTGATGCGTTGGCCGGACGGTGGCAGCGCACGTGGGTGATGGGGCGGTACCACCGATGCGCGAAGGGTGGGTAAGGCTGGATCCGGAGGGGATAGGCACTGAACCGCTGGTGCTGACGGCAACAAGCCCAAGTGATGGTCAGCAGAAGGTCAGCGAGAAGCTGATGACGAAGGGGCCGCATCGTTTCTACCTTGGTAATGCGCCAGTGGTAGCGCGGATGCAGGACGCAGTGTCGGGTAGCGCGCTGGACGGACAGTGGGTGGAGGCCTGGGAGGTGCTACCCAGCGGTGCGAGCGTGTTCAAGCTGAAACGCTGGACCGACGGGACGGGGATAGCGCGTTTCGATCTGGATGGAGTAGCCGAAGGGCGCCGGTATGTGCTGAAGGCACAGCCTTACCTGCAGGCGGTGGAACTGGACGTAGGCGGCAGCGCTGGCGAGAAGGCGCTGCGTGTTGGCAGGCTGCAGGCGCAGGTGATCGATGGTCGCAACGGCACGCCGTATGCGGGGCGGGACGTGAGCTTGCAGGAGGTGCTGTCGGACGGCAGTTACCGGTTTGTTGCGACGTTCAGGACCGATGCCGAGGGGAAGCTGAAGCTGGACCCGTCGGAATTGGGAACGCGGCGCTACGCGCTGCGGGCGGCCAGCCTGGTGGATGGTAGCCAGCGCACGAGTGCGACCTATGCAAGCACGGGCAGCGTGCAATTCAAGGTGGGTACGGCGGGACTGAACATCGTGGTGATCGACCACGTGAGCGATGCGCGGCTGTCGGGCATCGAGGTCAACGCGTACGAGAAGCTGGCTGACGGCAGCGAGGTCTGGAAAGCGAAGCGCTCGACGGATGCGCAGGGGCTCGCGACCTTCGATCTGGACGGGCTTGGTGCAGGACGCCGTTACTTTGTCAGGGCCGTGCCCCACGGCACGATAGTGGACAGCGATGTTCTGTCGAATCCGCTCTGGTATCAGTTTCGGGTGGGCACTTCACCGGCTGCATTGTCCGAATTGAGCAGCGGGCGACGCCTCGCGGGTGTCACCATTCAGGCTTACGAGAAAACGGCCAACGGTACCTTAGCGCCCGTGATACAGGCTGTCACAGACGGCAGCGGGATCGCGCGTTTTGACTTGGCCGGCGTCGGTAACGGCCGTGAATATGTGCTGAAAGCACTGAATCCCTTTGGCGATACGAACGATCATTTCAGCAACGTGATCGCGTCTCGTGGCCTTGTCGCTTTTTCAGTTCAGAAGGACGAAGTGAACGAACCGGATCGCGTACCTCCTACGATATCGATCGAGACGCCTAGAGCGCTTACCCGGATTTCCCTTGCTGGAGCTCGTCTGACAGGCACGGCAGACGATGATGAGGCGATTCGTGAGGTCCGGCTGATAGTGATCCTGCCATCGGGTAAGGTGAATGAAAAAGCCGCTACATGGAGGGCGTCAAGCAAGAGTTGGTTTGTGCATAGCGGGGTACTCGACGATGCGTTGAGCGGTCGGGTACGCGTAATCATGCGCGCCATCGATCATGACTTTAACGAAGCCGAGACATCGTTAGACCTAGATCTGGTCGTCGACCGCACAGCACCGACCATCGAAGTGACGTCCCATACATCAGGTTCGATTGTCCCTGCCCGTGGATTCATTCTTTCAGGGCAGGTGATTGACGACACCATTGGTTCTTCGCTCCAGATTGCGGTCAGCGGTGGAGGGCTTGCGAACAGTCAGACGCAGGAGGTTGAGGTCGCTCAAGAGAGTGGGCGTTGGACAGCCATCATTGCCCCTGACGACAGCTTTACCGGATCGCTTTCACTCGAGTTGAAGGCGACGGATGGAGCGGGTAACGCAGCATCAAAGACGATCACGTTGCAGACGTCCGATGTCTTCTCGCAAGCTTGGCACGTATTGCAGCGGACGTCGTTCGGGCCCACTCCAGAGGCATATTCCGCGGCGACGGCGATTGGGCCCAACGCGACCTTACAGGCACAGATGATGGGCGATGGCGTTAATGATGCGGGTTACGCCGAGCAAACATCGAGCTTGAGCGCAGGTACCCATATTGCTACGGATTTTGTACGGCATGCGGCGTATGCGGACCAGCAACTCCGTGAGGTGATGACCTGGTTCTGGGATAACCACTTCAATACGCATTTCTTCGCTCACGAGAACAGTGCTTTTGAGCAACAGGAGAATCAGGCTTTCCGGCTCCACGCTTTAGGCAACTTCCGCGACTTGCTTGGAATAAGTGCAAAGAGCCCGGCGATGCTCTATACGCTTGACGGTCGGCTTAACGTGATGGGACGTCCGAATGAGAACTATGCGCGTGAGCTGCTTGAACTGCACACGATGGGTGTGAATGGAGGCTACACCCAGAGGGATGTCGAAGAGGTTGCGCGCGCCTTCACCGGTTGGACAGTCAAAGATGGTGTGTTCGCGTTCGTAACCGCAAGCCACGATAACGATGCCAAAACCATACTCAACCGAACACTGCCGGCTGGGCAGGGCATGGTCGATGGCGAAACGGTTCTGGATATCGCGGCTTCACATCCCGCGACAGCGAATTTCATATGTCGCAAGCTCGTGACCCTCTTCGTGTCAGATCGCCCGGTTGACTCTCTGCTCACGCGCTGTGCGCAAACATTCGCAGCCCGGCACGTTGCTCCTGATCAGATTGCGCAGGTGCTGCAGGTAATTCTCACTTCGAGCGAGTTTCTCGGGTCGAGTTACCGGAATGCAAAACTGAAATCGCCATTGGAATATGTAATTAGCACAGTACGTCAGTTAGGCGGTGAGCAAGTGGGTGACGATATTTCGAATGAAGTTCAGCGCCAGGGGATGCCGCTGTTCCTGTATAGCGTCCCTACAGGATTTCACGAGACTGGCGACAAGTGGCTCAGCTCCGGGATGTTGCACTTGCGTAGTCGGTTCGTAGACAGACTCCTGACGGACACGGATATCTACGCGGAGGGCGCTACCCAGACACGATTCGCTCTGGCGGAGAAGATGGCGGAGGAGGGTTACCAAACGTCCGAGGCTGTAGCCGGGCGCATGCTCGAGAGATTGTTCGGTCCGACCTACGTCAGGCGTCATCGACAACTGGCGCTTGATCTGCTTACCGAAAACGGGACCTATCCGTACATACCGAACGCGCCCGATGCGGAATCTCGCTTGCGTCGGCTTGGTAAGGCTTTGACTACATTGCCAGATTTCCATCTTCAGTGACGCGAGACAGAAAATGAACGTCAGGGGCAAGAACTCATGAACCGGAGAGATCTTCTCAAAGGACTGTTTGCGCTGCCGTTGTGCGGCGGGCTGTCGAGTTTCGTTCATGCGGCGCCAAGTCAGCGCGTCCTCGTGGTTGTGTTCATGCGCGGTGGTTGGGACGGACTGAATGTCATCGTCCCCCACGGCGACGACACATATTACGGACTGAGGCCGAACATCGCCGTACGTCCTCCTTCCGACGGCGATTCAGCTGCGGCGCTTGATCTTGATGGCTTCTTCGGTATGCATCCATCAATGACTGCGCTCCACAATCTCTATCAAAGTGGTCAGGTTGCGGTAATGCCATGTGTGCATTACTCCGGCTCATCGCGTTCACACTTTGCAGGTCAGGACATCATCGAGTCGGCATCGCTTCTGAATCATGACAGTGGCTGGCTTGCTCGTTACCTCCTGCACTCTGGCGGTACCCCCCTAACCAAGGCCCTGAGCGTGAGCGAGCAGTTGCCGTTGAGTTTGACCGGGTTGGCAACGCCAGTTTCTGCATATGCCGATCTCGCTTCGTTGCAACTGGCATCGAGTAGTTCCGATCGGGCCATGCTGGCCGACGTGATCTCGCGTTCGTATGCTTGGGCACCACCGTCAAATAACCCCCATGGCGCTGCTCTTTTCAGCACGGGCGCGCGGTTGCTCGACGAGTTGTCGGGGCTGCAATCCGTTGCGCAAACCTTACCTGCCAATGGCGCGACTTATCCGATGACAGCGTTTGGGCGCCAGTTGCGGCAGACTGCTGCCTTAATTAGGGCGCGCGAAGGTTTAGAGGTTGTGACTCTGAATGTGGGCGGATGGGACACGCACAGCAACCAAGGCGGCGGCGATCCAGCGGGAAGAATGTCGGTATTGCTGAGAGGTTTCTCAGATTCGGTCGGGGCATTCTTTTCGGACCTCGGTGGTGACGCGTCGCGGGTACTGATGCTGGCGGTAACAGAGTTTGGGCGTACCGCTGCCGAGAACGGGAGTCGTGGTACCGATCATGGGAACGCGTCGACGTGGCTGGCGATCGGAGCGAATGTGCGAGGAGGAATTCACTTGGGTACGCAGTGGCCAGGCTTGACTGCGACGCAGTTGGTCGATGGCCGTGCTCTTGCCCATACGATCGATTTCCGTTCGGTCTACGGCAGTGTCTTGTCCCGTTTTCTCGGGGCATCAAACCTTTCGGCAATCCTCCCCGAGTACAGTGGCAGCTCGCTCGACATCATCGCGTGAACTTATTCGAGTGCTCGCGGTGATTTGATCGCTTCCAGGAACCGTCCCTCGAGCGACATCAGGCGCATGTCTCTTGTGGCCGCGGCCTTGGCCGCGACACGGCCGTCGCTGTCCGCAGGTTCGATACAGGCTGCTGTCGGGGTCAGAAGACCCCTCCCACAGAAGACCGACCTCTCAGATAAATCGCCGACTTCTTCTGCGGAATCCCGCGTCGTGCGCTCAGACCACCGTGTCCCCTCGCGGCGGCGGCCCCAGCTTATCCAGTGCGGCCTCTTCATCCGGCTCGTAAAGCCGCGAGCGGGTGAGAAAGCGGATGCCTTCCGGCGATTCGATCGAGAAGCCGGATCCGCGGCCGGGCACGACGTCGATGATGAGGTGGGTGTGCTGCCAGTACTCGAACTGCGATGCGCTCATGCAGAAGGGCATGCCGCCGATCTCGCCGAGGAGTACGTCGGAGCTGCCGAGGATGAATTCATTGCGCGGATAGCACATCGGGGCGCTGCCGTCGCAGCAGCCGCCGGATTGATGGAAGAGCAGGGCGCCGTGCTTGCGGGCGAGCTTTGCGATCCATTCGAGCGCTTCGGGGGTGGCGCTGACGCGGGTGACCATGGGTTCTCCTCCTGCGTGGGTTCTTGTGTGAATGATGACCGTATGGTGCGGGGATGGTTGCCGGAGCGGGGGCGGTTGGACGGGTGCCGATTTTGTAGGAGCGGTCTTCTGACCGCGACAGGGCGGATATTGATGCGCCCGCGCTTCGTTTGCCGCTGCTGTCGCGGTCAGAAGACCGCTCCTACAAAGTCAGCGCGGTCGACGAAAAAAGGGGCGCCGAAGCGCCCCTCTCTCAGTGCTGCCTCAGAAGAAGCCCAGAGCCTTGGGCGAGTAGCTCACCAGCAGGTTCTTGGTCTGCTGGTAGTGGTCCAGCATCATCTTGTGGGTTTCGCGACCGATGCCCGACTGCTTGTAGCCACCAAACGCGGCGTGTGCCGGGTAGAGGTGGTAGCAGTTGGTCCATACGCGGCCGGCCTGGATGTTGCGGCCGAAGCGGTAGGTGCGATGCACCGAGCGCGACCACACACCGGCGCCAAGACCGTACAGCGTGTCGTTGGCGATCTGCAGCGCGTCGGCTTCGTCCTTGAAGGTGGTCAGGGCGAGCACCGGGCCGAAGATTTCTTCCTGGAACACGCGCATCTTGTTGTGTCCCTTCAGCACGGTCGGCTGGATGTAGTAGCCGCCGGTTTCCGATTCCTGGCGTTTGGCGCCGCCGATCAGCACCTGCGCGCCTTCCTGGCGGCCGATGTCGATGTAGGACATGATCTTTTCGGCCTGGTCCGAGCTGGCCTGGGCGCCGATCATGGTGTCGGTGTCGAGCGGGTGGCCGCCGCGCACCTTGGCGACGCGGGCGATGGCGCGCTCGATGAACTGGTCGGCGATCGATTCCTGCACCATGGCGCGGCTCGGGCAGGTGCACACTTCACCCTGGTTCAGCGAGAACATGGCGAAGCCTTCGAGGCACTTGTCGAAGAAATCGTCGTCCTTGTCCATCACGTCGTCGAAGAAGATGTTGGGCGACTTGCCGCCCAGCTCGACGGTCGACGGGATTATGTTCTGGGAAGCATATTGCAGGATGAGGCGGCCGGTCGTAGTTTCGCCGGTGAAGGCGATCTTGGCGATGCGCGGGCTGGTGGCCAGCGGCTTGCCGGCTTCGATGCCGAAACCGTTGACGATGTTCAGTACGCCCGGCGGCAGGATGTCGGCGATCAGTTCGGCCAGCACCATGATGGAAACCGGGGTCTGCTCGGCCGGCTTCAGGATGATGCAGTTGCCGGCGGCGAGTGCCGGAGCCAGCTTCCAGGCGGCCATCAGGATCGGGAAGTTCCACGGGATGATCTGGCCGACAACGCCCAGCGGCTCGTGGAAGTGGTAGGCGACGGTGTCGTCGTCGATTTCCGACAGGGAACCTTCCTGGGCGCGGATGCATCCAGCGTAGTAGCGGAAGTGGTCGATGGCCAGCGGGATGTCGGCGGCCAGCGTTTCACGGATCGGCTTGCCGTTGTCCCAGGTTTCAGCGACGGCCAGCATTTCGAGGTTGGCTTCGAGGCGGTCGGCGATCTTCAGCAGCACGGCGGCGCGGGCGGCCGGCGAGGTACGGCCCCAGGCGTCACGAGCCTTGTGGGCGGCGTCGAGTGCGAGTTCGATATCGGCAGCCTGCGAGCGGGCGGCCTGGCAGAAGACTTTGCCGGTGACAGGAGAGATGTTGTCGAAGTATTGACCCTCGACAGGCGCCACCCACTTGCCGCCGATGAAGTTGTCGTAACGGGGCTTGAAGGTGATTTTCGAACCGGGTTGGCCGGGATCGGCGTAACGCATTTACTTCCTCCTCGAGTTGTCGATTGCCCTGCGGTCGGCAACAATGCGCGACAGAACAACACAGGGTCACCGCGCACGCTAATACGGCGCAGGTAGGTATCCGGTAGGTAGCTTGCAGGTTGAGTGGTGGAGCGAGACCAATGACAGCTTCAAGTGCAAGTCTGGCGGCACGCCGGCGGCGCATCGAATCGATCCGGCGCGGCGAGCGTACGGTCGGCGAGCGCATCGTGGTGGTCGGCATGGACATCGCCGGCTCGTGGCAGCGCTCGCGGGAGGCCGTGTCGGAAACCTGCTCGGCGGCGCCGATCGACGCCGACGCGCCCGACTGGACGACGACCCCTTACGGTGAGGCGGTCAATTCATGCGTCGACGAACTGGAAACCGTGGCCCGCGAGAGCGGCATGGTGGCGGCAGTCAGCGACGCCGACGGCCGTCTGCTCTGGACCGGCTGCAGCCGCAGCATGCGCACCCGGGCCGAACGCGTGCATTTCGTGCCCGGCGGACGCTGGGACGAGCGCTCGGTCGGTACCAACGCGCTGGCGCTGGCGCTGCGCTACCGACGCCCGGCCAGCGTGTTTTCGGCGGAACACTTCATTCCCGCGGTACAGGACTGGGTGTGCTACGCCGCCCCGGTATGCGATGCCAGCAGTGGCGAAGTGATGGGCGTGGTCGATCTATCGACCACCTGGAACCGCCATTCGCCGCTGGCCCTGCACGCGGTCGAACGTTTCGCGCAGCGCGTTTCGCAGGCGCTGCAGTCCCTGAGCCATGCGCCGGTATTGCGCCTGCGCATGCTGGGCACGCCGCAGGCCTTCCTGCAGGGCAGGCCGCTGGCACTGTCGCCGCGGCAGCTCGAGATCCTCTGCCTGCTCACCCTGCATCCGGAAGGACTGGATCTCGAAAGGCTGCACGCCGCCTTGTATGGCGACCGCCCGGTCGGTGTGGCGACGCTGAAGACCGAAGTTTCGCAGCTGCGCGACCGCCTCGGCGGCGCAATCGGCTCACGGCCCTATCGTCTGCTCGTCAATTGGCAGGCGGATTTCAGAGACCTCGAACAGGCACTGGACGCCGGCCGCATTGAAACCGCGCTCGGCTGCTATCGCGGCGCCTTCCTGCCGCGCACCGAGAGCCCGCTGCTGCGTGCCTGGCGCGACTGCCTCGAATCCCGTCTGTCTGACGCCATCTTCCGTGTCGACGATCCGGACGTACTGCTGAACCACCTCGGCCAGTCGCCGGAAGCGGTCGACGCACTGCAGCGCCTGGGCGAACTGCTGCCGCCGGACCACCCTGGTCGGCAATTGCTGGCGAGGACCTTCGGCGAGGTGTGAAGGGCATCGCGCCGGGATTCTGTGGGAGGGGTCTTCTGACCCCGACACGGCCTGAATCGAAGCCTGCGGACCGCAATCGGCGGCATCGCGGCCAAGGCCGCTCCCCACAGGAGAGCGGCGCGCGAACGGTCGCCATGGCGGTTTTTTGTAGGAGCGGTCTTCTGACCGCGACAGCGAACCGGATCACCCTTGGTGCTTCCGCCGGTCCGCGAGTCTCAAACCAGCCAGACAGCATCCCAATGCGGATAATCACCCACCCGAGCGACGAGCCCGGCGCGCAGCGGGTTGGCGACGATATAGCGCGCGACTGCGCGCACGTCCTCCTCCTCCCGGATTGCCCGGTCGTGATAGCCCGCCTGCCAGATCGGGCGCCCGACTTGATGCGCGCTGATGCTCTTCATCGTGCGCATCAGGGTTGGGAGGTTGATGGCTTCTCCGAGCTGGATCAGCCAATGCAGATGATCCGGCATCAGTACGAAACACAAGCTGCGTGAAAGAGTTCGCTCGGCTGTGAAGTGCATGACCCGGATGACTGTCCGGGCATGGCCGAGGTCGATGAACACCGGCTGGCGGTACTGGGTGCTTACGGTCACGTGATAGATCTGACCGGGCAAGGACACCCGTCCGTCGCGCAGGCGATGATATCCATGGTTCTGATCCATGCCTTCATCATAGGATCGTGTAATCGATTGTGCGATTGCGGAAGCAGCCCTCGACAGAGCATTGGGCGACGCAGAGAGCGATGCGCGATAATCACAGGCCGTTGTCGGGGTCAGAAGACCCCTCCCACAGAAACCTCGCCCGTGCTCGGACGGCACATCGGGCGCATCTCCTGTGGGAGCGGTCTTGGCCGCGACGCGGCTTTTGCGGACCGATTGCCTCGATCCATGCCGGCACGGCATGAAGAGGGCGACGCTGTCGGCTTCCATGCCGCGAGCGGTCGCCAGGAGCCCTGTATACTTCGCCCGACTTCACGCCGGGAGCCCTGATTTGATCCGCATCAGCAGCCAGTTCGACAGCGGCGCCATCGAGGTGCTGGATTGCTCGGACGCGTCGAACATCCGTCTCAATCTGCCGGCCGACAATGCGGCGGATTTCCGTCAGTGGTTCCACTTCCGTCTGCAGGGCGCGCGCGGGCAGGCCTGCGTGCTGAGCTTCGAGAATGCCGGGCAGTCGGCGTATCCGGGTGGCTGGGACGGTTACCGCGTGGTGGCGTCCTACGATCGGCGCAACTGGTTCCGGCTGTCGGCCGGTCAGTACGACGGTCAGCGCTACACCTTCCGCATCACGCCCGACTACGACAGCGTCTATTTCGCCTATTTCGAGCCCTACGGCTGGGACCGTCACCTCGATCTGCTGGGCGCGGCGGATGCGGCGCCGGTGGCATCGGTCGACGATCTGGGCGCGACGCCCGACGGGCGTGATCTCAATCTGATCACCGTTGGTCGCCCGGCCCCGGGCAAGCGCAAGGTGTGGATCACCGCCCGCCAGCACCCGGGCGAGACGATGGCCGAGTTCTACGTCGAGGGGCTGCTGGATCGGCTTTACGACACGTCCGACCCGGTGTCGCGCCGGCTGCTCGAGCGTGCCTGCTTCCACGTCGTGCCGAACATGAACCCGGACGGCTCTGTGCGCGGCAATCTGCGTACCAATGCACGCGGCTGCAATCTGAACCGCGCATGGCGCGAGCCGGACATGGATTTCAGTCGCGAAGTGGCGCTGGTGCGCGATCGCATGTTGGCCACGGGTGTGGATGTTTTCCTCGACATCCATGGCGACGAGACACTACCGTTCGTGTTCATCGACGGTAACGGCATGGTGCCGGGCTTCACCGAGGCGCAAGGTGCGCAGGAGAAGCGTTTCTGCGATGCGCTGCTGGCCGCCAGCCCCGATTTCCAGGTGGGCGAGGGCTATGCGCCGGACCGCTTTACCGACGAGTTGCTGACGCTGGCGTCGAAATGGGTGTTCAACCACTTCGGCTGCCTTTCACTGACGCTGGAAATGCCTTTCAAGGACAACGCCCATCTGCCCGACGGACTGTTCGGCTGGAGTGCCGCCCGCAGCAAGCGCCTCGGCGCCGCGACGCTGCAGGCGCTGCTCGCCGTGCTCGACCGCGACTGATCCGTCTGCGTCCTCCGTGCTTTCCTCACCGCAGCGTTCACCTCAGATTTCACTTTTCGCCGGAAACTCCTGAATGAAAATCACCGTAATCGGCACCGGGTACGTAGGCCTGGTCTCCGGGGCCTGCATGGCCGAGATGGGCAACGACGTGCTGTGTCTGGACCTTGATCCGGAGAAGATCCGCATCCTGAAGGAAGGCGGCATCCCGATTCACGAGCCGGGTCTGGACGCGGTGGTTGCGCGCAACGTCGAGGCGGGGCGCCTGCACTTCACGACCGACGTGGCCGAAGCGGTGCGCTTCGGCACCATCCAGTTCATCGCGGTCGGCACGCCGCCGGACGAGGACGGCTCGGCTGACCTGCAATATGTCTTGTCGGCGGCGCGCAACATCGGCCGGCTGATGACCGACTACAAGGTGGTGGTCGACAAGAGCACGGTGCCGGTGGGCACGGCGGACAAGGTGCGCGCGGCGATTGCCGACGAGCTGGCCAAGCGCGGCCAGGAGATGGAATTCGCTGTGGTGTCGAACCCGGAGTTCCTGAAGGAAGGTGCGGCGGTAGAAGACTTCATGCGTCCGGACCGCATCGTCGTCGGAGCCGACGACGAACGCGCCATCCACCTCATGCGTGCCCTCTATGCCCCGTTCCAGCGCAACCGCGACAAGCTGGTCGTGATGGACGTGCGCAGCGCGGAGCTCACGAAGTACGCCGCCAACGCGATGCTGGCCACGCGCATCAGCTTCATGAACGAACTGGCACTGCTGGCCGACCGCATGGGTGCGGACATCGAAATGGTGCGCCAGGGCATCGGCTCGGACCCGCGCATCGGCTACCACTTCCTGTACGCCGGCTGCGGCTACGGCGGCAGCTGCTTCCCGAAGGACGTAAAGGCGCTGATCCGTACCGCACGCGAGAACGGCCAGGAGCTGAAAGTGCTGCAGGCGGTGGAAGACGCCAACGACGTGCAGAAGATGGTGCTGGTGGACAAGATCGTCGCGAAGTTCGGCGAAGACCTGTCGGGCCGTCGCTTCGCGCTGTGGGGTCTGGCGTTCAAGCCGAACACCGACGACATGCGCGAAGCGCCGAGCCGGGTGATCATCAACGAACTGTTCCGTCGCGGTGCGACGGTGACGGCCTACGACCCGGTGGCGATGGCGGAAACGAAGCGCATCTACGGCGACGAGTCGCGGCTGACGCTGGCCGACAAGCCGATGGACGCACTGGAAGGCGCGGACGCGCTGGTGATCGTGACCGAGTGGAAGGAATTCCGCAGTCCGGACTTCGAGCGGATCAAGGGCGCGCTGAAGCAGCCGGTGATCTTCGACGGGCGCAATCTGTACGAGCCGGATGTGCCGCGCGCCGCCGGCATCGAGTACTCGGCCATCGGCCGCCGCTGATCCCCGCCCGATGAAAGTCCTGCTCACCGGCGCCGCCGGTTTCATCGGCATGCACGTGGCGCTGCGCCTGCTCGAACGCGGCGACGAAGTGGTCGGGTTGGACAACCTGAACGACTACTACGACGTGCGGCTGAAAGAGGCGCGGCTGGCCCGGCTCACGCCGGCCGCCGGCTTCCGCTTCGTCAGGATGGCGGTCGAGGACCGCGACGGCATGGCCAAGCTGTTCGAAACCGAGCGTTTCGACCGCGTCGTGCACCTGGCCGCCCAGGCCGGCGTGCGCTATTCGCTGCAGAACCCGAAGGCCTACATCGACGCCAACATCGTCGGCTTCATGAACGTGCTCGAAGGCTGCCGGCATTCGGCGGTGAAGCATCTGGTCTATGCCAGCAGCTCCAGCGTCTATGGCGGCAACACGAAGATGCCGTTCAGCGAGGCCGACAGCGTGGACCATCCGGTCAGCCTGTACGCCGCGACCAAGAAGGCCAACGAACTGATGGCGCACACCTACAGCCATCTGTACGACCTGCCGACCACCGGTCTGCGCTTCTTCACGGTCTATGGCCCCTGGGGCCGGCCGGACATGGCGCTCTTCCTGTTCACCAAGGCGATGATCGAAGGCCGGCCGATCGACGTGTTCAACCACGGCGACATGCAGCGCGATTTCACCTATATCGACGACATCGTCGAAGGCGTCATCCGCACGCTGGACCGCGTCGCCGAAGCCGATCCCGCCTTCGATGGCGACCACCCTCACCCGGGGCATTCGAAAGCGCCGTTTAGGGTGTTCAACATCGGCAACCAGGGGCCGGTGCAGCTGATGGAGTTCATCCGAGCAATCGAGAAGGCGCTGGGCATCACCGCGCAGAAGAACCTGCTGCCGATGCAGCCGGGCGACGTGCCGGCGACCTATGCCGACGTGTCGGAACTGACGGCCTGGACCGGCTTCTCGCCGAGCACTGCCATCGACGACGGTGTGGCGCGCTTCGTCGCCTGGTACCGCGACTACTACCGGGTCTGAACGATCCGCGTCATGCAGACAAGGGCGCCGTTGGCGCCCTTGTCATTTCTTCAGCTTATAGTCGATCGGCAGCAGGAATTCGAGTCGCTGGCCGGCGAGTGCGGCCGGCACCGGCGGCAGTTTCGTCTTCTTGACCAGCGCCAGCGCCGCTTCGTCCAGCACCGACTGCCCGGATTCGTCGACCAGGGTGGCCGATACGAGCTGGCCGTTCTCGATGACGATGAGCACCTTGGGCGTACCCTCCAGCCCGCGCATTGCCGCCAGTCGCGGATAGGTCTGCCCTTTCTTGATCTCCGCCGACAGCGCCTGGCCGTAACCCGCCTTCAGCGACTGGAAATCGACACTGGGCGCGGCAGGTGCCGGCGCAGGCGCAGGGACCGGTGCCGGTGCGGGCGGAGGTGGCGGCGCATCGATCGGCGGCAGCGGCGCCGGCGGCGGCTGTACCGGCACCACGCGCTCCTCGGGTGCGGGCGACGGCGCAGGCGGTGCGGCCAGCACCGGCAGCGGTGCCTGCTGCGGCACCGGCTTGGGCGGCTTGGGGACCGGCTTCGGCGGAGGCGGAGGCGGCGGCGGCTCGACCGGCTTGGGCGGTGGGGGAGGCGGCGGCGGAGGGGGTGGAGGTTCTTCCTTGATCATCCGTACATCGACGCGGATTTCGGTCGGCGGCACGCGCGGTACATACACCGACGCGCGCCAGACGACGAAGCTGTGCACCAGGATGGACGCGACGAAGGCAGCAGCCCAGAGCCAGGAGCGGAATCGCGTGAAGTCGCTGAAGTAGGCGACGTATGGCGGACGGAGGACGGAAGTCGGATTCATCGGCGAGGCGGTGGCGAGCCCGGACGAGTGGTTTGTTCTGTTCCGGGCGGGGCAGCCGCGGACTTTACTTCAATTGCCGCGTCCGGTGCACCATCGGGAAAACATCCCGAATCGTGTTGCCTCGCAACAGTCACGCCGCCGCACGCGGATGCCGACCGATTACCCGCAGCAGGATGAAGCCCATCATCATCCCCGCCAGCACGGTGGACAGCAGCGTCGCCAGCCAGAAACCGGCGGCCCCCATCGGCTGTGCGACCAGCGCGAGGCCGGCCTCAGGCAGACCGCGAAAAGCGAGCACGTAACCGACGCCCAGCCCGACGCCCCAGAAGCAGACGGTGTGCACGATCATCGGCGCCACCGTCACCTTGTAGCCGCGCAGCGCGAACGAAGCCAGCGTGTGCGCGGCGTCGATCAGCACGAACAGCGCGACATAGGGCAGCAGGCTGCGGGCGACACCGAGTACCGCCTGATCGTCGCTGTAGAAGGCGAGCACCGGTTCGCGTGACAGCCACAGCAGCAGGCCGACGCACACCGCGAGCACGCTGGCCATCGCCAGACCGGTCAGTGCGGTGTGTCGGGCACGCAGCCAGTCGTGTGCGCCGGCTGCCTGACCGACCAGCACCAGCGTGCCGCTGCCCAGTGCCAGCGGCAGCATGAAACAGACGCCGTTGATATTGGCGATCACCCGGTGTCCTGCGACCACGTCGGCACCGAGCCGGGCGACGAACAGCGCGATCAGCGTGAAGCTGGTGATCTCGACGAAGTTCGACACGCCCATCGGTCCACCCAGACGCAGCATCTCCCGCTGCGCCCAGGCTCTCGGCGCCTGCCAGTCGTGAAAGGGGCGCAGCGCGCGCAGTTGTGGCGACTGCTTGAGCCACAGCAGCGCGCAGCCCACCGACAGCCAGTTCACCACCAGCGTGGACAGCCCGCAGCCGAGCGCACCGAGCGGCCGGCCGAAAGCGCCGGTGGTGAGTGCCCAGGCCAGCGGCACATGCACCGCCAGACAGGCCAGCATGATCACCATCACCGGCCGCGGCTGGCCGATGCCGTTCATCAGCGCCTGGAAGGCGCGGAACAGCAGCGCACCGGGCACGGCGAAGGCGAGGGCGAGCAGATAGTCGCGCGTTTTCGCCTCGACCACTGGATCGAGCTGAGACAGCGCGAGCAGCGGGTCGGGCAGGGCCAGCAGCAAGGCGCCGGGGACGGACAGGAAAAGCGCCATCCACACCGCTTGCTGGAAGGCGGGCGCGATGTCGTCGCGCCGGTTGGCGCCGACGTGGTGGGCGATGATGGGGGCGGCGGCGTACAGGACGCCGATCAGCGCGATCACCACCGAAATGAACAATCCGCCGCCAACCGCGACGGCGGCGAGATCAGCGGTCGCATGGTGGCCGGCGATCAGCGTGTCGGCGACGTTGGTGCCGATGCTCGCCAGCTGCGACACCATCATCGGTGCGGCCAGCGCGAAGATGCCCGCAGCGGTGCCGCGGCGGGCGTCGGTGGTCACGATTCCGCCAGCGCGCGCGCGGCGTCGGCGACCAGCGCCGGGCCGCGGTAGATCAGGCCGCTGTACAGCTGCACCAGCTGCGCGCCGGCGTCGATCTTGTCCTTCGCGTGACGACCTTCGGTGATGCCGCCGACACCGATCAGCGCGACCCTGCCGTCCAGCTTCTGCGCCAGTGCGCGCAGTACGGCGGTCGATTTCTCGCGCACCGGCGCACCCGACAGGCCGCCCGCCTCGCCGCCGTGCGGCAGGTTTTCGACCCCGGTACGCGACAGCGTCGTGTTGGTCGCGATCAGCGCGTCGATATGGTGGCGCACCGTCGCCTCGGCGATCGCGTCGATCTGCTCGGCGTCGAGGTCGGGCGCGATCTTCAGCGCGATCGGCACGGTGCGGCCGGCGGCGGCGTCCAGTTTCTGGCGCTCGGCGTCGAGCGCGCCGAGCAGCTGGTTCAGTTCGTCCGCGCCCTGCAACTGGCGCAGGTTCTTGGTGTTCGGGCTGGAAATGTTGACCGTGATGTAGCGTGCGTAGGGGTGGGCGCCGCGCAGGCCGATCAGGTAGTCGTCGGTGGCGCGCTCGATCGGCGTGTCCGCGTTCTTGCCGATATTGATGCCGAGGATGCCGCCCTCGCGTACCCAGCGCGAGCGCTTCACGTTGTCGATCAGCGCGTCCAGGCCCAGGTTGTTGAAACCCATCCGGTTGATGATGCCCTGCGCCGCCGGCAGCCGGAACATGCGCGGCTTCGGGTTGCCCGGCTGCGGGCGCGGCGTGATGGTGCCGATTTCGATGAAACCGAAACCGAGCCGCGCCAGACCGTCGATCGCGGCGCCGTTCTTGTCGAGACCGGCCGCCAGACCCACCGGGTTCGGGAAGTCCAGACCCATGCAGCGCACCGGCCTGGGCGCGACGCGCTGCAGCGGCACCAGCCCGGGATGTTTCGCCAGCGTGCCCAGCGTCAGATCATGGGCACGTTCGGCGTCGAGCGAGAACAGCAGCGGGCGCAGCAGCGGGTAGAGCATGGGTGGGATCCGGTTCGCAGGTCGCAGGGGTGCGACGCAAAGGCGCGGATTATCGGTCCGGCGGCGGGGGCAGGCAACCAGCGCGAGGCGGTGACAAGAGCCGGGGTTCTGTGGGTGGGTTCTTGACCCCGACGGCGGCCGGGATGAAAGCTTGCAGCATGCATAGGCCCTGTCGCGGCCAAGGCCGCTCCCACAGGGATCGCGCCCGATCTGTGGCCGGAGCAGGGGTTCTGTGGGAGGGGTCTTCTGACCCCGACTGCGGTCGGGATCGAAGCTCCGGCCCCTCACCCGGTGCTACAGCCCCAGCTCGCCGTCGTCCAGTTCCCGCCAGACGCTGTCGATGCGGCCTTCGAGCGGGCGGAAGCGGGCCTTGTAGGCCATCTTGGCGCTGTCACGTATCCAGTAGCCCAGATAGACGTAGGGCAGGCCGAGCAGGCGGGCCAGGCTGACCTGCCACAGGATGTTGTAGGTGCCGTAGCTGGCGCCTTCGACGTCGGGGTCGTAATAGGTGTAGACCGACGACAGGCCGTCGTCGAGGATGTCGATGATGCTGACGATGCGCAGCGGGGCGTCCGGCTCGCTGCCTTCGCGGAATTCGATCAGCCGCGTATCGACATGGCTCTGCAGCAGGAAGTGCGAATACTGTTCGCGCGAGTCCTGGTCCATGCCGCCGCCGCTGTGCCGGCTCGACTGGTAGCGCTGGTACAGCGCGTAGTGCTCCTCGCGGAAGGACAGCGGCGCTTCGCGGGCAACCAGGTTCTCGTGTCTTTTTTCGGAGCGGCGCTGCGTGCGCGAAGCGGTGAAACGGTCGACCGGCAGGCGGACCGGTGTGCAGGCGCGGCAGGCGTCGCAATAGGGGCGGTAGGTAAATACACCACTGCGGCGGAAGCCGGCACGCACCAGATCACTGTACAGGCGGGCGTCGATCAGGTTGGACGGCGTGGCGACCTGCGAGCGCGCGGTGCGGCCCTGCAGGTAGGAGCAGGCATAGGGTGCCGTTGCATAGAACTGCAGCGTGGTGAAGGGCAGGTCCTTGAGCAGCGCCATTGCGTCAGCGGAATCGGTGTCCGTTTCAGAGTCTGAAGTAAGCCGGTATTTCGTCGTGCCGCCAGCGCCGCGGATGGGCCGACTGCACCGACTGTGACAGCACGCGGCAGAATTCGCTGCGTGCAATTTCACGCCCACCCATGGACGCCAGGTGCGCGGTGTTCATCTGGCAGTCGATCAGTGCATAGCCCTGCGATTCAAGATAGCGTGCGAGATGCACCAGCGCAATCTTGGAGGTGTCGCGGGCACGCGAGAACATCGATTCGCCGTAGAACATCCGCCCCAGCGCAAGACCGTAGAGACCGCCTGCAAGTTCGCCATCGACCCAGGTTTCGACGCTGTGCGCCCAGCCCTGCGCGTGCAGCGCGCCGTAGGCGGCGATCATGTGGTCGCTGATCCAGGTGCCGGCCTGCCCATCGCGCGGCTCGGCACAGGCGCGCATGACAGCCTCGAAGGCGGTGTCGCAGCGGACTTCGTACGGCCGGTTGCGCAGCACCTTGCGCATCGACGGCGTGATGCGGATTTCGGCCGGTACCAGCACCATGCGCGGGTCGGGGCTCCACCACAGCACCGGCTGACCTTCGGAGAACCACGGGAAAATGCCTTGCCGGTAGGCGTCGAGGATGCGCTGCGGCGTCAGTTCGAGACCGGCCGCCAGCAGCCCGTCCGGGTCGCGCAGCGCCGTATCGACCGGCGGAAACGGGTCGCCCGGTTCCAGCCAGGGAATCACGCCGCGCTGGACAGCGCTTCGGCTGCGGACTCGGGATGGCGGAAGGCCACCACGTGGTCGGCATCGAGACGGATGCCGATGAATTCGCCGATCGCGTGGTTGTGGTGCGACGGCACCAGCGACAGCACGCGGCGGCCCGAGCCGAGTCGCAGCGTGTACAGGAATTCGGCGCCGCGGAAGGACTTGCACAGCACTTCGGCGCGCAGTGGTGCGGCGTCGTCGTGCACCACGTCGTCCGGACGCAGCAGCACGTCGACCCGGTTGTCGGCGGCGCAGTGCGGACAGCCGTCGTCGCAGCGGAAGGGGAATTCGCTGCGCAGCACGCCCAGCTCCATTTCCACCTCGTGGTCGCCGCGCAGCGTACCCGGCAGGAATACGCCCTGACCGACGAAATCGGCGACGAAACGGCTCTCCGGCTTGTGATAGAGGTTGTACGCGCTGTCCCACTGCAGCAGCTGGCCGCCCTGCATGACGCCGATCTCGTCGGCGATGGCGAAGGCTTCCTGCTGGTCGTGCGTGACCAGGATGGCGGTGATGCCGCGCGCCTTCAGGATGTCGCGTAGCTCGGTCGCCAGCCGGGTGCGCAGTTCCACGTCAAGGCTGGAGAAAGGCTCGTCGAGCAGCAGCAGTTCCGGGTCCGGTGCCAGCGCGCGGGCCAGTGCGACGCGCTGCTGCTGGCCGCCCGACAACTGATGCGGGTACTTGTCGGCGTGCTCGGTCAGCCCGACGACCGCCAGCATTTCGTCGGCGCGCGCGCGTTTGTCGTCACGCGAACCGCTGCGCAGGCCGAAGGCGACGTTGTCGGCCACGCTCAGATGCGGGAACAGTGCGAAGTCCTGGAACACCATGCCGACGCGCCGCTGTTCCGGCGCCAGATGCTGGCGGCTGGACGACACCGTGACACCGTGGATGTCGATGTGCCCCTCGCGCAGCCGCTCGAAGCCGGCGATGGCACGCAGCACCGTCGTCTTGCCGCAGCCCGAAGGGCCAAGCAGGCAGCCGATCTGACCGCGTTCGAGACGCAGCGACAGGTCGCGGACCACTTCGGTGGTGCCGTACGCGATGCGCACGGATTCAAGCAGCAACTGTGACATGGACCGAAGTGTGGCGGAGGAGGCGGTACAAAAAGGTGATCCGGATCAAGACCGATAATCGCTCTCAATTATAATGCGCCTGCCGCTGCGTGAGCGTACCGGCCACCGATAACTCAAGCCGGGACAGCCGGCATGCCCCACTTGTCTGCCCGCCGTCTCCATCCCCTGTCGCTGATCGCCCTGCTGCTGGCGCTGCTGGTGGCCGCACCGGTGCTGTCGGTGCTGTTCAACCTGTTTAGAGGCGGCACCGGCGACACCTGGGCGCACCTGGCGTCGACCGTGCTGCCTGAGTACGTCGCCAGCACGCTGTGGCTCTGTCTTTGGGTCGGGCTGGGTACCGCGGTGATCGGTGTGTCGACCGCCTGGGCGACGGTGATGTGGGAGTTCCCCGGCCGCCGCGTGCTCGAATGGGCCATGGTGCTGCCGCTGGCCACACCCGCCTACGTGATGGCCTATACATATACCGACCTGCTGCAGTACGTAGGCCCGGTGCAGACCGCGCTGCGCGAAACCTTCGGCTGGGAGCGCGGCGACTACTGGTTCCCCGACGTGCGCACGGTGGGCGGTGCGGCCTGTATGTTCATCGCCGTGCTCTATCCCTACGTTTACCTGCTGACCCGGCAGTCGCTGATCGAGCGTGCCGCCGGACTGAACGAGGCGGCGCGCATGCTGGGGCAGGGCGCCTGGGAAGCCTTCTTCCGCGTCACGCTGCCGTTGGCACGGCCGGCGATCGCCGCCGGCGTGTCGCTGGCGCTGATGGAAACGCTGGCCGATTACGGTGCGGTGAGCTATTTCGGCGTGCAGACCTTCACCACCGGCATCTACCGCGCCTGGTTTTCGCTCGGCGACCGCGTCGCCGCGGCGCAACTGGCCGCGCTGCTGCTCGGCTTCGTCGCCATGCTGCTGCTGGCCGAGCGGCTCAGCCGCGGTGGCGCGCGCTTCCACGACAGTGGTCGCGCCGGCGGCAGTGCGCGCCGCCACACGCTGCCGCGCGCCGCCGGCTGGGGCGTCACCGTCGCCTGTGTACTGCCGCTGGCGGCCGGTTTCATCGTGCCGGCTGCGGTGCTGCTGAAGTGGGCGTTTTCCGAGGGCGACGCGCAGTTCGGCGAGCGTTTCGTCGGGCTGGCGATCAACAGCTTCACGCTGGCCGCCGTCGGCAGTGTCTGTGCGGTGGCGCTCGCGCTGCTCCTTGCCTACGCGGTGCGCTCCAGCCGCTCGCGTCTGGTGGCGCTGGCGCGCTCGGCCGTCGGTCTGGGCTACGCGGTACCGGGCGCGGTGATCGCGGTCGGCATCCTGATTCCGGTCACCCGTCTCGATCACCTGCTGTCCGGGCTGTGGCAGCAATGGACGGGCAGCAATCCAGGGCTGTTGCTGACCGGCGGCATCGCGGCGCTGGTGTATGCCTATCTGGCGCGCTTCCTGACGGTGTCGCTGCAATCGGTCGAGTCGGGCCTGGCGCGCATCACGCCCAGCATGGACGAAGCGGCGCGCAGTCTCGGCCTCGGTGTCGGCGCGACCCTGCGCCGCGTGCACTGGCCGATGCTGCGCGGCAGCCTGCTCACCGCCTCGCTGCTGGTGTTCGTCGATGTGATGAAGGAGTTGCCGGCGACGCTGGTGATGCGGCCGTTCAACTTCGACACGCTGGCCACCCAGGCTTACACGCTGGCCAGCGATGAACGTCTGCAGGAAGCATCGACGGCGGCGCTGGCCATCGTCGCGGTCGGCCTGCTGCCGCTGATCGCGCTGTCGAGACAGATCGCGCGATCGCGGCGGAATTGAGACGGGGCGGCGAGTAGGGTTGGAAGATCAACCCCGGCCCAGGCTCAGATCATGGATCGGGCGCGACGCCCCTGTGGGAGCGGTATTCTGACCGCGACACGGCCATTGATGTCCGCAGGCTTCGATACAGGCTGTTGTCGGGGTCAGAAGACCCCTCCCACAGAACCCCGGCTCAGGCACAAGTCGTGGATCTAGCGCATCGTTCCTGTGGGAGCGGCCTTGGCCGCGACACGGCCGCCGCCATCTGTAGGCTTCGATTCAGGCCGTGTCGGGGTCAGAAGACCCCTCCCACGGAACCTCGGCGCTCGCTCAGTTCGTGGGCGGATCGACCGGCTCGTTCAGCACCAGCCAGTAAAGGCCGAGCTGGCCGACCGCGTAGATGAACTTCTCGAAATCCACCGGCTTGCGGATGTAGCTGTTGGCGCCGAGCTGGTAGGCCTCGTAGATGTCCTGCTGCTCGCGCGATGTGGTCAGGATGACGACCGGCAGCAGATTGGTTCGCGCATCGGCACGCACGCGGCGCAGCACTTCCAGGCCGTCTACACGCGGCAGCTTCAGGTCGAGCAGGATGACGGCCGGTGCGACCGACAGGTCGCGGCCGGCGTGGTGGCCGGTGCCGAAGAGATAGTCGAGCGCTTCTACGCCGTCGCGGGCCACGACGACTTCGTTGGCGATGCGGTTCTTGTGAAAGGCTCGAAGCGTCAGCGCCTCGTCGTCAGGATTGTCTTCAACCAGCAGTATCGGGCGTTCGCTTGCCATAAAACCAGCCTGTCCAGGTCACCTGCATCACTGCGATGCAGGTTCCAGCGTGAAGAAGAAACTTGCTCCGCGTTCCACCTCGGCTTCGGCCCAGATCCGCCCGCCGTGTCGCTGCACGATGCGGTGGACGATGGCCAGACCGATGCCGCTACCTGAAAACTCACCGACCGAGTGGAGTCGCTGGAAGGGGCCGAAGAGCTTTGTTGCGTATCGCATGTCAAAGCCCGCGCCGTCGTCCTTCACAAAATACACGAGCTCTCGACCACGCTGCAAGCAGCCGATCTCGATGCGGGCGGCGTCGTGGCGGCTGGTGAACTTCCACGCATTGCGCAACAGATTGTCGATCGCGATGCGCAAGAGGTTGGCGTCAGCATACACGCGCATCGACGGCTGGATGAGGAATTCTGCCCTGCGCTCGGGCTCGGTCCGGGCCAGGTCGGCGGCCAGTTCCGAGGCCATCGCGCTGAGATCCACAACCTGCCGGTTCATTTCGTTGCGCGTGATGCGGGCGAGGCCGAGCAGGTCGTCGATCAGCCGGTGCATGCGCTGCGTACCGGCGCGGATGCGCTGCAGGTAGTCGCGGCCGCGTTCGTCGAGTCGGTCGGCGTAATCCTCTTCGATCATCCGCGAAAAACCGTCGATGCCGCGCAGCGGTGCGGCGAGGTCGTGCGACACCGAGTAACTGAAGCTTTCCAGTTCGCGCATCGCGGTGACCAGTTCGGCCGTACGCTCGCGCACGCGCGTTTCCAGCTGCTGGTTCAGCGCCAGCACGCTGCGCTCGGCGTCCTTCTGCGCGCGGATGTCCAGACCGGTACCGAGCAGGTGCGGCAGACCGTCGAGGTCGATGCGATAGAGGCTGAAGGCGTGCGCCAGATGCTCGCCGGTCGCCGACAGCAGTTCGGCCTCGAAGGTGGCATCGCGGTGCGTCAGGGCACGCCGCGCCTGACGCCGCAGCAGTGGGTGGAACTCAGGCGGGAAGAGGTCGAGCGCCGGCTTGCCGATCAGATCGAGTGCGCGGTGGCCGGTGACCGCCTGCAGGTTCTCGTTCCAGCGACGCAGCGCGCCGCGCGCGTCGAGCAGGAAGAAGGCGCCGGGCATGCTGCGCACCAGCGCCGCCGAGAAGTTCTCCTCGCGGCGCGCGGTGTCGAGCGCACGGCGCCGGGCGGTGTCGTCGGAGAAGATCCAGATGGTTTCGCCCGCTTCACCCGCTTCGCTGGCCAGCTGGCGAACAGACACGTAGGCGTGCAGCGGACTGCCGTCGCGCCGCTGCAGCGTGGTTTCCTGTGCATAGGGCTGTGGCTTCACGCGCGCAGCGCCTTCGAGCAGGCGCGACAGTTCCATGTCGTCGCGGAAGAAGGGTTCCATCGTCTGCCCGATCAGCGCCCTGCGGTCGTGGCCGAATATTTCCTGACAACGCCGGTTGCAGTCGGCGATGCGGTCGTCGCGCACATAGACGATGGCCACCGGCACGTCGTCGAGCAGGGCCTGCTTTTCGGTCACCAGCGTACGCACGGCCTGTTCGGCCAGCTTGCGCTCGGTGATGTCGGTGATCGAGCCGGAGAACCGCAGCACCTTGCCCACCGTGTTGCGCGTTGCCAGCCCGCGGTCACGCACCCACAGGTAGCGACCGTCTTCGTGCCGCATGCGGTACTCGATGTCGAACGATTCGCGGCGCAGGAAGTGCTCGTCGATCGCGTGCTGCAGCCGCGACAGGTCGTCCGGGTGTACGCGTTCGAGCAGCTGGTCGTGTGTCTGCGGCTGCATCGACTGCGGCAGGCCGAGAATCTCGCTCAGCCGCGGCGACAGGAAGTAGCGGCCGGCGCCGATGTCCCAGTCCCAGGCGCCGTCGAAGGAGCCGCGCACCGCGTGGAACAGCCGCGCCTCGCTTTCGCGCAGCGCGTCCAGCGTCATGCGGTCGCGTGTCACGTCCTCTATCGTGCCGGACACGTAGAGCGGCTTGCCGACGGCATCATGGTGGGCGCTCGCGCGCAGGCGGAACCAGCGGTAGGTGCCGTCGCGAACGCGCAGCCGGATCTGGTCGTCGCTGTGCGTCATTTCGCGCCCGAACAGCCGTTCGCGCGCGCGCCGGACGGTGCCGGCGTCGTCCGGGTGGGTGGCGGCGCCCCAGTTGAACTGCTGCGCGAACGAGGCGTCGCCGCCGTAGCCGAGCAGGTCGGGGAAGCGATCGCTGTACCAGATCTGACCGGTCTGCAGATTCCATTCCCACTGCGCTTCGTCGTGCGCGCTGGCCACTCGCGCCAGACGCTCGGCGTCGGCGACGGCGTCGCGACGGCGCTGTTCGAGGGCCACGCAAGCGGCTTCCAGCGCCTGTGCCAGTGCGCTCAGAGGATGCCCCGCCGGGAGGGCGACACGCCCCACCGGTTCGCCGCGCACCAGTGCCGTCGCTGCCGCCTCGACCGGACCGATGGCATCGACGACGCGCCGTCGCTCGGCGGTGCGGGCGCCCCAGGCGACCAGCACGCAGAAGACGGCCAGCGCACAGGCCGGCAACAGCGTGGTCAGCAGCACCGGCAGACCGGTGTCGCGCGATGCGGCGATGGTCAGCGTACCGACCAGCACGTCGTCGACGCGCAGACTGCCTTCGGCGCGCAGCGTGAGCGCGCTGTCGTCGGTGACCGAGGGCGGCAGATCGACCAGCAGTTCGCCCTTCGCGTCGCGCAGGCTGGCTTCGGTCAGCAGGCCGCGGTCGTGCGCTTCCGACAGGATGCGGCGCAGTTCGGGCGTCTGCCGCGCCTGCAGTGGCGCCACCAGCGTGTGCGCAAGTTCCGCGTGAACGGCGCGCAGGTCGCCGCGCGCTGACAGGCTGGCCAGGCCGAGCGAAATCATCAGCACGAAAATGCCGAGCGCGATCGCCTGCCAGGTCGCGGCGGACAGGCGGTGCGAACGGCGATGCGGTGTGGTGTCGGCCGGAGGCGTTTCGCTGCTGCTCATTGCTCCAGATCTTCTGCCCGCAGCAGGAATACGGGAGCAGTGGCCGAGTCGGTGTCCAGCCAGACCAGCGGCAGGTCGGGCAGCGCAGCTTCGGTTTCGGCCTGGTTGCGACCGACCTCGACCAGCAGCAGGCCACCCGGGTTCAGGTGGCGGCCCGCTTCGGCAACGATGCGACGCACGATGTCCATGCCGTCGGCGCCAGCGCCGAGTGCCATCTCCGGTTCGCGACGGAATTCGTCCGGCAGCGCAGCCATGGCCGCTTCGGTCACGTAGGGCGGATTGGAAATGATGAGGTCGTAGCGTCGCTCACCCACGGGCTCGAACAGGTCACCGTGCAGCACTTCGACGCGATCACGCAGTGCGTGGTCGTGGATGTTGAGCTGGGCCACCTTGAGCGCGTCGGCCGACAGATCGACGGCATCGACCCGTGCCTCCTGGAAGAAGTGCGCGGCGGCGATCGCCAGGCAGCCGGAACCGGTACACAGGTCGAGGATGCGCTCCGGTTCGCCCATGTCGTCCAGCCACGGTGCGAAGCCGTCCTGCATCAGTTCGAAAATGTGCGAGCGCGGAATGATGACACGCGGATCGACACGGAAGCGGAAGGGGCCGAGCCAGGCCTCGCCGGTGATGTAGGCGGCCGGTTCGCGTTCTTCGCAGCGGCGTTCGGTCACGCGCATCAGGCGCTCGCATTCGTCCACCGTCAGCGCGGCGTCGAGGAAAGGTTCGAGGCGGTCGAGCGGCAGGTGCAGCGTGTGCAGCACCAGATAGACGGCCTCGTCCCAGGCGTCGACGAAGCCCTGGCCAAAGGCGACCTCGGCTGCGCCCATGCGGCTGACCAGGTAACGCACCCAGTCACGCACCGACATCAGTTCTTCCGGCGGCACCGTTTTCTTCGCGGGTGCCTTGTCGCTGGTCTTGAGCTTCATGCTGTGTTTCCTTGACCGAGCAGCCGGTCGAGCAGGTTTTCGTAGATGCGCGACAGCGGCTCGATGTCGGCGACCGCCACGCATTCATTCAGTTTGTGGATGGTGGCGTTGCTCGGACCGATCTCGACCACCTGGGTACAGATGTCGGCGATGAAGCGGCCGTCCGAGGTGCCGCCGGTGGTCGACAGTTCGGTCGCCAGCCCGGTCACATCGCGGATGGCGGCTTCGGCCGCCTCGACCAGCGTGCCGCGCGGCGTGAGGTAGGGCTTGCCGCCCAGCGTCCAGACGATGTCGTGCTCGACGCCGTGCCTGTCCAGCACGTCGACCAGCCGCGCCTTCAGCGATTCCGGCGTGCTGGCGGTCGAAAAACGGAAGTTGAACAGCACTTCGAGTGTGCCCGGAATGACGTTGGTCGCACCGGTGCCGCCCTTGATGTTCGAAATCTGCCAGCTGGTCGGCGGGAAGTATTCGTTGCCCTCGTCCCAGCGGATGGCTGACAGCTCGGCGAGCGCCGGACCGAACAGGTGGATCGGGTTCTTCGCCAGGTGCGGATAGGCGATATGCCCCTGCACCCCCTTGACCGTGAGCTTGCCGGACAGTGAGCCGCGGCGGCCGTTCTTGATCATGTCGCCCAGCTTCGTCACCGAAGTGGGTTCGCCCACCACGCAGTAATCCAGTCTTTCGCCGCGCGCGGCAAGGGCCTCGACCACGCGGACGGTGCCATCGATGGCATCGCCTTCTTCGTCGGAGGTGAGCAGGAAGGCGATCGAGCCGGCGTGATCGGGCACGCGGGCGACGAAGCGTTCGGTTGAGGTGACGAAGGCGGCCAGCGAAGCTTTCATGTCGGCCGCGCCGCGGCCATAGAGCATGCCGTCGCGCACGACCGGCTCGAACGGGTCGCTGTTCCACTGATCAAGCGGGCCGGTCGGCACCACGTCGGTGTGGCCGGCGAAGCAGAACAGCGGGCCCGCGCTACCGCGGCGCGCCCACAGGTTCGATACGCCGCCGGCGTCGATGCGCTCCAGCGTGAATCCGGCCGCGGCCAGCCGGGCACCTATGGTTTCAAGGCAGCCGCCGTCGACCGGCGTGACCGAACGGGTGGAAATGAGCTGACGGGTGAGCTCAAGGGTTGCTTCTGACATCGGGGAAAATCCGGGGTAGGTCGGGCAGTGCGGTCAGCGGCCGCCTTCGTCGAGGTTGAGCGAGAATTCGGCGAAGGAGGCGCCGCTCGGCTCGGTCGATTCGAGGTCGCGCAGTTCAGGGCTGGGTGCGTCGACCTTGGGCGTTTCGGTGACGCCGAACTGCGAATTGTTGATGAGCCAGGACAGATTGGTCGGCGAGTCGGAATTCGACAGCGCTTCGTCGAGCGTGATTTCGCCTTCGCGGTAGAGGCGGAACAGGTCCTGCTCGAAGGTCTGCGAGCCGGGCGCCATGCTGCGCTCCATCGCTTCCTTGACGCTGTTGATCTCGCCGCGCTCGACCAGTTCGGAAATGTGGCGCGTGTTCAGGAGCACTTCGACCGCCGGCATGCGCCGGCCATCCGGCTTGCGCACCAGGCGCTGCGAAATGATGCCCTTCAGCGTGACCGACAGGTCGAGGAAGAGCAGCGGGCGGCTGTCCAGCGGGAAGAAATTGACGATGCGGTTCAGCGCGTGGTGGGCGTTGTTGGCATGCAGCGTGGCCAGGCAGAGGTGGCCCGTCTGCGCGTAGGCGAGGGCCGCCTGCATCGTTTCGACGTCGCGGATTTCGCCGATCAGGATGCAGTCAGGCGCCTGGCGCATCGCGTTCTTCAACGCCGGCGCCCAGCCTTCGGTGTCCATGCCGATCTCGCGCTGGTTCACGATCGATTTCTTGTGCTTGAACAGGTACTCGATCGGGTCTTCGACCGTCAGGATGTGACCCGACTTGTTGGCGTTGCGATGATCGATCATCGCCGCCATCGTCGTCGACTTGCCGGAACCGGTGGCGCCGACGACCAGGATGAGGCCGCGCTTTTCCATGATCAGCTCGGTCAGCACCGGCGGCAGGCCCAGCGTGTCGAGCGGCGGAATGTCGCCGAGGATGTAGCGCACCACCATGGCGATGCTGCCGCGCTGCCAGAACATGTTCACGCGGAAGTTGCCAAGGTCGCGCCGGCCGAAGGACAGGTTCAGTTCGCGCGTCTTCTCGAACTTCTGCTGCTGCTCTTCGCTGAGCATTTCGTAGGCCATGCGCTGGATCGTTTCCGGATCCATCACGCGCTGGTTGATCGGCACCGTGGTGCCCTGGATCTTGATCGCGATCGGCGCGCCGGCCGAAATGAAGATGTCGGAGGCGTTCTTGTCCGCCATGACCTGGAACAGCTTGTCGAGAATCACGGCGGGCCTCCGACGGCAGCGACTTCAGTGGATCAGTATGGGCTCAGGCGCGCAGCAGTTCGTTGATGCTGGTCTTGGCGCGCGTCTGCGCGTCGACCCGCTTCACGATGACCGCGCAGTACAGGCTGTACTTGCCGTCGGCCGACGGCAGGTTGCCGGACACGACGACCGAACCTTCGGGCACGCGGCCGTACATCACCTCGCCGGTGGCGCGGTCGTAGATCTTGGTGCTCTGGCCGATGTACACGCCCATCGAGATGACGCAGTTGTCCTCGACGATGACGCCTTCGACCACTTCCGAACGGGCGCCGATGAAGCAGTTGTCGCCGATGATGGTCGGGTTGGCCTGCACCGGCTCCAGCACGCCGCCGATGCCGACGCCGCCCGACAGGTGCACGTTCTTGCCGATCTGGGCGCAGGAACCGACGGTGGCCCAGGTGTCGACCATGGTGCCTTCGCCGACGTAGGCACCGATGTTCACGTAGGACGGCATCAGCACTGCGTTCTTCGCGATGAATGCACCGCGGCGCACGGTGGCCGGCGGCACGACACGGAAACCGCCGGCACGGAAGGCTGCTTCGTCGTAGCCGGCGAACTTCATCGGCACCTTGTCGTAGTAGCGCGTTTCGGCGCCGTCCATGACGACGTTGTCCTGCATGCGGAAGGACAGCAGCACCGCCTTCTTGATCCATTGGTGGGTGACCCACTCGCCGTCGATGCGCTCGGCGACGCGCAGCGCGCCGCTGTCCAGCTGCGAAAGGACGAAGTCGATGGCTTCGCGCACCTCGGCCGGCGCATTGGTCGGCGAGTACTGGGTGCGGTTTTCGAAGGCGGTTTCGATGATCTGCTGTGCGGCCTGCATGGAGGGTGTCCCGTAAGTTTTATGGTGTGGAGGGTAGTGGCGCCGCGGCTCAGAGCGCGCGGCAGAACTGCACGATGCGTTCAGCGGCCTCGATGCACTCGCCGGCGGGTGCCACCAGCGCGATGCGGACGAAGCCTGCCCCCGGGTTGATGCCGTGGGCGTTGCGGGCAAGGTAGCTGCCCGGCAAAACCGCAACATTATATTCGGCGAGCAGCCGGCGGGCGAATTCGGCGTCATCGATTGGCGTGCGCGCCCACAGGTAGAAGCTGGCGTCCGGCAGCGGCGAATCCATGACCGAGGCGATCAGCGGCTGCACCGCGTCGAACTTGGCACGGTACTGGTCGCGGTTGTCGCGCACGTGGGCCTCGTCCTGCCAGGCGGCGATGCTGGCGCGCTGCACCGCCAGCCCCATCGCGCTGCCGTGGTAGGTGCGGTAGAGCAGGAAGCGCTTGAGCAGGCGGGCGTCGCCGGCAACGAAGCCGGAGCGCAGGCCCGGCACGTTGGAGCGCTTGGACAGACTGGAAAACACCACCAGCCGCTCGAAACCGTCGCGGCCCAGCGCCTTCGCCGCCTGCAGGCCGCCGAGCGGCGGGGCCGCCTCGTCGAAATAGATTTCCGAATAGCACTCGTCGGAGGCGATCACGAAACCGTGGCGGTCGGCCAGTTCGAACAGCGTGCGCCACTCGTCCAGCGTCATCACCTTGCCGCAGGGATTGGCCGGCGAGCACACGTACACAAGCTGCACGCCCTTCCAGTCGGCGTCGGCGATGCGGTCGAAGTTGCAGGCGAAGCGATCGTCCGGCAACTGGTTATAGAAGGCGATCTGCGCGCCGGCCAGCAGGGCCGCGCCTTCGTAGATTTGGTAGAACGGATTCGGTGCCAGCACCTTGGCGTCGGGCCGGCTGGCGTCGATCACGCACTGCGCAAACGAAAAGAGCGCCTCGCGCGAGCCATTCACCGGCAGCACCTGGGTCGCCGCATTCACGGCAGGCAGACCGTAGCGGCGCTGCAGCCAGGCCGCGATACACTCGCGCAGCGCGTCAATGCCGGCCGTGGTCGGATAGACCGCGAGGCCGTCGAGCGCGCCGGTCAGCGCGTCCTTGATCAGTTGCGGCGTGGCATGCTGTGGCTCGCCGATCGACAGGCGCACCAGCGGCAGGTCGGCCGGGCCGGTCACGCCGGCGGTCAATTCCTTCAGTCTTTCAAAGGGATAGGGTTGGAGCAGCGACAGATGGGGCGTGACGGGCAGGGTGTCGTTCAGCATGAAAGTCAGCAGTTTCGGTCCTTGAAGCCGGTGACGCCGACCGCGGCGCCCGGAAACGCATAAGTATACGTCCCGATGCTCACTTCCCGCCGGCCGTCTTCACGGCTGCTGCCCTCGATCGCGCTGCTCGCCGGCGCCGTCATCTGGGGGCTCATCTGGTACCCCTACCGCGTCATCGACGCCGCCGGCATGGGCGGCGTCACCGCCACCTTCATCACCTACGGCCTCGCCTTCCTGTTCGGTCTGATCCCGCTGTGGCCGGTGCTGCGCCGCACACGGCCCAGCTTCTGGCTGGTCGCGCTGGCGCTGGCGGCCGCGGGCACCAATCTGGGTTATGTGCTGGGTACGCTGGACGGCGTGGTGATGCGCGTGCTGCTGCTGTTCTACCTGTCGCCGCTATGGACCGTACTGCTGTCGCGCCTGCTGCTGGGCGAACGGCTGAGCCGGGCGGGTGCCGGCGTGATCGCGCTGTCGCTGGCCGGCGCCTTCGTCATGCTGTGGCGCCCGGAACTGGGCCTGCCCTGGCCACAGGGCTCCGCCGAGTGGATGGGCCTGGGCGCCGGCGTCTGTTTCGCGCTGGCCAACGTGCTCATCCGCCGCACGGCCCACATCGAGATCGAACAGAAGGTGATGGCCGTCTTCCTTGGCGTCATCGCCGTAGCCCCCGTCGCCGCCTGGCTGCGCGGCGAAGCCCCACTGCAGCAGTTCTCCGCCATCGGTGCCGACACCTGGGTTCTGCTGGCACTGATCGGCGGCGTGCTGCTGCTGGTCAATCTGGTGGTGCAGTACGGCATCACCTTCCTCAGCGCCAACGCGGCCATCGCGCTCTTCCTGTTCGAACTGGTGGTCGCCGCGATTTCGTCCTGGTGGCTGGCGGGTGAGGTGATGGGCGTGAAGGAGTGGGTCGGCGGCGCGATGATCATCGCGGCCAGCCTGTTTTCGGGGCATCTGGAATCGCCGGTGGCGGACCGGCCGGAGAGCGGAACCGCTCCCGGCGCGTAGCGGCCGATCGGTATCCGGCAGACGCTGAGCCACGGCGCACAGGTCGTGGCACTGATGTGCAACCTGCCGCGGAGGCGTGGCCTGCGATCCTAGAGGTGGAAATCGCCCGCCGCTTCCGGCTGGTAAAGCACACGCTCGATCCGGATGCGCCGGGTCCGGTGCGGCGTCCGCCAGTCGATGGAATCGCCCTCCCGGTAACCGAGGATGGCGGTGCCGACGCTGGAGCAGACCGACAGTTTCCCGGCACTGCCGTCGGCGTCCTGCGGGTAGACCAAGGCCACTTCCATTTCCTCGTCGTCCAGATGCAGCACGGCGCGCGAGTTCATCGTGACGACGTCCCGCGCCACCTGATGTGAATCGACGACGATGGCGCGCTCGACCTCGTGTTCGAGATCGACCACGTCCGCGTCGACCTCCAGCGCGATCAGGTTGCGCAGCCGGGCCTGGTCGATTTCGGTGACGTAGATGCCGGCGGGGTCGCTCACCGTGTCTTCGCGCAGGCGCTGCAGATAGCGCTCCCAGCTCATGGCGAATGACTTCAGCGTCGGTGTCTCGCTTTCGAGCACGAAGCCGCAGCGCAGGAAGGCGTTCAGCGAGCGGGTGTTGTCGGCGTGAATCCTGGCGATCAGCTTTTGGGCCCGCATGTCGAAGAAGGCGAGCTTCATGCCTTCGCGCAGTGCGCTGGCGCCGAGCCTGCGGCCCCAGTTGTCGCGGTCTCCGATGACCAGCACGATTTCGCAGTCCGCGCCGGTCTTGACCAGGCGGACGAAGCCCACCGGCCGGTCGTCCCGGTCGCAGGCCATGAAGAAGCGGCCGCCCTGGTTGAACAGATGGGTCAGCACGGGGAGCTGGACGCGGCTGACGACCTGTTCGATGTGGCGGGAGACGTGTCGCGAATCGCTCAGATAGCGGACGACGTTCTCGTCCTCCAGCCAGTCCATCAGATCCAGCGCGTTGGCCCGGGTGATTTCCGGGCACAGAGAAATGAAAGGCTTGCTCATTTTCACCCCATTCGATTTCAAGGATGAAAGCCTTCCATGGTCAGTGCCATGACGGTTCTTTCGACGGACCTGCCATTTTAGGGCAGTGGGCACGAACGGGCCAGTTCGCGCGCCGCGGCGGGCACAGCTTGCTTGAGGCAGAGGGGCCGATGCGCGTGCTTGCGCGTCATGCGCGGCGAGGGAGCCGTACGGTCACTTTTCACGCGTTCGCAAGAATGCGTGAATTGGTACGGATGTGACAGGTGTTGCACTGCACAAGATACGACTTTTGGCCTAGCATGAAACCATTGACTTCGTGTGGACCGAGCGATGCAACGCGATACCGAAGAAATCTACCCACTCGGGTGCAAGCGCAAGGTGGCGGGCGAGTACCGGGTGCACTACTACGGCTACTGGATCAAGATCTACGAGCCGCCCGCTGACTCGCTGTCGGCGAAGAAGAAGCTGATCGAGGCGTTGACCCGGCGCCTGTTCAACCATGTCGAGCACGGCATCAACATTCCGGGCTCCCGCCTGAACGAGGCACGCGCCGCCTACGATGCCGAGCAGGATCCCGCGCTCAAGCGGGTGAAGGGCGGCATGCTCGCGGGGGCGCTTTTCAACCGCGCGACGGACATTTTCACCAGACTGGTCGAACTGCAGGCGGCGGGCGTCGAGATCGACAGCGACAACGGCCTGATGCGCGAGTGCGGCCACTGTCTTCAGGAAGCGCTGGAGCTCGGTCGCTCGGTGCGGCACCGCAGCGGCGAAGAAGGCATCGACGAAATGTGGGGCGAGCCGTTCAAGGCATTTTCGGTGCCGGTCGAGTCGTTCTACGAAAGCCGTTACATCAAGATCGCGCTCACCATGCGCGATATCGACCTGATCGCCGGCGAACTGTGCGACACCTTCGGCAATCGCCCGCGCTTCAAAGGCCTTTCCGACCTTGTCGTGAGCTTCGCCGATGCGGCCAAGATCAAGACGGAAACCCTGCGCACGGACAAGTCCATCTTCGATGTCTGGGCCGGCTTCGCGGTGTCGGCGGAAGAGCTGCTTGCCTTCGTGCCGGACGATGCGGACTGTACGGACGCCGAACGGCGCGATCTCGATCTGGGTGTGCGCCTGATCCGTCAGGGCACGCAACTGCTGAGCGACATCACGCGGGCACGGGTGCCCATGCCCAAGAGCACGCGCGAATTCGTCGCGCGGTGTGCCGACTACCGCTTGCGCGCACCGTCCTGTTGACCGGAACGCGTGCGCGTTGGCGTCAGGGTTCTGTTCAGGCCGATCGACGCCGATTTCCTGCAAGCGCCGGGGGAGCGACGCGCGGCCAAATGTCGCTCCTGACTGGATCTCCCGTCAGATTCGGGTGGGGGGGATTGCTTCATGCATATGTAATGCGGATGATGAAGACTTCAAGAAGGTGGAAATCGTCACCAATCGATCCTCGACATTCAATCATCCGGACAAGCCATTCACATGAAAAATGCCATCGTTGCCATTGCATTGTTCGCGCTGACTTTCAGTGCCCAAGCCTATGAATTTCAATTTACTGGACGTGTTACCTACACCGACGGCACCCTGATCAACGTTACAGACGGAGCTCTGCTGCAAGGACATTTCGTGGCAGGCGGTCCAGCGAACTACAGTATTCCGAACGGCACCACCGTTTACAGTTTTGCCTCCGGTCAGGTTGTCGCGAACGTCGCCGGCTATACCATCAGCGGCAGCAGGCCCTCGATTGCCGTTATCGACGATTTTGGTGGAAACGTGGAGGACGGTTTCAACATGAACAGTGGCCACCCGATCATCGTGAATGGTGCAAGCTATGCGAATGGAGACTTCGGTTTCAAGCTTGCGACGAGACCAGGCAACACCGAGGTCATCCGTGATCACGGACTACCGTCCCTTATCGATGTGTCGGCATTCGACGGGCATTCGTCGTTGAATTACGGATTCTTGCAGCGCGATGGTGGACAAAGCGGCACCATCCTCGCCTTCGAAGTTCTGTCGATCGCGATCGTTCCTGAGCCTAGCACCGCGTGGTTGTTTGCCGCCGGTCTGCTGGCAGTGGCGCCAATTTGTCGCCGGCGCATGAATGGCTGACGCGAATGAGCGCTTGATCGCTGCAGTGCTCGCTTGCATTCGTCCGTGTTGATATCGATAGCCGGCCTCTCTTCAGTCTGCTATCGAACGGCTCCTGCGCATGGCATCTACGTCCTTCCCAGGAGGACGTCCTCCAAGGGGTCAAACGGGCTGATAGGCCGGGAGCGGGTGACTTGGCTGTGAAGCATCGTCGGTAAGGGCCGGTGAGTAGGGCGGGTGCTATCATTCGCCCCGTTTTCCGCCCGAACTCATCCCTCCCGCCGCCGACCCGTGCGACTGTCAAAGCTCAAACTCGCCGGTTTCAAGACCTTCGTCGACCCGACCACCATACAGATGCCCGGCCAGCTGGTCGGCGTGGTGGGGCCGAACGGCTGCGGCAAATCCAACATCATCGACGCGGTGCGCTGGGTGCTCGGCGAGTCGCGTGCGTCCGCCTTGCGCGGCGACGCGATGACCGACGTCATCTTCAATGGCTCGGGCACGCGCAAGCCGGTGGGCCGGGCCAGTGTCGAACTGGTATTCGACAACGCGCAGGGCAGGGCGGCCGGGCAGTGGTCGCAGTACGCCGAAATCGCGGTCAAGCGGGTGCTGGAGCGCGATGGCCAGTCGGATTACTTCATCAACAACACCCGCGTGCGCCGGCGCGACGTGATCGACGTGTTCCTCGGCACCGGCCTTGGGCCGCGCGCCTACGCCATCATCGAGCAGGGCATGATCACCCGCATCATCGAGGCGCGGCCGGAAGAGCTGCGCGCCTTCCTCGAAGAGGCGGCGGGCATCACCAAGTACCGCGAGCGGCGCAAGGAAACGCAGGGCCGGCTCGACGATGCGCGCGACAACCTGGTGCGGCTGGACGACATCGTCGGCGAACTGGGTACACGCATCGAGCGCCTGCAGAAGCAGGCGGAGATCGCCGCCCGCTACACCGACATGAACCGCCGGCTGTCCGAGCGACAGGCGCTGCTGTGGGCGATGAAGCAGCGTTCGGCCGCCGCCGAGGCCGACGCGCTGACGCTGGAAGCAGGCCGCATCGAGAACGACATCGAGCGCGAAACCGCGGCGCTGCGCCACCACGAGGCGGCGCTGGAACGCATCCGCACCGAACATTTCGCCAGTTCCGAGGCGGTTCATGCCGCCCAGGCCGAACTGCTGACCGCCAATGCCGAAGCCAGCCGGCTGGAGGACGACCTGAAGCGCGCGGCAGAGAACCGGCACAAGCTGGAAGCGCGCATTGCCCAGCTCGAAGCCGAGGTCGCGAACTGGCGCGCGCGCATCGAGAGCATCGAAACCGATACCGGCCGCTGGACCGAACTGGCCGAGCACGCGGCGCACCGCATCGAACAGGCGGAAGCGCGCCACGAAACGACCAGCGCGCTGCTGCCCGAGGCGGAAGCAGCCTTCCAGGAGGCGGAGCAGCAAGCCAATCTGGCGCGGCGCGAACTGGCGGCGGTCGAGCAGCAGCTCAAGGTCGAGGAAACCCACCGCGCCAACGCCGGGCGCACGCTCAATTCGCTGGCTGGCCGGCGCGAGCGCATCGCGCACGACGAGGCGCAGCTGATCGAGCCCGACCGCGAGGCGCTGGCGCTGGCGCAGGACAAGCTCGAATCGCTGCAGATGGCGCAGGAGGCGGCGCAGCAGCGTCTGCAGGCCGCACAGAACGCGGTGCCGCAACTGCAGGCGCAGGTGCGCAACGCGCAGGACGCCGAGCGCGCCGCAACGCGGACGCTGACCGAAACGCGCGCCCGTCGCGACGCGCTGGTCGAACTGCAGCGCAAGACGCAGACCGACGGCAAGCTCGCGCCCTGGCTGGCCGCGCTCGGCCTGCAGGACGCGAAGCCGCTGTGGCAGTCGCTGCAGGTCGAAGCCGGCTGGGAACTGGCGGTCGAAGCGGTGCTGCGTGAGCGGCTGGGCGCGCTCGAGGCAGCGTCGGCCGATACGCTGGCCTCCGCCTGCGCAGCCGGCGCGGCGCCCCAGAACCTGACGCTCGCACTTCCCGGCAGCGATGCGCGTGCCGACGTCGGCGCCGACAGCCTGCGCCATCGCGTGCGTGCGCACGACGCGCGCTGGGACGCACTGCTCGATCTGTGGCTGGGTCCGGTCGCCGCCGTCGAGTCGCTGGATTTCGCCGCCAGCGGCCTGCGCGTCGATCGTGAAGGCCGCGTCGCGCAGGGCGCCTCGCTGACGCTGTATGCGCCGGATGCGCGCACGCACGGCGTGCTCGAACGTGCGCGCGACATCGAACGTCTCGCCGAGGAAATCGACCTCGCCGACGCCCAGCTCGCCGAATCGCGCGAGGCGCTGCGCGAAGCCGAGGCAGCGTTGGCCGGTGCGCACGAGGAACAGGCGGCGGCGCGGCGCGAACAGCAGTCGCTGACCCAGGCGGCGCACAGCGCGCAGGTCGAACAGATCAAGCTGGCGCAGGCGGTGTCGCGCTTCGACGAGCAGAAAGCGGCGCTGGCGCGCGACCGCGCCGAAGTCGACCAGGCCGAGCAGACCGAGCGTGCACATCTGGAGCGCGCCGACGCCGAAATCGAGCGCGCGCGCGAACTGATCGAGGTGCAGCGCATGCGGCTGGACGCCGCGACCGAGGCGCAGAAGAACGCCGACAGCCAGCTGCGCGAGGCGCGCTTCGCCGACCAGGCGGCGGCGCGCGAGCTGCAGGAAGCGAACTTCTCGCAGCGTGAATGCACGAGCCGTCTGACCGATCTGGCGAACAATCTCGCGATGGCGAAAACCCAGCTCGAAAACGCCGAACTGGAGCGCGCGCTGCGCAGCGACGAATTCGCACAGATCGACGAAGGCAGCATAGACAGCCGGCTGCAGCAGGTGCTGGACAACCGCCGCGCGCGCGAACAGGTGCTGGCCACCTGCCGCGACGCGCAGGAAGTGCTGGCCGCCCAGCTGCGCGAACTGGAATCTCAGCGCGCCAACACTGAACACCTGCTGGCGCCGGCGCGTGAGCGGCTGGCCGAACTGAAGCTGAAGCAGCAGGCGGCGGCGCTGAATGCCGAACAGTACGCGCAGCGCCTGGGCGAGATCGAATTGCCGGAGGGCCGGCTCGATGCGCTGCTCGCCGAAGGCGAAGCGGAGAAGGTGCGCGAAGGCGCACTCAGCGCCGAAATCAGCCGCCTGACGCGGGAGATTGCCGCGCTCGGCGCGGTGAACCTCGCCGCGCTGGAAGAGCTCGCGCAGGCGAACGAGCGCAAGGGCTATCTCGACGCGCAGTCGACCGATCTGCGCGACGCCATCGCCACGCTGGAAGACGCCATCCGCCGCATGGACCGCGACACGCGCGCCCTGCTCAAGGAGACGTATGATCGCGTCAATACCGAGTTCGGCCGCATCTTCCCGGAACTGTTCGGCGGCGGTGAGGCCCGATTGGTCATGACCGGCGACGAGATTCTGGATGCCGGGCTGCAGGTGTTCGCGCAGCCGCCGGGCAAGCGCAACGCGTCGATCCAGCTGCTGTCCGGCGGCGAGAAGGCGCTGACCGCGACGGCACTGGTGTTCGCCTTCTTCCAGCTCAATCCGGCGCCGTTCTGCATGCTGGACGAAGTCGATGCACCGCTGGACGACACGAATACCGAACGCTTCTGCGAAATGGTGAAGCGCATGTCCGCTTCGACGCAGTTCGTGTTCATCAGTCACAACAAGATCACGATGGAAATGGCGCAACAGCTGGTTGGCGTCACCATGCAGGAGCGCGGGTGTTCGCGCGTGGTCGAGGTCGATATGGAAGCGGCGCTGAAGCTGCGCGACGAAGCGCTCAGCGTCTGAACAAAAAGGGATACGGATTCATGCAACTGACTGAACTGCAGATGGGGCTGATCGCGCTCGGCGTGGTCGGTGTCGGCGCCGTGATCGGCTACAACCTGTGGCAGGAAAGACGTCACCGCCGCACCGCCGAACGCGCGCTCGGCGACGCCCAGCCCGACGTGCTGATCGATCCGCTGCACCAGCCGTCGCGCCGCGTCGAGCCGACGCTGGATTTCGACCTGGGCAGTGACCTCGGCAGCAGCCCGGCGAGCGACACGTCGGTCGAGCCGGCGATCGATCTGCCGACCGACGAGCGGATGAGCGCCGCGGCCGACGACACGGTGCAGCTTGCCCCGCAGCGTGAGCCGGTGCTCAAGGCGGCGCCGGCTGATGACGCAGCGCCGGCCTGGGCCGACGCCAAGGTCGAGGAAGTCATCGTCGTCGAGCTCGAAGCGCCGATCGCCGCGACGGAGTTCCAGCGCGCGTGGAGCGAGCTGACCCGCCAGGTCGACACCGGCCTGCGCCTGCGCGGCCGCGACGAACAGGCCGGCCGCTGGCTGGAATTGACGCCGGAGACCGCCGGCAATCTGTCGCGCATCGAAATGGCGGTGCAGTTGGCCGATCGCCGTGGCCCGCTCAGCGAGGCCTCGCTGTCGGCGCTGGCGCACGCGCTGCAGGCGGTTGCCGACCGCTTCCTCGCCGTCGTGCATTTCCCCGACGCACGCGATCTGCTCGGCCGGGCGCGTGAGCTGGACAGCTTCGCCGCGTCGGTCGACGTGCAGATCGGCATCAATCTGGTCGCCGGCGAGAACCCGATTTCCGGCACCAAGCTGCGCGGTCTGGCCGAAGCGCAGGGCTTCGCACTCGATAACGGCCTGTTCCGCGCGCGCGACGATGCCGGCGCGACGCTCTATACGCTGGGCAATCTGGACGCCGCCGAATTCATCGCCGAAACGATGAAGAACCTGCAGACGCCGGGCGTGACACTGCTGCTCGATGTGCCCACGGTCGCCGATGGCGCGCGCAATTTCGACCGCATGGTCACGATGGCTGAACAGTTCGCGCACGCGCTCGGCGCCCGCGTGGTCGATGACAACCGGCAGCCGCTGTCTCCTGCTTCACTCGGTGTGATCCGCAGCAAGATCGCCGAATTCCAGACCCGCATGACGCAGTTCGGCGTCGCCCCGGGCAGCGCGTCGGCGCGCCGCCTGTTCAGCTGATGGACGCTGCTGTCCTTGCGCGCGCGGTCGAACTGCGCGCGCAGATTGCCCGTCACGACCGCCTCTACTACGAACTCGACGCCCCGGAAATTCCGGACGCGGAATACGACCGCCTGTTCCGCGAACTGCAGGCGCTCGAAGCCGAGCACCCGGCGCTGCGCACCGCCGATTCGCCGACGCGGCGCGTCGGCGGCAAGCCGCTCGACAGCTTCGCGCCGGTGCGTCACGTCGTGCCCATGCTGTCGATCCGCACCGAAACCGATACCGAGGCGAGCGGTGCGCTGAACTTTGACGCCCGCGTGCGGCGCGAACTTGGACTGAGCGAGGAGGCGCCGCCGGTCGAGTACGCCGCCGAACTGAAGTTCGACGGCCTGGCCATCAATCTGCGTTATGAAAACGGTGTGCTGGTGCTCGCCGCCACCCGCGGCGACGGCGAAACCGGCGAGGACGTGACGCAGAACGTACGCACCATCCGCGACGTGCCGCTCGCGCTGACGCCGCTTCCTGCGAAGGGGCAACCCTCGTTGTTCGACGCGCCCGGCCTGCCCGAGGTGCTGGAAGTGCGCGGCGAGGTGTACATGCGGCGCGACGATTTCGACGCCTTCAACGCGCGAGCCATCGAAGCGGGCGAGAAGACGCTGGTGAATCCGCGCAATGGCGCGGCCGGCAGCATCCGTCAGCTCGACCCGGCCATCGCGGCGAAGAGGCCCTTGTCTTTCTACGCATACGGCCTCGGCGAGGTGCGCGGCTGGACGCTGCCCGACACCCACGCCGGCGTGCTCGACGCGCTGGCCGCCTTCGGCCTGCCGGTCAGCGAGCACCGCGCGGTGTGCAACGGCGGCGAGGCGCTGGCGGCCTTTCACGTGCGCATCGCCGAGGCGCGCCCCACGTTGCCCTTCGACATCGACGGCGTGGTCTACAAGGTGAACAGCCTGGCCTTGCAGCAGCGCATGGGTTTCGTCACCCGCGAGCCGCGCTGGGCGGTGGCGCACAAATACCCGGCGCAGGAAGCGCTGACCACGGTGCAGGACATCGAGGTGCAGGTCGGCCGCACCGGCAAGCTCACGCCGGTGGCGCGGCTGGTGCCGGTGTTCGTCGGCGGCGTGACGGTGACCAATGCGACGCTGCACAACGAATCGGAAATCCGCCGAAAGGACGTGCATGTCGGCGACACCGTCATCGTGCGCCGTGCCGGCGACGTGATTCCGGAGGTCGTGTCGGTGCTGTCGGACAGACGACCGGCGGATGCGCGGGCATTCTCCATGCCCAGCCACTGTCCGGTCTGCGGTTCGGACGTGGTGCGTGAAGAAGGCGAGGTCGATCATCGCTGCACCGGCGGGCTGTACTGTTCGGCGCAGCGCAAGCAGGCGCTGCTGCATTTCGCGCAGCGCCGCGCGATGGACATCGAGGGGCTGGGTGACAAGCTGGTCGAGCAGCTGGTGGACGGCGGACTGATCCGCAGCCTGCCCGACCTCTACCGGCTCGGCGTGCTCAAGCTGGCTGAACTGGACCGCATGGCCGAGAAATCGGCCGAGAACCTGGTGGCGTCGCTGGAGAAATCCAAGCGCACCACGCTGGGGCGTTTCCTGTTCGGTCTGGGCATCCGCCACGTCGGCGAGGCGACCGCCAAGGATCTGGCGCGCCACCTCGGCAGCATGGACCGCATCATGGACGCCTCGGTCGAGGAACTGGCCCAGGTGCCGGACGTCGGCCCGGTGGTCGCGGCCAGCATCCACACCTTCTTTGCGCAGCCGCACAACCGCGAGGTGGTCGAGCAGCTGCGCGCCTGCGGCATCGTCTGGGAAGAGGGCGAAGCACAGGTGGCGAGCGGTCCGCTGGTCGGCAAGACAGTAGTGCTCACCGGCACGCTGCCCACGCTTTCGCGCGATCAGGCCAAGGACTTGCTTGAGGCTGCGGGTGCAAAAGTGGCCGGCAGCGTGTCGAAAAAGACCGACTTCGTGGTGGCTGGCACGGACGCCGGTTCCAAGCTCACAAAAGCGCAAGAACTGGGCATTAATATTCTCGATGAATCCGGGCTCATGTCGATGCTCGAGAAAAGGGAGCCTTAGAACGATGAAATCCGTACGCAAAGCTGTATTTCCCGTCGCCGGCCTGGGCAGCCGATTCCTGCCCGCCACCAAGGCCAACCCGAAGGAAATGCTGCCGGTGGTCGACAAGCCGCTGATCCAGTACGCCGTCGAAGAAGCCGTGGCCGCCGGCTGCACCGACCTCATCTTCATCACCGGTCGCACCAAGCGTTCGATCGCCGACCACTTCGACAAGGCCTACGAGCTTGAGCACGAGCTCGAAATGAAGAAGAAGCACGACCTGCTGGCGCTGTGCAACACGGTGCCCAAGCACGTGAATTGCATCTACATCCGTCAGTCCGAGCCGCTGGGCCTGGGCCACGCCGTGCTGTGCGCCGCACCGGTCGTCGGTGACGAACCGTTCGCCGTGCTGCTGGCCGACGACCTGATCGACGGCGAGCCGCCCATCCTGAAGCAGATGACCGACATCTTCGACCGCTTCGGCCGCTCCATCCTCGGCGTGCAGCAGGTGCCGCGCAGCCAGACCGGCAGCTACGGCATCGTCAGCACCGACGCCGACGTTGGCGGCCTGTACGGCGTGACCGGTATCGTCGAGAAGCCGAAGCCCGAAGTGGCGCCGTCTACGCTGGCCGTGGTCGGCCGCTATGTGCTGACGCCGCGCATCTTCGATCACCTGCGCGCGATCACGCCGGGCGCCGGCGGCGAACTGCAGCTGACCGACGCGATCGCCGCACTGCTGAAGGAAGAGGCGGTGCTGGCCTATCCGTTCAAGGGCACCCGCTACGACTGCGGCTCCAAGCTGGGCTATCTGCAGGCGACCGTCGCGCTGGCGCGCAAGCATCCGGAAGTCGGTGCCGCGTTCACCGCCTGGATGGACGCGCAGGAAGTGTCGCGCGAAGAGATTTCGCGCGAAGCCGACGCAGCGTGAGTCGCTTCGCCGACGCGCAGGCACTGCTTGAAGGTGCCGACCTGATCTGTTCCGCTGCCGAAGTGGACGCGGCGGTTGATCGGGTCGCACAGGAGATCACCGCGGCGGTCGGCGACAGCTATCCGCTGCTGCTGTCGGTGATGGGCGGCGCCGTAGTATTCACCGGCAACCTGTTGCCGAAACTCGCGTTTCCGCTGGACTTCGACTACCTGCACGTCACCCGCTACGGCGACGAGACCTCGGGCGGCGAACTGCGCTGGATCAATGAGCCGCGCACGCCGCTGGTCGGCCGCACCGTGCTCGTGCTCGACGACATCCTCGACGAGGGCATCACGCTGGCGGCGATCCGCCAGCACATCCTGTCCAAGGGCGCGACGCGTTGCCTGACCGCGGTCTTCTCGGACAAGCAGATCGGTCGCGCCAAGCCGATCACCGCCGATTTCACCGGGCTGGAACTGCCCAACCGCTATGTCTTTGGCTACGGCATGGACGTGCGCGGTGCGTGGCGCAATCTGCCGGCCATCTACGCGCTGAAGGAGTAGGGCGTGACGGACGCCGGAACCGATGCGCTGCCGGTCTTCCTCGACATCGAGGCGTCCGGCTTCGGTGCCGGCAGCTATCCGATAGAAGTGGGCTGCGTGCTGCCGGACGGGCGCACGCTGTGCTGTCTGGTGCGCCCGCCGGACGGGTGGCGGCACTGGGATGCCAGCGCCGAGTCCATCCACCACATCACACGCGACGTGCTGATGCAGCATGGCCTGCCGGTCGAGGAAGTCGTGTGCCGGCTGGACGAGGCGCTGCGCGGACGCGAGGTCTACAGCGACGCCTGGGGTAACGATTACGCCTGGCTGTCGCGCCTCTACGACGAAGCGGATCGCGTGCCGCGCTTTCATCTGCGCAGCCTGCGCGAACTGCTGAACGAGGACCAGGCGGCGCGCTGGCATGGGGTCAAGCAGGCGGTGGCGGAAGAACTGCACACCACACGCCATCGCGCCAGCAACGACGCGCGCGTGCTGCAGACCACCTACGCAAGGTTGCGCGCGCAGGCGGCGATCGAACGCCGCACCTGAAGCCGGTCTCTGGTTGAGGCACGAATGAAAAGAGCGCCCAGGGGCGCTCTTTTCATTTCATTCGACGCTGCCCGGAGATCAGGCTTCGTCGCGCGAGGCGCGCTTGCGCTCGTGTTCCTTCAGGTGACGCTTGCGCAGGCGGATGTTCTTCGGCGTGATCTCGACCAGCTCGTCGTCGGCGATGAATTCGATCGCCGATTCCAGCGTCAGCGCGATCGGCGGAATCAGACGCACGGCTTCGTCGGTGCCCGAGGCGCGCACGTTGGTGAGCTGCTTGCCCTTGATCGGGTTCACCACCAGATCGTTGTCGCGCGAGTGGATGCCGATGATCATGCCTTCGTACAGCACATCGCCCGGATTGACGAACATGCGGCCGCGGTCCTGCAGGTTCCACAGCGCGTAGGCGACCGCCTCGCCGTCGTTCTGCGAAATGAGCACGCCGTTGCGACGCTCCGACATGGCGCCGGCCATCGGGCCGTAGTCGTCGAACACATGGCTGGCCAGACCGGTGCCGCGGGTCAGCGTCAGGAATTCGCCCTGGAAGCCGATCAGGCCACGCGCCGGAATGCGGTACTCGATACGCACGCGGCCCTTGCCGTCCGGCTGCATGTCCTGCATTTCACCGCGGCGACGGCCGAGTTCTTCCATCACGCCGCCCTGATGGGTTTCTTCGACGTCGACGGTCAGCATTTCGTACGGCTCGCACTTCACGCCGTCGATTTCCTTGAACACCACGCGCGGGCGGCCGACCGCCAGCTCGTAGCCTTCGCGGCGCATGTTTTCCAGCAGGATGGTCAGGTGCAGTTCGCCGCGGCCCGACACCAGGAACACGTCGGAGTCGTCGGTGTACTCGACGCGCAGCGCCACGTTCTTCAGCAGTTCCTTTTCCAGGCGCTCGCGGATCTGGCGGCTGGTGACGAACTTGCCTTCGCGACCGGCCAGCGGCGACGCGTTCACCATGAAGTTCATGGTCAGCGTCGGCTCGTCGACCGCGATCGGCTTCATCGGCTCCGGCGAATCCGGGTCACAGATGGTGACGCCGATGCCGACCTGCTCGATGCCGGACACCAGCACGATGTCACCGGCGCTGGCCGATTCGGCCTGCGTGCGGTCCAGACCCTTGAAGGTGAGCACCTGGCCGACCTTGGCCTTGCCGCGGCTTTCGTCGCCGTAATAGACGACCACTTCCTGGTTCGGCTTGATGCGGCCACGCTTGATGCGGCCGATGCCGAGCTGACCGATGTAGGTCGAGTAGTCGAGCGAACAGATCTGCAGCTGCAGCGGGGCGTCTTCATCGACTTCCGGCTGCGGCACGTGCTTCAGGATGGTTTCGAACAGCGGGCGCATGTCTGTGCCCGGCTTGTCGGCGTCCAGCATCGCGAAGCCGTTCAGCGCCGAGGCGAATACGACCGGGAAATCCAGCTGTTCGTCGGTGGCACCCAGCTTGTCGAACAGATCGAAGGTGTGGTTGATCACCCAGTCCGGACGGGCGCCCGGACGGTCGATCTTGTTCACCACGACAATGGGCTTCAGGCCGAGGGCCAGCGCCTTGCGGGTGACGAAGCGGGTCTGCGGCATCGGGCCCTCGACCGCGTCGACCAGCAGCAGCACGGAATCGACCATCGACAGCACGCGCTCGACCTCGCCGCCGAAGTCGGCGTGGCCCGGGGTGTCGACGATGTTGATGTGCGTGCCTTCGTATTCGATCGCGCAGTTCTTGGCGAGAATCGTGATGCCGCGTTCTTTTTCGATATCGCCGGAATCCATGACCCGCTCGGACACCTGCTGGTGCGATGCGAAGGTGCCGGATTGGCGCAGCAGCTGGTCAACCAGCGTGGTCTTGCCATGATCGACGTGCGCGATGATGGCGATGTTGCGTATGGAGCGGGACATGGGAATGGTGCGGCGCAAAAGATAAACACGCGAGTTTAGCATGCCAAGGTCGCAAGACGTCAGGTGCCCGGACGGAGGGCGTCCCGGCTGCTAGACTCGCCGGTCATTCAATCAGGAGTTCCGGAACGATGCTGGCCATCATTGGCGGAAGCGGGCTGACCCAGCTTGCCAACCTTGACGTCACGCGGCGCGAGGTTGTGCGCACCCCTTACGGCGAACCGTCCGGTCCGCTCACCTTCGGCCGCCTCGGTGGTCACGAACTGGTGTTCATCGCCCGCCACGGCTATGGCCACACGATTCCGCCGCATCGCGTCAATTACCGCGCAAACATCTCGGCGCTGAAGAACGTCGGCGTTGACAAGGTCGTATCGGTGGCGTCTGTCGGCGGCATCCGCGCAGACCTTGCACCGGGCAGCCTGGTCGTGCCGGACCAGATCATCGACTACACCTGGGGCCGCCACTCGACCTTTTTCGATGGTCACGACGGACAGGTGAAGCATGTCGATTTCACTGAACCCTACGACAGTGCCCTGCGTGCCCGTCTGCTCGCTGCCGCGGCGCTGGCCGGCGAGGCGGTGGTCGACGGTGCCGTCTATGCGGCCACCCAGGGACCGCGTCTTGAAACCGCGGCCGAAATCAACCGTTTCGAGCGCGACGGCGCCGACGTCGTCGGCATGACCGGCATGCCCGAAGCCGTGCTGGCGCGCGAAGCCGGTCTGGCTTATGCGGCACTCAATGTGGTCGTGAATCACGCGGCCGGCCGCGGCGATTCGGCGCACGGCATCCAGATGTCGGCGATCGAAGCCATGCTGCAGGAGGCAATGATGCGCGTGCGCCACCTGCTCGAACGCTTGTGCCAGGAAGGGGTGTGCCCGTGATCCGCGACATCCTGCGCATGGGCGACCCGCGCCTGCTGCGCGTGTCGCGACCGGTCGAGCGTTTCGACACGGCCGAACTCGATGCACTGGTAACCGACCTGATGGACACCATGCAGGCGGCCAATGGCGCCGGCCTCGCGGCGCCGCAGATCGGCGTGGACCTGCGCGTCGTCATCTTCGGCGGCTCGCCGTCCGTGCGCTATCCGGACGCGCCGGTGGTCCCCTTCACCGTGCTGGTCAATCCGCTGCTGATGCCGCTCGGCCACGACATGGAGGAGGGCTGGGAGGGCTGTCTGTCGGTGCCTGGCCTGCGCGGCGTCGTGCCGCGCTACAACCGGCTGCACTACAGCGGCTTCGATCCGGCGGGCAAGCCGATCTCGCGCGATGCCGAAGGTTTCCACGCGCGCGTCGTGCAGCATGAATGCGATCACCTGGATGGCATCCTCTACCCGATGCGGGTGCGCGACTTCAGCCGCTTCGGCTACACCGACGTGCTGTTCCCGGGCGTCGAGGATGGGGACGACTGACGGGGTCTGAGCGGGTGCTGCTGTCCGGAACCGAGGGGTCTTCTTGTCCCGGCACAAGCCGGCATCGAAGTCTGTGGATGGCCACCGCTGCGTCGCGGCCAAGGCCGCTCCCACAGGGCTCGCGCCCGATGGGCGGTCGGAGCCGGGGTTCTGTGGGAGGGGTCTTCTGACCCCGACGGGGCCGGCGATCAGCAACCACCGGCCATTCGAAGGCAGAAATCGCAGTCGAACGGTCTTTGCTTAGATGCCGCTAGTAACGGAGGCCCTGGCTGCGCGCGCCGCGATCCAGGCTTCCAGTTCGGCCGCCGGCAGTGGTTTGCTGAACAGGAAGCCCTGCACGCATTCACAGCCCAGGTTGCCGAGGAAGGCGTATTGCGCGTCGGTTTCCACGCCTTCGGCGATCACCGTCAGGCCGAGGTTGTGCGCCAGGCTGATGGTCGCGGCACAGATGGCCGCATCGTCCGGATCGTTCTCGATGTCCTTGACGAAGGAACGGTCGATCTTCAGCCGCTGCAGCGGCATCAGCTTCAAATGGCTCAGTGATGAATAGCCGGTGCCGAAGTCGTCGATCGCCAGTTCGAGGCCCAGTTCGCGCAACTGCGCCAGCATGCGCAGCGTATTGTCGGCGTCCTCCATGGCGACACTCTCGGTGATTTCCAGTTCGAGGTCGCCCGGCTTCAGGTCGTACTTCAGCACCACGTCCTTCACCTGCCGCAGCAGGTTCTTCGAGCGCAGCTGGCGTGCCGACAGATTGACGGCAATCCGCATCTGCAGACCCATCGCGCGCCAGACGCTGAGCTGCCGACAGGCTTCCTGCAGTATCCACTCGCCGAGACGGATGATGAGGTCGCTCTCCTCGGCGATCGGGATGAACTTGTTCGGCGGCACCAGACCGCGCTCGGGGTGCTCCCAGCGCACCAGCACTTCGACCCCCATCAGCCGACCGCTGCCGGTTTCGATCTGCGGCTGGTAGTGCAGCACGAACTGCCGCTTGGCGATCGCCTGGTGCAGGCTGCTCTGCAGGCTCAGCCGCTCGCTGGCGTTGGCCGACATGCTGTCGTTGAAGAACTGGTAGTTGTTCCGGCCCGCGGCCTTGGCGTGATACATCGCGCTATCGACGTTGCGCAGCAGGTCATCGACCGTTTCACCGTCGTTCGGAAACACGCCGATGCCGACGCTGGGCGTCGAGTGCAGCTGGTAGGCCTCGACGGCGTAGGGCGCCGACAGCGCGCCAACGATCTTCTCGGCCACCGCAGCCGCGGTCAGCGTGGTCACCATGTCGGTCACCAGGACGACGAACTCGTCGCCACCGAGGCGCGCGACGACGTCGCTCTGCCGCACGCAGCGCAGCAGACGCTTGCCCACTTCGACCAGCAGCGCGTCGCCGACATGGTGGCCGAGCGTGTCGTTGATGTCCTTGAAGTGGTCCATGTCAATCATCAGCACCGCCAGCAGGGTGCCGTGACGACGCGCGTGCGCCATCGCCTGTTCCATGCGCAACTGCAGCGACAGACGGTTGGGCAGGCCGGTAAGCATGTCGTGGTGGGCGAGGTGGTGGATCTTCCTTTCCGCCTCCCTGCGCTCGCTGATGTCGGCAAAGGAATGCACGTAGTGGGCGATGCGCCCACCCGGTTCGCGCACCGGATAGATGCTGAGCGACTTGGGGTAGCTTTCGCCGCTGGCGCGCCGGTCGTCGAGTTCGCCTCGCCAGTAGCCGTCGCGTTCGAGCTGATCGGCGAATTCGTTACGCGATTCCTCGCTGTACGGACAGCTCACCACCGCCGACGCGGGGCGACCGCAGGCGGCGCTGCTCGCTATGCCGGTCAGCGCGCTGAATGCAGGATTCACGGTGACGACGCGTCCGCGTGCATCGGTGACCATGATGGCTTCGTTCAGACTGTCGATCACGCTGGCTGCGAGTGACAGTTCGGCGTCGCGCATCTGCAGCCGACGCAACTGCAGTTGTCGCAGATAGAGCAGGGCGGCAATGGCCAGCGACACGGCCGTGCCGGCTCCCCAGATGCCGAGCACGCGCGCGCTGCCATATCCGCTCTGCCAGCCGCCTGCGGGAACGGCGGCCAGTTGCCAGCGTGCGTTGTCGGGTAGCACGACGTCGACCAGCACCGGTGTCTGGTCGAACAGCGCCGCGTCGCCATGGAAGACCTCACCTGCCGCTCCCAGCCCGTCGCGACCGCGCAGCGCATAACGCAGGTCGCCGCGCTCAGGTACGAGACCGCTGGCTTCGAGCAGTGAATCGAAGCGCAGCACGACGGCAACCAGGCCCCAGTAACGCTCGGGCTGTCCGTTTCGCGCCGGAAGATAGACCGGAAAGCGGTTGATCAGCCCGATGCCACCCTGTACCAGTTCGAGCGGGCCGGCGAGTACGAAGCGACGCGAGTTCATCATCTGCACCACCGCGTCTCGCTGGGATGGCGTATCGAGGTAGCTCAGACCGATCGCGCGTTCGTTGCCGGCGAGTGGATAGACCTCACGCACCACGTTGTCCGGCGCCACCGAAATGTTCCGCAGATGGCGGCCATAAGCCAGCATGCGTTCGGCGACGCGATCGAAGGAAGCGCGGTCGAAGTCGGGATTGGCGGCAATGAAACTGACCAGGCCGAGCGACAGGTGGGCGGCGCTGTTGACCTCGCTCTCCAGCCGCGCCCGCACCTGTCCGGCCTGCGCCGTCACGGCGCTGCGCTCGCGCTGATGCAGTTCCGCCGCCTCGTTGCCTGCGATGTAGGCGGTGAGTGCCAGACCCGCCAGCAGCGCTACCAGCGCAACGATCAGCGGTCGCGCGCGGTCGGTCATCGTGAATGCGGGTTCGTCGCGGGTCAGGCTCAAGGCAGGGTTCCGTCCTCGTCGGGGATGCCCGGGTGCGTCGGCATCAACAGTATGTCCGGAAAGCTGCGCGGCGCAGCGAGCACTGCGTCGCGCCCGTCATACCGTGCTCAGGAAACGGCCAGTTCGTCCAGCAGTTCCTGCTCCAGCCGGATCAAGGTCGTGCTGTTGTCCAGTTCCTCGCCCGAGATCAGGAACACGTCCTCGGCGCGCTCACCGAGCGTCGTGATCTTCGCGGTGTGCAGGCGGATCGCGTGCGCCGCCAGCACGCGCGCCACCGAGTAGAGCAGGCCGGGACGGTCAGCCGCGGTGACGTGCATGATGTGGTGCTGCTTGCGCTCGTCCGGCTTGATGACGATTTCCGGCGTGATCGGGAAATGCTTCACCTCGCGCGACAGCCGTCCGGCGATCGGCTGTTCGGCTGGAAGCTGCGCTTGCAGGCGCTCGACCAGTCCGGTCTCGATCAGCGCGATCATGTCGCGCGAATTGAGGTGGCCGTTCGGGTCCAGCAGCACGAAGCTGTCGAGCGCGTGGCCGTCGGTCGTCGTGTGAATCTTGGCGTCGGCGATGCTGTATCCCAGCCGGCCGAAGAAGCCGCACAGCCGCACGAAGAGGTCGAGCTGGTCGGGCGCGTACACCATTACCTGGAGGCCGTCGCCAACCTGGTTCGGCCGCGCCTTGACCACCGGCACCGTCGCATCGACCTGGAAATACAGCATGCGCGTGTGCCAGGCGATCTCGTCCGGGTCGTGGCGCATGAAATAGACGGTGTCCAGGCGGGACCAGAAAGCCTGTTCGACACCCTCGCGCAGCCCGAAGTAGCGCAGCAGGCTGCGTGCCTCCTCCTGCCGGTCACCGCTGCCGGGCGCATGGGCGCCGTCACCCTGCAGCACGCGCAGGGTCGAGAAGTAGAGATCTTCCAGCAGCTTGCCGCGCCAGGCATTCCACACCTTTGGACTGGTGCCGCGGATGTCGGCGTGGGTGAGGATGTAGAGCGCGGTCAGGCGACGTTCGCTCTTCACCACACGTGCGAAGTCGCGGATCACGTCCGGGTCGGACAGGTCCTGCTTCTGCGCCACAGAGGACATCGACAGGTGGTGCTCGACCAGGAAGACGACCAGATCGGTGTCGACGGGGCTCAGATCGTGCTGGCGGCAGAACAGACGTGCGTCGCGCATGCCCAGTTGCGAGTGGTCGCCGCCGCGGCCCTTGGCGATGTCGTGGAACAGCGCCGACAGGTAGAGCAGCCAGCGCCGCTCGAAGCCGGTGATCAGGCGCGACAGCAGCGGGTATTCGTGCGCGTGTTCCGACATGGTGAAGCGGCGTACGTTGCGCATCACCTGCAGGATGTGCTGGTCGACCGTGTAGACGTGAAACAGGTCGTGCTGCATCTGGCCGACGATGCGGCCGAAGGCGGGCAGGTAGCGGCCGAGGATGCCGTACTGGTTCATCCGGCGGATTTCATGCACCAGACCGCGCGTCTGCTGGAACAGCGACAGGAAGAGGGCGCGGTTCTTCGGGTCGCGGCGGAACTTCGCGTCGATCATCCGGCGCGCGCGCCACAGGCCGCGCAGCGTACGCGCAGTCATGCCCTTCAGTTCACTGTGCCGCTGCAGCAGCGTGAAGCATTCGAGCAGCGCACTCGGCTCGCGCTCGAAAACCTGCTCATCGACCACGTCCAGCAGTTCGCGGCTGGACTGGAAACGCGCATTGATCGGCAACACGGCCGACTCGTCGGCCGGGAACAGCGCGGCAGAAATGTTCTGCAGCAGAATGGTGTTGAGCTGGGTGATGGTCTTGGCGCTGCGGTAGTAGCGCTGCATGAACACTTCTGAAGCGCGCCGCGTCGGCGTCGCGGCCAGACCGAAGGCGGCGGCCATTGCCTCCTGGTGATCGAAGATCAGGCGATCTTCACGGCGACGCGCGATCAGGTGCAGCCGTACCCGGGTGTCGCGCATGAAGCGTTCGACACGCGCCAGCTGGCGCGCTTCCTCGGTGGTGATCAGGCCGCGGGCGGCCAGTTCGGCCCAGCTTGCGCCCAGCTTGCTCGCACGCGCGATCCACTGGATCACCTGCAGGTCACGCAGACCGCCCGGGCTTTCCTTGCAGTTCGGTTCGAGGCTGTAGGGCGTTTCCTGGTAGCGCTGATGGCGTTCGTCCTGCTCCAGCCGCTTGGCCTTGAAGAAGGCGCCCGGGTCGCGCTGCGCTTCCAGCGTGTCGCTCAGTTCGCGGAACAGCTTGCGCGAGCCGGCGAGCAGGCGTGCTTCGAGCAGTGTGGTTTCGACCGTGATGTCGCGCGAGGCTTCGTCGACGCACTGTGCGACCGAGCGCACGCTGTGCCCGATGTCCAGGCCGATGTCCCACAGCAGTCCGACCAGATGTTCGAGCTTGGCCTCGATGTCAGCCGACACCTCGCTTGGCGTCAGGAAGAGCACATCGACGTCTGACGCCGGATACAGCTCGCCGCGGCCGTAACCGCCGACCGCGATCAGCGCCGCGGTGCGCGGCAGGCCGACCGCTGCCCACAGGCGGCGCAGCGCGTTGTCGACGGCGCGGGCGCGCGCCGCGAGCATGCGGCTGCTGTTGCCGTCCTGTTCGAAACGGGTGCGGAATTCGAGCTGGCTGGCCGCCAGTTCGCTGCGCAGTGCGCCGGCGAGCTGGCGCAGCGCGTCGGAATCGGCCGGACCGTTCACCGCTCAGGCGGCCCGGGCAGTGTCGCCGCTCAGCGCCGGCGGCGGGCTGCCGGCCGACACGGTCAGCACCTCGTAGCCGTCGGCGGTGACCAGCACCGTATGTTCCCATTGCGCGGACAGACTGCGGTCGCGGGTGACGATGGTCCAGCCGTCCGGCAGTTCCGACACGGCGGCGCGACCGGCGTTGATCATCGGCTCGATGGTGAAGATCATGCCTTCCTTCAATTCCATGCCGGTGCCCGGCTTGCCGTAGTGCAGCACCTGCGGCTCCTCGTGGAATTTCCGGCCGATGCCGTGACCGCAGAATTCGCGCACGACGGAAAAGCCGTTGTTCTCGGCGTGGCGCTGGATGGCGTGGCCGATGTCGCCCAGGCGGGCGCCCGGCTTCACCTTCGAAATGCCCAGCCACAGACATTCGTAGGTGATCAGGCAGAGGCGTGCAGCCTGCTTGGTCGTCTCGCCGCCGACGATGAACATGCGGCTGGTGTCGCCGTGGAAGCCGTCCTTGATGACGGTGATGTCCAGATTGACGATGTCGCCCTTCTTCAGTGCCCGGTCGGCCGGCACGCCGTGGCATACGACGTGGTTCACCGAGGTGCAGATCGACTTCGGGTAGGGGCTGTAGCCGGGCGGTGCGTAATTGAGCGGCGCCGGGATGGTCTGCTGCACGTTCACCATGTATTCGTGGCACAGGCGGTCGAGTTCGGCCGTGGTGACGCCCGGCTGCACGTGAGGCTCGATGTAGTCGAGCACTTCCGACGCCAGTCTGCACGCAACGCGCATGCTCTCGATTTCTTCCGCTGTCTTGATGGTGACGCTCATGAAAAGGCTCTATAAGGGTGTTCCGAGGGACAGCAGGTTAGCGGAAGCGGTTCCGGGCGGCAAACTGCTGTCATCCGGCCGACTTGAGTTTGTTGCATTGCGGCTGCTAGAATCGCAGGCTGTCTGATTTCAGTACCCGATGGCGGGTGCGTCAGGCAAATCCACACGCCCGGTGTCGCCGCATATGTATACGGCGACTGAACCGATAGGGTGCGCAGCCGGAACACCGGCTGTGAACACGGCCGGGCGGAGGTCAAACCCTGTTCGGAGTAATCTCGAATGTCCGTATCCATGCGCGAAATGCTGGAAGCGGGTGTCCATTTCGGACACCAGACCCGCTTCTGGAACCCCAAGATGGCCCCCTTCATTTTCGGCCATCGCAACAAGATTCACATCATCAACCTGGAAAAGACCGTCGCCAAGTACAACGACGCGATGGCCTTCATCCGCCGCATGTCCGCCAACAAGGGCACCATCCTGATGGTCGGTACCAAGCGCCAGGCCCGCGAAATCGTGGCCGAAGAGGCGCAGCGCGCTGGCGTGCCCTATGTCGATGAGCGCTGGCTCGGCGGCATGCTGACCAACTTCAAGACGCTGAAGCTGTCGGTCAAGCGCCTGAAGGACCTGGAAGCCATGGTCGAAGACGGCTCGATGGAACGCATGCCGAAGAAGGAAGCTCTGGTGCTGCAGCGCGAGCTGGTCAAGCTGCAGAAGAGCATCGGCGGCATCAAGGACATGGGCGGCCTGCCGGATGCGCTGTTCGTGATCGATGTCGGCTACCACAAGATCGCCATCACCGAAGCCAACAAGCTGGGCATCCCGGTCGTGGCCGTGGTCGATACCAACCACTCGCCGCTGGGCGTTGATTACGTCATTCCGGGCAATGACGATTCGAGCCGCGCCATCCGTCTGTACGCCTCCGGCGTGGCCGATGCGATCCTGGAAGGCCGCAACAGCGCCGCCCAGGACCTGGTTGCGCAGCTGAAGTCCGACGACGAATTCGTCGAGGTCGAAGGCGAAGGCGAAGCCCAGGCCTGATCGATTGCCGCGGGCGCCCAGGCGCCCGCGATTGTTTTACCGATTCGAACTTATAGGCAGGAATGAGCATGGCGGAAATCACCGCAGGTATGGTCAAGGAGCTGCGCGAAAAGACCGACGCTCCGATGATGGAATGCAAGAAGGCGCTGACCGAAGCGGGCGGCGACCTGGCCAAGGCCGAAGAAATCCTCCGCGTGAAGCTGGGCAACAAGGCGAGCAAGGCCGCCGCCCGCGTGACCGCCGAGGGTGTGGTGGGTCTGTTCCTGTCGGCCGACGGCAAGACTGCCGCCATGGTCGAAGTGAACTGCGAAACCGACTTCGTGGCCAAGAACGACGACTTCCTGGCGCTGGTCAATGGCGCTGCCAAGCTGGTCGCCGATAGCAACCCGGCTGACGTGGCCGCGCTGTCGGTACTGCCGTTCGGCGAAGGCACCATCGAATCGACCCGCGCCGCACTGGTCGGCAAGATCGGCGAGAACATGTCGATCCGCCGCTTCGTGCGCGTGCAGGCCGAAGGCAAGGTTGCCAGCTACGTCCACGGCGGTTCGAAGATCGGCGTGCTGGTCGATGTCGTCGGCGGTGACGACGCGATGGCCAAGGATCTGGCGATGCACATCGCCGCGTCGAAGCCGAAGTCGCTGGATTCGACCGGCGTGTCGGCCGACCTGATCGAAGCCGAACGTCGCGTTGCGATCGAGAAGGCGCGCGAAGCCGGCAAGCCGGAAGAGATGATCGCCAAGATCGCCGAAGGCTCGGTGCAGAAGTACCTGAAGGAAGTCACCCTGCTGGGTCAGGTCTTCGTCAAGGCCGAGGACGGCAAGCAGACCATCGAGCAGCTGCTGAAGGCGAAGTCTGCAAAGATCGCCTCCTTCACGCTGTACGTGGTCGGCGAAGGCATCGAGAAGAAGACCACCGACTTCGCAGCCGAAGTCGCCGCCCAGGCTGCCGCAGCAGCGGCCGCCAAGGCCTGAGCCCGGGAGCCTGCATGACTGTTGCCTATCGCCGCATCCTTCTGAAGCTGTCGGGCGAAGCCCTCATGGGCGACGACGACTACGGCATCAGCCGCGACATGCTTGCACGCATCGTCGCTGAAGTTGCCGAAATCCGCGCCTTGGGCGTGGAAGTGGGCGTCGTGATCGGCGGAGGCAACATCTTCCGCGGCGTGGCGGGCGGCGCGGCCGGTATGGACCGCGCCACCGCCGACTACATGGGCATGCTGGCGACCGTGATGAACGCGCTGGCGCTGGGCGACGCGATGCGTCAGGCCGGCGTCGCCGCGCGCGTGCAGTCGGCGCTCAGCATCGAGCCCGTGGTCGAGTTCTATATCCGCGGCAAGGCGATCCGCTACCTCGAAGAGGGCAAGGTCGTCATTTTCGCCGCAGGTACCGGCAATCCCTTCTTCACCACAGACACCGCGGCTGCGCTGCGCGGTCGCGAGATCGAAGCCGAAATCGTGCTGAAGGCGACCAAGGTCGATGGCGTGTACAGCGCGGATCCGATGAAGGATACGAGCGCCACGCGCTACGACCGCATCAGCTTCGACGAGGCCATCAGCCGCGACCTGAAGGTGATGGACGCCACCGCGCTCGCGCTGTGCCGCGACCAGCAACTGCCGATCAAGGTGTTCAGCATCTTCAAGGCGGGCGCGCTCAAGCGTGTCGTGATGGGCGAAGACGAAGGGACGCTGGTCCATATATAGTGGTGCAGGGGCCTTGGGCCCCTTTGTTTCAGCGGTCGCTCTGACGCGACCGTCCCTTCCAACAAGAGGCGACGTCATGATCCCCGAGTTGAAGAAAACCACCGAACAGAAGATGCAGAAGACGCTGGAGTCGCTGAAGACCGACTTCGGCAAGGTGCGCACCGGTCGTGCGCACACCGGCATCCTCGATCACATCCAGGTCGATTACTACGGCTCGCTGGTGCCGCTGTCGCAGGTCGCCAACGTGACCTTGATCGACGCGCGCGCGATCGGCGTTCAGCCGTGGGAAAAGAAGATGCTGTCGGTCGTCGAGAAGGCGATCCGCGATTCCGACCTCGGTCTGAACCCCTCGGCCATGGGTGATATCGTGCGCGTGCCGATGCCGCCGCTGACCGAAGAGCGCCGCAAGGAGCTGATCAAGGTCGTCCGTGGTGAAGCGGAGAACGCGCGGGTGGCCGTGCGCAATCTGCGTCGCGACGCCAACAACGCGCTGAAGGAAGCCGTCAAGGAAAAGGAAATTTCCGAGGACGACGAGCGCCGCGCGCAGGACGACGTGCAGAAGCTGACCGACCGCTACATCGCCGAGGTCGACAAGCAACTGGCGCAAAAAGAGCAAGACCTGATGGCCGTCTGAAGCCAGGCACCGGATCTTGTCTTCCAGCACCGGCACGTCAGCGGTCCCGCGACACATCGCCATCATCATGGATGGCAATGGCCGCTGGGCGCGCCGCCGTTTCATGCCGCGCGTCGCCGGCCACCGCAAGGGTGTCGAGGCGGTGCGCGCGGTGGTCAAGCGCTGCGCCGAGCGCGGTGTCGGCTATCTGACGCTGTTCGCCTTCAGTTCCGAGAACTGGCGGCGGCCGGCCGAGGAAGTCAATTTCCTGATGCAGCTGTTCGTGCGGGCGCTGGAGGACGAAGTCGTCCGTCTGCACGAGAACGGCATCCGCCTGCGCGTGGTCGGTGATCTGGGCCGTTTCGAGCCGCGTCTGGTCGAACTGATTCGCAATGCCGAGGCGCTGACCGAGGGCAATACAGGCCTCAACCTGACCATAGCCGCCAACTACGGCGGCCGGTGGGACATCCTTCAGGCGGTCGAGCGCATGTTGAAGGCGCACCCCGAGCGTCGTGACGGCTTCACCGAACAGGAACTGGCGCCACATCTGTCGATGGCCTATGCGCCCGAGCCCGATCTGTTCATCCGCACCGGTGGCGAACAGCGCATCAGCAATTTCCTGCTCTGGCAACTGGCCTACACCGAACTCTATTTCACCGACAGCCTGTGGCCGGAATTCAACGGCGCCGCGATCGACGAAGCCATCAAGTCCTACCAGCAGCGGGAACGTCGCTTTGGCCGAACCAGCGAACAGGTCCAGTCAGCGGCCGCCGCCGGCCAGCATGCTTAAGCAGCGCGTACTGACGGCCATCGTCCTGCTGCTCGGACTGTCGGCCGCACTGTGGGGCATGGATCTGGCCGCTTGGGGCTGGCTGGTCGCCGCAATACTGGGTTTCGCCGGCTGGGAGTGGGCGCGCCTGATCGGTTTCGCGCCGCTCGGCGCGCGTGTCGCGGGCGTGCTCACATTCGCCGTGGTCGGTTTCTGCGCGCAACGCGCTTTCGACGCGCTGGGCGTTGTTGCCGACGCGGCGCCCGCGCTGTCCGCACTGCATGCGCTGGCCATTCTGTTCTGGCTGCTGATCGTACCGTTCTGGATGTCGCGTGGCGCACGCCCGGCGCAGGTCTGGCTTGTTCTGACCGGCCTGCTCGTGCTGCTGCCGCCAGCACTGGCGTTGATACAGCTGCGCGCCATCGGCGTGCTGCCCTTGTTGCTGCTGATGGCGGTCGTCTGGATCGCCGACATCGCCGCCTACTTCACCGGCAAGGCCTTCGGTCGGCACAAGCTGGCACCGTCGATCAGCCCGGGCAAGACCTGGGAAGGCGCAGCCGGCGCCGTGGTCGCCGTCCAGCTGTACGGCCTCGCCATCAAGCCGGCGCTGTTCGACGCGGTGCAGATGCCCTCGGCACCGTTCTGGGCGGCGATGCTGCTGTTGCTGACGGCGGTGAGCATCGTCGGTGACCTGTTCGAATCGATGATGAAGCGGCAGGCCGGCATGAAGGACAGCAGCCAGCTGCTGCCCGGCCACGGCGGCGTGCTCGACCGCGTCGACAGCCTGACTGCAACGCTTCCCCTGATAGGCTTCTATCTGCTTAACCTGATACCCGGAGCGTCGAACTGATGCGCAGACTGACCGTACTGGGCGCGACCGGCTCGATCGGCGTCAGCACGCTGGACGTCGTCGCGCGCCATCCGGACCGCTTCGAAATCGTTGCGCTGTCTGGCCATCGCCAGATTGACCGCCTGGCCGAACAGTGCCTCGCCTTCGCGCCACGCATCGCTGTGGTGGCCGACGCGGACGCTGCCGTCGTGTTGCGCGAACGCCTGGCTGGTCGGGTGCCGACCGAGGTCATGCACGGCGTCGACGCGCTCGAAATGGTCGCCGCGCTGCCCGAGGTGGACACCGTGATGGCGGCCATCGTCGGCGCCGCCGGCCTGCTTCCGGCACTGGCGGCGGCGCGCGCCGGCAAGCGCATCCTGCTGGCGAACAAGGAAAGCCTGGTGATGAGCGGCGACCTGTTCATGCGCGAGGTCGCCGCCCACGGCGCAACGCTGTTGCCGATCGACAGCGAACACAACGCCGTCTTCCAGTGCATGCCGGCCAAAGGTCGCGAAGGCGTGCGCCGCATCCTGCTCACCGCGTCGGGTGGCCCGTTCCGCCGCACACCGATCGCCGATCTGGCCAGCGTGACGCCGGCGCAGGCCTGTGCGCACCCGAACTGGGACATGGGACGCAAGATTTCGGTCGATTCGGCCACCATGATGAACAAAGGCCTCGAAGTGATCGAGGCGCGCTGGCTGTTCGACACGCCGGCCGAGCGCATCGACGTGGTGATCCATCCGCAGAGCATCGTGCATTCGATGGTCGAGTACGTCGACGGCTCGGTGCTGGCGCAGATGGGCAACCCGGACATGCGCACGCCGATCGCCCACGCACTGGCCTGGCCGGAGCGGATTGAATCCGGCGTCGGCGTACTCGATCTGGCGGCGGGGGCCGATCTGGTGTTCGAGCGCCCGGATCTCGACCGTTTCCCCTGCCTCAAGTTGGCTTTCGACGCGCTGCGCGCCGGCGCCGGCACGCCGGCCGTGCTCAATGCGGCGAACGAAGTTGCGGTTGCCGCCTTCCTGGAACATCGGCTCGGTTTCCGTGCCATAGCCGACGTGATTGCCGCCACCCTCGACACCCTTCCCGATCAGCCGTCGAGCACGCTCGACGAGGTGTTCGCCGCCGACGCTGCGGCGCGCGAGGTCGCGCGGCGCCAGGTCGGAGCGCGCGCTTGAATCCGCTGTTCTATCTGGGAGCCTTCGCGCTGGCGCTGGGCATCCTGATCACCGTGCACGAACTGGGTCACTACAGCGTGGCGCGGCTGTGCGGCGTCAAGGTGCTGCGGTTCTCTGTCGGCTTCGGCCGCCCGCTGTGGATGCGTCGTTACGGACCGGACCAGACCGAGTGGGCCTTGTCGGTGTTTCCGCTCGGCGGCTACGTCAAGATGCTGGACGAGCGCGAAGGCGAAGTGGCCGAACACGAACGCGACCGCGCCTTCAACCGGCAGACCGTCGGGCGCCGTTTCGCCATCGTTTCGGCCGGGCCGATCGCCAATTTCCTGCTCGCCATCGTTGTCTATTGGGGCCTGTTCATCTACGGCATGGAAGAGCCGCGTGCGCTGCTGGCGGCGCCTGCGGCGGGCACGCCGGCAGCGGTAGCCGGCGTCACCGACGGTGAACAGGTACGCGCGGTCGATGGCAAAGCGATTGCGTCGGCGCAGGATCTGCGCTGGCACGTTGCGCGAGCCGCGGTCGAGGGCCGTTCGCTGGTGCTCGAAACGATCAACGAGCGCGCGGAGATCAACAGCCGCCGTATCGACCTGTCGGGCATAGGCAGCGATGTCGATGCCACGCTGATGGAGCGGGTCGGCCTGCTGCCGTTCCGCCCGCGCGTCGCGACCGTGGTCGGCAGCGTAGGCGAGGGCAGCGCGGCGGACAAGGCCGGCATGCGCGAAGGCGACCGCGTGCTGTCGATCGACGGCCGGGCGGTCGACGACTGGGCGGCCATGGTGCAGCAGGTGCGCGAACTGGGCGGCCGGACGGTCGATGTAGTGGTGCTGCGCGACGGTGCCGAGAAGGTGCTGCGTGCCGACGTCGCGACGGTGGAGGAGGGCGGACAGCGTTTCGGCCGCCTGGGCATCGGCCCCGAACCCGATCCGAGCCTGCGTGAGCGGCTTTTCGTCGAGGTGAGGCACGGTGTCGGCGAATCGCTGCTGCTGGCGGTGGGCCAGACCTGGGACACGGCCCTGTTCAGCCTCAAGGCCTTCGGCCGCATGATCACCGGCGAACTGTCGTGGAAGAACCTGAGCGGACCGGTCACCATCGCCGACTACGCGGGTCAGTCGGCGGCCATGGGGCTGACCCATTACATCAAGTTCATCGCCCTGATCAGCATCAGTCTGGGCGTGCTCAACCTGCTGCCCATCCCGCTGCTGGACGGTGGGCACTTGATGTACTATACGATCGAATTTTTCAAGGGCGGTCCGGTTCCGGAGCGGGTCATGGAAATCGGGCAACAGGTCGGCCTCGCCATCCTGCTGATGCTCATGGCGTTCGCCTTCTACAACGATATCAATCGCCTTTTCGGTTGACTACCGACTGAATTCCCCACTTCCCCCAATGCGCAAGTTTCTCCTGCCCGCCCTGATCGCGGGACTGCTGTCGGCTCATGCTCACGCCTTCGAGCCTTTCGTCGTCCGCGACATTCGCGTCGAGGGAATCCAGCGGACCGAAGCCGGCACGGTGTTCAACTATCTGCCGGTGCGCGTCGGCGAGAGCTTCACCGAGGACAAGGCGGCCGAGGCCATCAAGGCGCTGTTCGCGACCGGCTTCTTCAAGGACGTGCGCATCGAGGTCGAGGGCGACGTGCTGGTGGTGGTGATCGAGGAGCGCCCGGCGATCGCCTCGCTCGACTTCACCGGCATGAAGGAATTCGACAAGGAAGCGATCAAGAAGGGTCTGCGTGACGTCGGCCTGGCCGAGTCGCGCATCTTCGACCGCGCCGTGCTGGAGCGCGCCGAGCAGGAACTGAAGCGACAGTACCTGTCGCGCGGCCGTTACTCGGTCGAGGTCAAGACCACCGTGACGCCGCTCGAGCGCAACCGCGTGGCGATCAACTTCCAGGTCGACGAAGGCGAGGTCGCCAAGATCCGTCAGATCAATATCGTCGGTGCCAGTGCCTTCAAGGAGAAGGACCTGCTGAAGATGATCACGCTGACCACGCCGAACTGGCTCACCTGGTACACGAAGAATGACCAGTATTCGCGCCAGAAGCTGAGCGCCGACGTGGAAACGCTGCGCAGCTGGTACCTCGATCGCGGCTACCTCGAATTCAACGTCGATTCGACCCAGGTGTCGATCACGCCGGACAAGCAGGACATCTACATCACCATCTCGATCACCGAAGGCAAGAAATACACGGTGTCCGGTGTCAAGCTGTCGGGCGATCTGCTGCTGCCGGAAGAGGAACTGCGCAAGCTGGTGAAGCTGAAGCCGGGCGACGAGTTCTCGCGCAAGAACCTGACCGACACCACCAAGGCGATCAACGACCGTCTCGGCAACGAAGGCTATGCCTTCGCCAACGTCAATGCGGTGCCGGAACCGGACAAGGAGAAGCAGACCGTCTCCTTCACCGTGTTTGTCGATCCGGGCCGCCGCGTCTATGTGCGCCGGGTGAACGTGCTGGGCAACAGCAAGACCGCCGACCAGGTCATCCGCCGCGAATTCCGGCAGATGGAAGGCGCCTGGTACGACGGCGAAAAGATCAACCGCTCGCGTACCCGCGTCGATCGTCTTGGCTACTTCGATGCGGCCACGGTGGAAACGCCGGCCGTGCCCGGTACCACCGACCAGGTCGACGTGAACCTGACGGTGAAGGAAAAGCCGACAGGCAACCTGATGTTCGGTGCCGGCTTCTCCAGCTCGGAAAGCCTGATCCTGTCGACCTCGATTTCGCAGCAGAACCTGTTCGGCAGCGGCAAGTCGATGTCGCTGAGCCTGAACAGCGGCAGTATCAACAAGACCTACGCGCTGTCCTTCACCGATCCGTACTACACGCCGGACGGCATTTCGCGTGGTTTCGACGTCTATCTGCGCAACGTTGATCCGTCCCGCCTGCGTATCGGCAACTACCGCACGTCGTCGGTCGGCGCCGGTCTGCGCTGGGGTTTCCCGATCCGCGAGGACGACCGCATCAATTTCGGTCTGGCGGTCGATCAGACCTCGATCGACACCTTCTCCGACAGCCCGCAGCGCTACAAGAACTTCGTCAATGAATTCGGCGACACCAACAACTCGCTGGTGAGCACCATAGGCTGGGCACGCGACACGCGCGACAGCTTCATCTACCCGACGCGAGGCTCGATCCAGCGGGTCAACGGTGAAGTCGCCATTCCGCCCGGCGGGTTGCGTTACATGAAGGCCTCCTACCAGCACCAGACCTATTTCCCGCTGTGGGGCAACTTCGTGCTGATGCTCAACGGCGAACTGGGTTATGGTCGCGGTTATGGCGACAAGCCGCTGCCCTTCTATAAGAACTTCTACGTCGGCGGCATCGGTTCGGTGCGGGGCTTCGAAACGGCGTCGATCGGCCAGCGTGACCGCGATGGCAATGGCAACCTGCTGCGCACCACCATTGGCGGCGACCGCCGGCTGGTGATGAACGCCGAGGTGCTGTTCCCCTTCCCCGGCATGGGACAGGACAAATCGCTGCGTCTGGGCACCTTCGTCGATGCGGGTAACGTCTGGGCCGACGGCCAGAGCCTGAGTCTGGGCGATATGCGTTATAGTGCCGGCCTTTCCGTGGCGTGGAGTTCGCCCATGGGACCGCTGAAGTTCAGCATTGCACAGCCCCTGAACAAGGATCCGCTCGATCGTCTGCAGCGCTTCCAGTTCCAGATGGGCAATGTGTTCTGATCAAGAAGAGCTCCGTATGAACAGGTCGAGTATGTCCGCACGCTCCATATTCATTGCATTGCTGTCTTCGCTCGCTTTGCTGACGGCCGCACCGGTGCGCGCAGAAAGCGACGTCAAGATCGGCTTCGTCGACACCGAACGCATCCTGCGCGAGGCGGCACCGGCGGTGCGCGCGCAGAAGAAGCTCGAAAAGGAATTCGAGAAGCGCAGCCAGGAGCTGGAAAAGCTGGCCAAGCAGCTGCAGGGCATGCAGCAGAACATGGAAAAGAATGCGGTCACGCTGTCCGACAGCGACCGCCGCGCCAAGGAGCGCGAATTCAGCGAACTGACCCGCGACATGCAGCGTCGCGAGCGCGAGTACCGCGAAGACCTGAACCAGCGCCGCAACGAAGAACTGGCTGGCGTGCTCGACAAGGCCAACAAGGCGATCAAGGTGATCGCCGAGGCCGAGAAGTACGACATCATCTTCCAGGAAGTGGTGTATCGCAGCCAGCGCATCGACATCACCGAGAAGGTGCTGAAGGCGCTGGCCGACCCGCCGGCAAGCAAGTAAGAACATGGCAGCCCGTCTTGGCGACATCGTCGCCCGGTTGGGCGGCGAACTGCATGGCGACGCCGACCTGCTGGTCGAGCAGGTGGCGCCGCTCGACAGCGCCGGCCCGGCTCACATTTCCTTCCTGTCCAACCCGAAGTACCGCAGCGTTCTCGCCAGCAGCGGTGCGGGTGTAGTCATCGTGCCGCCGGCCGACGGCGAGAATCTCGCCCGCACGCACATCCGCGTGCGCAATCCCTATCTGTACTTCGCCCGCGTCGCCCAGCTGCTGAATCCCGATCTGCGGCCGGCAGGTGGCATCGATCCGGCTGCCAGCGTGCATCCGGGGGCGCGGGTCGATGCGTCCGCCCATGTCGCCGCCGGTGCGGTGGTGGGCGAGGGTGCGGACATCGGTGCCGACGTGCTGATCGGCGCCGGCTGCGTGGTGGGCGAGGGCGTGCGCATCGGCGCCGGCACGCGGCTGCATCCGCGCGTCGTCGTGTACGCGCATTGCGTGATCGGCGAGCACTGCATCCTGCATTCGGGCGCGGTCATCGGCGCCGACGGCTTCGGTTTCGCCCGCGAGACGGACGGCAGCTGGGTCAAGATTCCGCAGATCGGTCGCGTACTGATCGGCAACGACGTCGAAATCGGCGCCAACACCACGGTCGACCGCGGCGCGCTCGAAGACACGGTGATCGGCGACGGCGTAAAGCTCGATAACCTGATCCAGATCGCCCACAACGTGCGCATCGGCGACCATACTGCGATGGCGGCGTGTTCCGGTGTGGCCGGCAGCACGACGATAGGCAAGCGCTGCATGATCGGCGGTTCAGCCAACATCATGGGTCACATCGACATCGTCGACGATGTGGTGGTATCGGCGGTGTCGTTCGCGACCAAGTCGATTCCGGAAAAGGGCGTCTATACCGGTTCGGTGCCGTCGATGGAACACAAGGAATGGACGCGCAACTACTCGCGCCTGCGCCACCTCGACTCGATGGCCGACCGCATCAAGGCGCTCGAGCAACAACTTGCAACGCTGCAAGGCAACAAGGAAGACTGAATTGAAATCGATGGACATCCACGCGGTGCTGAAGTCGCTGCCGCACCGTTTCCCCTTCCTGCTGGTCGACCGCGTGCTTGAAGTCGAGGCAGGCAAGTACATCCGCGCGCTGAAGAACGTCACCATCAACGAGCCCTTCTTCCCCGGCCACTTCCCGAACCACCCGGTGATGCCGGGCGTGCTCATCGTCGAGGCGCTGGCCCAGACGGCAGCCATCCTGTCCTTCGAAACGCTGGGCACCACACCGGACGCCGATTCGGTCTACTACCTCTGTGGCGTGGACAACACCCGCTTCAAGAAGCCGGTCATGGCCGGCGACCAGCTCATCCTCGAAGTCGACCTGCTGAAGCACTCTCGCGGTATCTGGAAGTACCAGGCGCGTGCCCGCGTCGACGGCGGCGTGGTGGCCGAATCCGAACTGCTCTGTGCGGTGCGTCCGACCTGATGGCAACGCTGATTCATCCGACCGCCATCGTCGATCCGGCGGCGCAGATCGCCGACGGTGTCGAGATCGGTGCCTACAGCATCATCGGGCCGAACGTCGAGATCGGTGCCGGCACCAAGGTGCATGCGCACGTGGTGATCCAGGGTCACACCCGCATCGGACGCGACAACGCGTTCCACCCCTTCTGTTCGATAGGTGGTGCTCCGCAGGACAAGAAGTACGCCAATGAACCGACCCGTCTGGAGATCGGCGACCGCAACACCGTGCGCGAATACGCGACGATGAACTGCGGCACCGTGCAGGACGGCGGCGTCACGCGCCTGGGCGACGATAACTGGATCATGGCCTACGTGCACGTGGCGCACGACTGCCAGGTCGGCAGCCACACCATCATGGCCAACAACACCGCGCTGGCCGGTCACGTGCATGTCGGCGACTGGGCCATTCTCGGCGGCTTCACCGGCGTGCACCAGTTCGTGCGTGTCGGCGCGCACAGCTTCTGCGGCGTGCATTCGAGCGTGCTGCAGGACGTGCCGCCCTTCGTGCTGGCTAATGGCGTGCCGGCCAGCCCGCATGGCATCAACAGCGAGGGCCTGCGCCGCCGCGGCTACAGCAGCGAAGCCATCATGGCGATCAAGCGCGCCTACAAGACGCTGTACCGCGAAGGGCTGACGCTGGACGACGCCAAGGCAGCCATCGCCGAGGCGGCGAAAGCGACGCCCGAGGTGGCGCTGCTGTCCGATTTCCTCGCATCCGGCGGACGCGGCATCATCCGATAATGGCCTCCCGCATCACGGTGGCCATGGTCGCTGGCGAAGCGTCGGGCGACCTGCTGGCTGCGCATCTGATCAAGGCTCTGCGCGACGCGCGGCCCGATATCGACTTCGTCGGCATCGGCGGGCCGCGCATGCAGTCGGCCGGCTTCGACGCCTGGTGGCCGTCCGAGAAGCTGGCCGTGCGCGGCTATTTCGAAGTGCTCAAGCATTACCGCGAACTGGCCGGCATCCGCCGCAGCCTGCTTGATCGCCTCCTCAAGGACAAGCCGGCCGCCTTCATCGGCGTCGACGCGCCTGATTTCAATCTGTGGCTGGAACGCAAGCTGCGCGACGCCGGCGTGCCGGCCATCCACTACGTGAGCCCGTCGATCTGGGCCTGGCGCGGTGGCCGCATCAAGGGCATCGCACGCAGTGTGTCGCGCGTGCTCTGCCTGTTCCCGTTCGAACCGGCGATCTACGAAAAGGCAGGTGTGCCGGTGAGCTATGTCGGCCACCCCTTCGCCGACGAGATTTCGCCCGAGCCACAGCGCTTCGCGGCGCGCGAGCGGCTGGCCATACCGGTCGATGCGCGTATCGTGGCCTTGCTGCCGGGCAGCCGGCAGTCGGAACTGCAGTACAACGCGCACGCCTGGATCGGTGCCGCCAAACTGCTGTACGAGCGCCATCCGGATATCCGCTTCCTGGTGCCGCTGACCACGCGCGAAACGCGTACCCAGTTCGAGCAGGCGTTGTGGGACTGCGAGGCGACCGAGCTGCCGGTGTCCATCCTGTTCGGCCACGCGCGCGACGCGCTGATGGCCTGCGACGTGGCGCTGGTCGCGAGTGGCACGGCGACGCTGGAGGCGGCCCTGTGCCGCGCGCCGCACGTCGTGGCCTACCGCATTCACGCGCTGAGCTATCGCATCATGAAGCGCATGGCCTACCAGCCCTGGGTCGGCCTGCCCAACATCCTGGCCGGCCGCAGCATCGTGCCCGAGCTGCTGCAGCACGACGCCACGCCCGAAAAGCTCGCTGACGCGCTCGACGCGCTGCTCGGCGACGCGGTGGCGCGGGCGGCGCAGATCGACGAATTCGAGCGCATCCATTTCACGCTGCGCCAGGGTACGGCGGCGCGAGCTGCCGCGGCCATCCTTCCGCATCTGCCACGCGCATGAAGATCGCCGGCGTCGATGAGGCAGGCCGGGGCCCTTTGTGCGGTCCGGTCTATGCGGCTGCGGTCATTCTCGATCCCGTGCGCCCCATAGACGGCCTGAACGATTCGAAGAAGCTGTCGGAAAAGAAGCGCGAAGCGCTGGCGCCATTGATCCGCGAGCGCGCGCTGGCGTGGGCGGTCGGCATCGCGACGGTGGAGGAGATCGACCGCCTGAACATCCTGCACGCCACCATGCTGGCGATGCGTCGCGCGGTCGAAGGCCTTGCCGTGCCGCCCGATCGGGTGCTGATCGACGGCAACCGTGTGCCGCCCGGCCTCAGCGTGCCGGCGCGCGCCATCGTCGGTGGCGATGCGTCGGAAGCGGCGATCTCGGCCGCCTCCATCCTGGCCAAGACCGGCCGCGACCAAGAAATGATGGCGCTGGCGGCGCTGTATCCGCAGTACGGCATCGCCAAGCACAAGGGCTACCCGACCGCCGAGCATCTGGCCGCACTGCGCGTCCACGGCCCGTCACCGATACACCGGCGCAGCTTTGCGCCGGTCGCGCAGAGCGCACTGGATTTCGGCATGCCCGACTGACGCCGCTCCGGCTCAGCCCTCCGCAGGATCGAGATGCACGGCCAGCCAGACCGAGGCATTCACGGCGTCGGTGCGGTCGATGCGGTGGCGCCGGTGTGCCTCGATGAATACCCAATCGCCCGGCCTCAGTTCCCGGCCTGCGTCCTCGTCCTCGAAGCGGAGTGTCGCGCTGCCGCTCAGCAGCGCCACCCACTCGTCGCCCGGCTGTTCGTACCAGAAGCCGGGCGGGCTGCACTGACCGGTCGACACGATGCGCTCGATGCGCATGCCGGGCCGCGCGCACAGCGTTTCGAACAGCTCTTCCGGCTGCGGCGCCGGCGGCAGGCCGTCGAACAGATTGGCGCTCACGCTGCGGCCTCGTCCAGCAGTTCGGTGTCGTCGTGTGCATAGGCCGGGCTGCAGCAGCAGAGGATGACCAGCGCCTCGCCGCCGGTCGCCTCGATGCAGTGCGGGGTGCCGGGCGGAATGAGCACGGTGTCGCCGACCGTCACGTCGAAGTGATCGTCGCCCAGCGTCATGCGGCCGCGACCGGCGGTCACGTGATACAGCTCTTCGGTCACCCGGTGGCGGTGCAGCGCGGTGCGCGTGCCGGCCGGCACGGTCGCTTCGGCCAGGCTCTGAGCCTGCCCGCCGTGCTGCGCCGGATGCATCAATTCGCGGATCAGCGAGCCGTCCTTGGTCACGTAAGCAGCAATGTCTTTGTAGCGGGTTTTCATCGGAGGGCGGGCGCGCAAGCAGGGTGGGGCGCCAGCGTAGTCGAAAGCACGCGGCACTTGCATCGATTCAATGATTCAAATATTGTTGAAGTATGGGAGAGCAGGACATCATCCGCGCACTGGCCGCACTGGCGCACGAAATCCGGCTGCGCGTGTTCCGCGCGCTGGTGGTTGCCGGCCCGGAGGGCATGACGCCGGGCGTGCTTGGCGAGGCGCTGTCGGTGGCACCGACCACGCTGTCCTTCCACCTGAAGGAACTGACCCAGGCCGGCCTGCTGCTGCAGTCGCGCGACGGCCGCCACCTGATCTACCGCGCCGACTACGCCCGCATGGGCGCGCTGATGGCCTATCTCACCGAAAACTGCTGCCGTGGCACACCCTGTGTCGAGGCTGCACCTTCCTGCACGAACTGCTGACCGGAGAACCGCAATGAAGCGCTTTCACGTCCATCTGCACGTCGACGATCTGACGAAGAGCATCGCCTTCTACAACAAGCTGTTCGACGCCCAACCGGCGCGCAGCGAAGCCGATTACGCGAAGTGGATGCTCGAAGATCCGCCGGTCAATTTCGCGATCTCGACCCGTGGCAGCAAAGCAGGCATCGACCATCTCGGCATCCAGACCGACGATCCGGCCGAACTGGCGGCGATGAAGGCGCGCGCCGAATCGGCCGACATGGCGCTGCTCGACGAAGGCGAAACCACCTGCTGTTACGCGCGCAGCGAAAAGCACTGGGTGACCGACCCGCAGGGCATTGCCTGGGAGCACTTCCACACGCTGGGCAACATTCCGGTGTTCAACGAAGCGGCCAGCGGCGGCGCTGCCTGCTGTGCCCCCGAGGCGCCGGTCACCCGTGGCAAGCCGCTGAACATCGGCGTCAAGTCCTCCGGCTGCTGCTGACATGGCGCGTCCGCTCAACGTGCTGTTTCTGTGCACCCACAATTCGGCGCGCAGCGTGCTCGCCGAGTGCCTGCTCAACCACCTTGGCGGCGCCCGTTTCCGCGCCTTTTCCGCCGGCAGCCAGCCGAGCGGGCGGGTGAATCCGTTCGCGCTGCAGGCGCTGGCCGAGCAGGGCATCGACACGACGGGCGTGCGCAGCAAAGCCTGGGACGAATTCGCCGCGCCCGGCGCGCCGACGATGGATCTGATCATCACCGTATGCGACAGCGCCGCTGGCGAAACCTGTCCGGTCTGGCCGGGCCATCCGGCCACCGCGCACTGGGGCTACGCCGATCCCTCTGCGACCACCGGCAGCGATGCGGCGAAGCTGACCGCCTTTCGCGACACGCTGGCGCTCATCCGCCGTCGTCTCGAAATCCTGGTCGCGATGCCGGACGAACGTCTGCACGCGCTGGCGCTGCAGCAGACCGCGCGCGATCTGGCCGCACACTGAGGTCTTTCCATGGGCATGTTCGAACGCTGGCTCACCCTGTGGGTGGGCCTGGCCATCGTCGCGGGTGTCGCGCTGGGTCTGGTCGCGCCGTCGGCCTTTGCCGCCGTCGCGGCGCTGGAACTGGCGCACGTCAATCTGGTGGTGGCCGTGCTCATCTGGGTGATGATCTACCCGATGATGATCCAGATCGATTTCGCCGCCGTGCGCGACGTCGGTCGCCGGCCGCAGGGGCTGGTGCTGACGCTGGTCGTGAACTGGCTGATCAAGCCCTTCACGATGGCCGCACTGGGCGTGCTGTTCTTCCAGCACCTGTTTGCGCCCTGGGTCGATCCGCAATCGGCGTCCGAATACATCGCCGGCATGATCCTGCTCGGCGTGGCGCCGTGCACGGCCATGGTGTTCGTCTGGAGCCAGCTCACGCGCGGTGATCCCAACTACACGCTGGTGCAGGTGTCGGTGAACGATCTGGTCATGGTGTTCGCCTTCGCGCCGATCGCCGCCTTCCTGCTCGGCGTGACCGACGTGGCCGTGCCGTGGGAAACGCTTCTGCTGTCCACCGCGCTCTACGTGGTGCTGCCGCTGCTTGCTGGCGTGCTCACCCGCCGTGCGCTTGGCAACGGCGCGGCACTGGCCGGCTTCGTCGCGCGCCTCAAGCCCTGGTCCATCGTCGGCCTGCTGGCGACCGTCGTGCTGCTGTTCGGCTTCCAGGCGGAAACCATCGTCGCCCAGCCTTTCGTGATCGCGCTGATCGCCGTGCCGCTGGTGCTGCAGACCTACGGCATCTTCGCCATCGCCTTCGTCGCCGCGCGGACGATGAAGCTGCCGTATCCGGTGGCCGCACCGGCCTGCCTGATAGGCACGTCGAATTTCTTCGAACTTGCGGTCGCCGTTGCGATCTCCCTGTTCGGACTGCACTCGGGCGCGGCGCTGGCGACCGTGGTCGGCGTGCTGGTCGAAGTGCCGGTCATGCTGTCGCTGGTCGCCTTCACGCGGCGCAGCGCGCATCTTTTTCCGGATTCCGCTGAACTTTTTTAGATCAAGTCTAAACAAAGAGGCAGTTTCGCAATATCATTGCGACTTTCACCCCACCCACAAAAGAGGATCTCGACATGAGCATCATCAACAGCACCGTCCAGCCCTTCAAGGCAAACGCTTTCCACAACGGCAAGTTCATCACCGTGACCGACGAGAGCCTGAAGGGCAAGTGGTCGGTGATCGTGTTCATGCCGGCTGCCTTCACCTTCAACTGCCCGACCGAAGTCGAAGACGCGGCCAACAACTACGCCGAATTCCAGAAGGCCGGTGCCGAAGTGTACATCGTCACCACCGACACCCATTTTTCGCACAAGGTGTGGCACGAAACCTCGCCGGCCGTCGGCAAGGCCCAGTTCCCGCTGGTCGGCGACCCGACCCACCAACTGACCCGCGCGTTCGACGTGCACATCGATGAAGAAGGCCTGGCGCTGCGCGGCACCTTCATCATCAACCCGGAAGGTCAGATCAAGACCGCCGAAATCCACGACAACGCGATCGCCCGCGACATGAACGAAACCCTGCGCAAGCTCAAGGCTGCCCAGTTCGTCGCCAGCCACCCCGGCCAGGTCTGCCCGGCCAAGTGGAAGGAAGGCGCCGAAACCCTGACCCCGTCGCTCGACCTGGTCGGCAAGATCTAAGCGCACAACGCTTCGCAGAGGCGCCCGGGTCAGGTGCCAGGGTGTGTTCTCAAGCGGTTTGAGAACATGCCCTGACGGCGCCCGGCCCGGGCGTTTTGTTTTCCGCATCATCCGTTTCGAAAGCCGAGCACACCATGCTGGACGCCACTCTCAAGGGCCAGTTGAAGGCCTATCTCGAAAAGCTGCAGCACCCGATCGAACTGACGGCCGCGCTGGACGACAGCGCCGCGTCGCGCGAACTGCAGGGTCTGCTGGCTGACATCGCCGAACTGTCGGACAAGATTTCGGTGAGCGAAGAACGGGGCAGTGCCGCGCGCACGCCGTCGTTCGCGATCAATCGCAAGGGCGGCAACATGTCGCTGCGCTTCGCCGCGATTCCGCTCGGCCACGAATTCACCTCGCTGGTGCTCGCGCTGCTGCAGGCCGGCGGCCACCCGCCGCGCGTGTCGGACGAAATGATCGAACAGATCAGGTCGCTCGACGGCGACTACAGCTTCGAAGTGTTCATGTCGCTGTCCTGCCACAACTGCCCGGATGTGGTGCAGGCGTTGAACCTGATCGCGGTGCTGAACCCGCGCGTCAAGGTGGTCACCATCGACGGTGCGCTGTTCCAGAAGGAAGTCGAAGAGCGCCAGGTGATGGCAGTGCCGATGGTGTTCCTGAACGGCGAACTGTTCGGCGCCGGCCGCATGACGCTCGAAGAGATCGTCGGCAAGGTCGACACCGGTGCGGCGAAGCGTGACGCGGAGAAGATGAACGCCAAGGCGCCGTTCGACGTGCTGGTGGTGGGCGGTGGACCTGCCGGTTCGGCGGCGGCGATCTACGCCGCGCGCAAGGGCATCCGCACCGGCGTGGTTGCCGAGCGCTTCGGCGGTCAGCTGATGGACACGCTGGGCATCGAGAACTTCATTTCGGTCAAGGAGACCGAAGGCCCCAAGCTCGCCGCCGCGCTCGAAGAGCACGTGAAGAGCTACGAGGTCGACGTGATGGCGCTGCAACGCGTCGACAAGCTGATTCCGGCCGCGGAATCGGGCGACGGCCTGATCACGCTGCAACTGTCCAATGGCGGCCAGCTGAAGTCGCGTTCGGTCATCCTGGCGACCGGCGCACGCTGGCGTGAAATGAACGTGCCGGGCGAACGCGAATACCGCAACAAGGGCGTGGCCTACTGCCCGCACTGCGACGGCCCGCTGTTCAAGGGCAAGCGTGTGGCGGTGATCGGCGGCGGCAATTCGGGCGTCGAGGCGGCGATCGATCTGGCTGGCATCGTCGGCCACGTGACGCTGCTGGAATTCGACAAGCAGATGCGCGCTGACGCCGTATTGCAGCGCAAGCTGCTGAGCCTGCCCAACGTGAAGGTGATCCTGCAGGCGCAGACCACCGAAGTGACGGGTGGGGCCGACGGCAAGGTCAATGCGCTGAAGTACACCGACCGCGCCACCGGCGAGTCGCACACGGTCGAACTGGAAGGCATCTTCGTGCAGATCGGTCTGGTGCCGAACACCGAGTGGCTGAAGGGTTCGATCGAACTGACCAAGTACGGCGAAATCCAGGTCGATGCGCGCTGCGAGACCAGCACGCCGGGCGTGTTCGCCGCCGGCGACGTGACCACCGTGCCGTACAAGCAGATCATCATCGCGATGGGCGAAGGATCGAAGGCGGCAATTTCGGCTTTCGACCACCTGATCCGCACGTCGGCACCGGCCTGATCGCCGGGACGCGTTAACATCGGAGCCCGCGCATCGCAGGATGTGCGGGCTTTTTCTTGGCCGCGCGCCCTCCAATGCGCGCCATTCACCGAGGGTCTTCACGTCATGAGCCACGCTCCGCTGCTGCTTTTCCTGCACGTCGCCGCAGTCACGATCTGGGTCGGCGGCATGTTCTTCGCCTATGTCTGTCTGCGCCCGGTGGCCGCGGTGCAGCTCGAACCGCCGGCGCGGCTGCGGCTGTGGCGCGGCGTGTTCGGCGGTTTCTTTCCGCTGGTGTGGGCTTCGGTCGCGGTCATCCTCGCTACTGGGCTCGGAATGATGCTGGCGGTCGGCATGAAGGCCGCGCCCATCCACTGGCATCTGATGTTCGGCGTCGGTCTGATCATGATGTTCATCTTCATGCACGTGTTCTTCGCGCCGTACAAGCGGCTGCTGCGCGCCGTCGACGCATCGGACTGGCCGGCCGGTGGCGCGGCGCTGGCGCAGATACGCAAGCTGGTCGGGCTGAACACCGTGCTCGGCTTCATCACCATCGCGCTGGCCACGCTGGGGCGCGCACTGGTGGCCGGATGAAGCACGTCCAGTCGCGCGACAACGCGCAGTTCAAGCAGCTGCGCAAGCTGGCGACCTCGTCGCGCGCGCGGCGCGAAGCGGCGGAAACGCTGATCGACGGCCTGCACCTGTTCCGCAGCGCGCTCGACGCCGGCGTGCGCCCCAAGCTCGCCATCGTTGCCGAGCGCGCGCTCGATCACGCCGAGGTGAAGGCGGCGCTGGCGGAGCAGGGCGAAGCGATGCTGCTGCTCGCCGACGCGCTGTTCGACGAACTGAGCCCGACCGACACGCCGACCGGCCTGCTCGGGCTGATCGACATCCCCGCCGAGCCCGGCGAACCGATTACCGGCGACTGTCTGGTGCTCGACGCGGTGCAGGACAGCGGCAACCTCGGCACCTTGCTGCGCGCCGCCTGGGCCACCGGCGTACGCGACGTGCTGCTGACCACCGGCTGCGCCCAGGCGTGGAGCCCCAAGGTGCTGCGTGCCGGGCAGGGCGCTCATTTCAGCCTGCGCATCCGTGAGCACTGCGACGTGGCGGCTGCGCTGGCCGGCTATCCGGGCCGCATCGTCGCCACCCGGCTCGACGCGCGCAGCTCGCTCTACGCGCTCGACCTGCGCGGTCCGGTCGCCTGGCTGTTCGGTAACGAAGGCGCCGGTCTGTCGCCGGCCGTCAGCGCGCTGGCGACCGACCCGGCCATCATTCCGATGCCCGGTGCGGCCGAATCGCTGAACGTCGCGATGGCCGCCACCGTCTGCCTGTTCGAGCAGGTGAGGCAGCGCACGCGCGATTGAAGCGTCGCAAAGTGGTCGGGTGGGGCAGGGAGCTTTTCCCTGTACAAGCGTCGAGGCAGTTTTGAGAATCGGGCATCCGCGGACTTGAAGGTCTGCTCATCCACCGGTGCACGCGCCCTCCGATTCCCGCCATGCAGATCGAACATCCCGTCCGTCAGGAACTGGTCAAGGACCTGTATATCGACCATCGGGGATGGCTGTTCGGCTGGCTGCGCAAGAAGCTCCGCTGCCCTTCAGACGCGGCCGATCTGACGCAGGACACCTTCGTTCGCGTCATGCAGTGCGACGAACTGGCGCAACTGCGTGAGCCGCGCGCCTTCCTGACGACGACCGCGGGTCGGCTGCTGATCGATCATCTGCGCCGTCGCAAGCTCGAACAGTCGTATCTGGGCGCGCTGGCGCTGTACTCGTCGGACGCGTCCGCGCCCTCGGCCGAAGATCATCACGCGGCGCTGGAAACCTTGAATGCACTGGCAACGATGCTGGAGACGCTGCCGCCGAAGCCGCGCAAGGCCTTCCTGCTGTACCGGCTTGAAGGGCTGCCGCACGCCGAGATCGCCGTTCGCCTCGGTGTGTCGGTCAGCATGATCAAACAGTATCTGGCTACCGTCCTGATGCAGTGCTACCGCGTGCTGTACGGCTGACCATGTCGCATTCGGCATCGACCGCTGCGCAGCATGAGCGCGCCACCGAGGAGGGTACGCCGTCGGCGGCTGTCGTGGCCGCGGCGACCGAGTGGTACCTGAAGACGCAGGACGACGCCTGCACGCCGGAACAACGATCCGCGCTGCACGACTGGCTGCAGGCCGATCCGATGCACCGTCTCGCTTATGGCCGCATCGATTCGATATGGTCGCGCTTCGGTCAGGTCGATGCGCGCGCCGGAAAGGCTGCCCTTGACGCGAGCCTCGCCGGCTCCGGGCGCCGCCGTCGCGCCCTGGCCGGTGCGCTGATGCTCGCGTGCACCGTGGCCGGTAGCGGCTGGCTGGCGCTGCAGTCACAGACCGCACGCTATCTGCTGGCCGACCATCGCACCGCGCCGGGCGAGCGGCTGACGATCACGCTGGACGACGGCAGCCGCATCACGCTCAACACCGACTCGGCGATAGACGCGCAGTACACCGGTCAGGAACGTCGCATCGTGCTGCGGCGGGGCGAGATTCTGGTCGAAGTGAGCGCTGACCCGCAGCGTCCATTCGTGGTCGAAAGCCGGCACGCGACGGCGCGTGCGCTCGGCACGCAGTACGTGGTGCGCGACGACGCCGATGCAACGCGCGTCGCGGTGATCGAGTCCACCGTCGAGGCGTGCAGCCGCGCCGTCGGCACCTGCACCACGCTGGCGCCCGGCAGCGCGACCCGGATCACCGACGAGGGTGTCGGTGCGGCCGAGGCGGCGGATATCGATGCGCTCATCGGCTGGCGCGATGGCGTGCTGGCGGTCGACGACAAGCCGCTCACCGAGGTACTTGCCGAACTCGAGCGCTATCGCCGCGGCACGCTCTACTACGACGCGGAAGCGCTGCAGGGCCTCTCGGTTTCGGGCGTGTTCCCGCTCGACGACACCGACCGGGCACTTGCCGCGCTGAGCGCGAACCTGCCGCTGCGCATCACCCGCTTCACTTTTTACGTCGTCCGTATCGAACGCCGCTGATTTTTTCGACGCCGGCTGTACTTTCGTCTTCGTCCTTCGTCATTGCCCGCGACTACACAAAAAAAGCGGGGGAGCACATGAAGAGGTCAGAGGGTGGCAAGGGCAGGCGCGTACTCGGTGCGGCTGCGCTGGGGCTGGCCGTCGTCAGCATGCCGGCGGCGGCCGATGCGCTGCGGCTCGAACTGGCCGACGCGACGCGCAACGATGCGGTGCGCAGTTACGACATCGCGCCGGGGCCGCTCGGCGACACACTCAATCGGGTCGCACGGCGGGCAGCTGTGGTGTTCACGTTCGAACCTTCGCTGGTCAGCGGCAAGCGCAGCGCCGGTGTCCGCGGGGATTTCTCGGTGCGCGAGGCATTCACCGCCGCGCTGCAGGGAAGCGGGCTCGAACTGCGTATCGACGAAGCGGGTGGATACACACTGCGCCGTGCCCCGGCGCAGCCGCTGCCTGCCCTCGGTGACCCATCCTCGTCCGTCCATCAGCTCGAAGCGATCCAGGTGCGCGCCAAGCGTTTCCACGAGATCGGTCCGCTGCCGGGCCTCGGTCTGACGAAAGAGGAAATCCCGGGCAATGTGCAGAGCCTCTCCGCCGAGGACATCCGCAATGCCCACGCGGTCAGCGTGGCCGATCTGCTGAACTCGACCATGCAGTCGGTCAACGTGAACGACTACCAGGGCAACCCGTTCCAGATGGATGTGAACTACCGCGGCTTCACTGCCAGTCCGCAGCTCGGGACGCCGCAGGGCCTGTCGGTTTTCATCGACGGCATACGCGTGAACGAACCGTTCGGCGACGTCGTGAACTGGGACATGATTCCGATGAACGCACTGTCGGGCTTCGACGTCTTTCCGGGCTCGAATCCGATCTTTGGTCTCGGCACGCTGGGCGGCGCCTTCTCGATGCGCACCAAGAGCGGTTTCGACAGCCCCGGCGTCGAGGCCGAACTGCTCACCGGCGCCTTCGGCCGCAACCAGCTGCTGGTTTCGGGCGGCTGGAACAACGGCAGCGTGGGCCTTTTCGGCGCCGGCAACTTCTTCGTCGAAGACGGTTGGCGCGACAATTCTCCAACCAAGGTGAACCAGGTGTTCGGCAAGGGCAGCTATCGCAGCGACCGGCTGGACCTGAACCTCAGCTCGCTGTACGTCTGGAACGACCTCGTCGGCAATGGGATGATTCCGAGCCAGATGTATGCGCAGGATCGCAACGGCGTATTCACGTCGCCGGATACGACGAAGAACAGGCTGCTGCAGTTGCAGCTGTCCGGCAGCTTCATCGTCAACGACAACTTCACCATTACCGGCCAGGTCTACCAGCGCGACAGCAATCGTCGCGCCCTGGGGGCCGACGTCTACACCGAATTGCGCGGCGACTACGCGCGGCGCAAGCTCGATCCGGGCGAGCAGTACACCTGCCTGTACAACAGCAGCAACAAGTACGGTCTGCCCGACTACTACGTCGTCGCTTTCGATCCGAACGACTGGTTCTCGCCGGCCTATCCTGAGTTCCTCAACTTCCTGATTGACTACGCGACCAATGGCGTCGCCAACCCGGCCCTGCTGCCGGACGGCGCATTCAATGCAGACCTGCCTGACGATTACGCGGCGCACGCGAAGTACGAGTTCGACACCTGGAAGAACTACCACCAGGCGCTGTTCTACGTGCCGCAGGCGGTGACGCGCCCGCCGGTGCTGCCGGGCGACCCAACCTCGTATTCGAATGGCGAACCGTCGTACACGGCGGGCACCTGGGTCGGTGGCAGCGCACCCAGAGTGCCGGCCGGTGACATCGACGTCATCGGCGGCATGACTGCGAGCTTCTTTTATACGCAGGACGGCGTGAAGCACGCCGTCATGACGGTCACCCCCTTCAACGGCGACAACTGTGCCGCCACGCAGGACCGGGACGTGACCTCGCAGCGCGGCGAACTGACCCAGCGCGACCCGGTAACCGGCAACGTGCTGATGACCGACGGTTTCGGCACCACCCGACCGGGCGTGGTCGAGGGCACGCCGACTGCGGTGCTGACCAATACGCGGATCGAACAGATCATCCACGGCGCCTCGATGCAGCTGAACTGGAACTACGACCGCCACAAATTCATGGTCGGCGCCTCGGTTGATCGCGCGAAGGCGCGCTACGGCAGCGGGCAGATGCTCGGACTGCTCGACGCCGAGCGCAATGCCTACCTTGCGCCGGACGAGATCCGCGATCAGTACGCCGCGGCCGACGAAGAGGTGCGCAACAACGACTTCGCCGGCACCTCGATCACCAAGAGCCTGTATGCGAGCGAAACATGGAGCCCGGTGGAGACGGTGCACCTGACCGGCGCGGTGCGCTTCAACCACACGCGGGTCAAGAACGTACTGGCCTCGCGCAGCTACGGCTTCACCGTGTTCGATCTTGCCCAGTACGAGGCCTATCCGAACTTCTACGACATCTGTGTCGATGGCGTGTGTCCGACCACCGGCTATCGCGTGCCCGACCTTGCGCGCATCATGAACCCGGCAGAAACCGAGCACTTCACCTATCGCTCGCTGAATCCTTCGTTCGGTGGCACCTGGCAGGCGCAGCCGGACCTGAACGTCTATGGCAACTGGGCACGCGGTGCCCGCACACCGTCGGTGATCGAACTTGGCTGCGCGCTCGACCACACTCTGGTCAAGATGAGCGGCAACAAGTACATCGAGAAGGGGCTGCTGGAGAACCGCTCCTGCTCCTTGCCCTCGACGCTTTCGGGCGACCCCTACCTGCCGCAGATCCGCGCCGAAACCATCGACTTCGGCATGCGCGGCCGCTGGGGCGACAACATCGAGTGGAATCTCGGCGCCTACCGTACCGATCTGAAGGACGACATCTACCTGGTGACCTATCCGGGCAACCGCAGCTTCTTCGACAGCATCGGCGACACCCGCCGGCAGGGCATCGAAGCGGGCATGACCGCCCAACTGGGCAAGGCGCGCCTGCGGCTGAACTACGCGCTGACCGACGCCACCTTCCAGGAGTCATTCGTCATGGCGGCGAACGACAACAGCAGTGCGACGCTGGAGCCCTACTGCAATGCCTCCGGCCAGTGCATCTACGATCTCGACGACCCGGTCGGGCGCATCCGCGTCAAGCCGGGCAACCGCATGCCGGGCATACCGCTGCACAACCTGAACGCCACGCTGAGCTACGAGGTGACCGACAAGTGGACGGTGGGCGTGACGGCGATCGCCCATTCGACCGCCTACGTGCGCGGCAACGAGAACAACGAACACAGGGAAGGGGTCGTGCGGCAGGTGCCGGTCGACATCTACGACGGCAACGGCGCCGTTATCGGCCAGCAGATCGTCAGACTGCAGCCGACCGGCAACAAGGGTTCGGTGCCGGGACACGTCGTCTTCAACGTCCACACGAGCTACAAGCTCACGCCGGAATGGACGCTGGGCATGCGCATCAACAACCTGCTCGACAAGGAATACTTCAGCGCCGGCCGCCTCGGCGTGAATCCGTTTTCGCCGTCGATACACGGCGCCATCGGGCCGGACGGCTACAACCACAACTCCAGTGACTGGCTCAGCACCAACTTCCTGGCACCGGGCGCACGGCGCGGAATCTGGCTGACCTTGAGCTATCAGCTCGATCCGCGCTGAGCAGCGATCAGGCGGCCGATTCTCCGGCCACGTCCGGCCGGGCCGCCCACGGCACGAGGCCGGCGGCGGTGGCCAGACGCACCAGCTCGACGTCGCTGCGCACGTCGAGCTTCTGGCGGATTTCGCTCATCCGGTTCGAGATCGTCTTCGGGCTCAGCTTGAGCGCGTCGGCGATTTCGTCCACGGTCATGCCGGCCAGCAGCAGGCGGCAGATTTCGAATTCGCGCGGCGTCAGCACGTCGAGCCGCTTTTCGTCCGGCATCACGTTGTCCAGCGCCAGCTGTTCGGCCACGCGCGGGCTCAGCGTGCGCCGGCCCTGGGCGGCGGCGATCACCGCCTGCACCAGCGCTTCCGGCTCGGTGTCCTTGGTCAGGAAACCGATCGCGCCCGCTTCCAGCGCCTGACGGGCGAAGGCCGGCTGCGCGTGCATCGAGAACATGAGCACGCGCGCCCGGCCGTCGAGTGCGAGCATGCGGCGCGCCGCCTCGATGCCGCTGGCGCCGGGCAGCGAAATGTCCATCACCACGACGTCCGGTTTCATCAGCCGGAACAGCTGGTAGGCCTCGTCGGAACTGCCGGCTTCACCCACCACCTCCATCATGCGGTTGTGTTCGAGGAAGCGGCGGTAGCCGGCGCGCACAACGGCGTGGTCGTCGACGAGCAGAACGCGGATGGGAGTGTTCGGAGCCATGTCAGTGTTCCTGTACCGAGGTTTTCAGGGGCAGCCAGGCCGTCACTTCCCAGCCGCCGCGCGAACGCGGACCGGCCTGGCAGTCACCACCCAGTGCGAGCGCGCGTTCGCGCATGCCGACCAGACCGAAGCCGCTTTCGGGTGCGACGTAGGGCGTTGGTTCGCCGTCGTCGGTCACCCGCAGCGATACGCGGCCGAGCCGCGGGTCGATGCTCAGATGCACATCGACCCGGGTGCACCGTGCGTGCTTGGCCGTATTGGTCAGACACTCCTGCACGATGCGGTAAAGCGTGATGTCATGCATGGCCGACAGCTGGCCGAGGTCCTCGTCGAGATGGAATACCACCTCGACCTTGTCCGCGCCGCGGCTGCGCTGGGTGCCCAGTTCGGCCAGCGCGTGGCGCAAGCCCAGTTCCTCGATGTCCGGCGGGCGCAGGTGTTCGAGCAGGTTGCGCACCAGACGCAGCAGGTGGCCCACCTGTTCCGACATCCAGCGCGCTGCCTCACGGTGCTCGGCCAGTTCGGGCCGGCCCTCGCAGGCGTCGGCCAGCAGACGCGCATGCGGATGGATGGCCACCAGGTAGGGGCTCAGTTCATCGTGCAGATCGCGCGCCAGCGACTGGCGGATTTCCTCTTCGTGCGTGATCAGTTTGCGCAGCAGCCGCGCGCGCTCGTTCACGGCGGCCTCCAGCGTGGCCGCCATGCTGTTGAAGGAATCGGACAGCGGCGCCAGATCGCCCGGGCCGACGTTGTCGAGCCGCGCGTCGAGCCGGCCTTCGCCGATCGCCGACAGCGCACGCATGACGCTGCCCAGCGGCTGCAGCGCGCGGCCAACCGCCCAGTACACCATGAAGCAGGCGATCAGCCCGATCGCCAGCACCATGCTGGTCTGCTTGATGTAGTCGTCCCAGATCTCGCGCAGTTCGTCGTCGGCGTTCGGCACCAGCAGGTAGTAACCGACCACGCGCTCACCGACGCGGATGTCCTTGCGCAGCGGCGGCAGGTTGCGCAGGCGTTCGCCCATCCAGTTCAGCGCGGCCGGCGCCTCGATCGGCGGCGCGTCGCGCGAACTCAGTATGGTGCGCCCGTCCAGCGCGTGCACCTCGACGGTGAGGTGGCGCAATGTACGCAGTTCCTGCGTGAGCTCGATGTGCGCGAGCAGCGACTCGGTCGACATGCCGGGCGGTGCCGGCGTCAGCACACTGGGCAGCAGCGCGTGCGCAAGACGCGCCACCGAATCGATCTCGGTCACTGCGTCGTCGTGGGCGTCGTAGAGCCTGCGCCCGCTGTCGGCAATCACCAGCAGGGTCATCAGCGAGGCGATGATCAGGGTGAGTCTGAAACGCAGACTCATGCAGGCATTTCCGGAAGTTGCGTGACCGGGCATCGTAATGCGAACGCTATCGGGAAATCCTCCCGCGCATCGCGCGCCGCCAGCCGTGGCGCGGGACACACTCCCTTTTCGTGAGGTTGGATTTCCCTGCCGGCGCCGGGCGTGACTCACCGATATTGAACGGCGCTGTCGCCGTTCGAGCGGCACGTCACTGAGGAGAAAGCCATGAAGAAAACTGCCCTGATCTGCACGCTGGCCCTGCTTGCCGCCCCGGTCTTCGCCGCCGACGCGAAGAAGCCGTCGTCGGACAAACCCGAACTGGCCCGCGACTGGGTCGAGATGGACGCCAACAAGGATGGCTACATCACGCCGGACGAAATGGTCGCCTGGGAGAAGAAGCGCGCCGACGCCAAGAAGTGAGCGGACGGTGCCGGCAAGGCCCGGCACCCCGCATGGTTTTTTCAAGACTTTTCAAAAAGCAAAAACCGGTAAGAGCCTGTCGGCGGACGGAACTGCAAAGTGCGGTCCCGTCTCTATGCGGTGCATTCGATTTGCGCGCTAAGTATTGCCGCAACGATGCATCCCACAACCGACGACAGGAGATGGCAATGAAGAAGTTCAGTCTTGTTTTTGCAGCCTGCGCCGTAATGAGCGCCGGCGCCTACGCCGCCGACGCGAAGGCCGACAAACCCGAGCTGGCGCGCGACTGGGTGGCGATGGACGTAGACCGTGACGGCCACATCACGCCGGACGAAATGGTCAACTACGAAAAGAAGAAGGCTGCGCAGAAGAAGTGAGGTCGGGGGGCAGGGCGCCCCCGGTCTGTCGCACCGACGGGGGCCGCACTGCGGCTCCCGTTCTTTTGTGCGCGTCCGGTATGCCACGCCGACGCCGAGGCCGCCTACACTGCGGCCATGGACTGCGTACTGATTTCCCATCCCGACTGTCTGGAGCACCGTCCGGGCGACCGTCACCCCGAATCCCCGGCGCGCCTGCAGACCGTGCTCGCCGAACTGGAGCGCACCGGCATCACGCGCACCTGGCGGCGCGCCGAAGCACCGCTGGTCACCCGCGCGCAGCTGGAGCGCGTGCACACCGCCGCCTATCTCGACGAGGTCGAGCGGGTCGCCCCCAAGAGCGGCACTTACAAACTGGAGAGCGATACCGTGATGTCGCCCGGCTCGCTCGCCGCCGCCTCGCGCGCCGCCGGCGCCGTCGTGCAGGGCGTCGATCTGGTCATGAGCGGGCGGGCCAAGGCGGTCTTCTGCGCGACGCGCCCGCCCGGCCATCACGCGAAGCCGGGTGAGGCGATGGGCTTCTGCATCTACGGCAACGTTGCGGTCGGCGCCGCGCACGCGCTGGCGACGCACGGCATCGAGCGCGTGGCCATCGCCGACTTCGACGTGCACCGCGGCAACGGCACCGAACTGATGTTCAGGCGCGAGCCGCGTGTGCTGATGGCCGACAGCTTCCAGCATCCGTATTACCCGCGCGGCGAGTTTCCCGAGCGTGCCGGCTACATCCCGCTGCGCATGGCGGCGGGCGAGGGTTCGGACGCCTTCCGCCGCCACTGGAAGGAGGTCGCGCTGCCGAAGCTGCGCGCCTTCCGGCCGCAGCTGGTGCTGATCTCCGCCGGCTTCGACGCGCTACGCGACGACCCGTTGGCCAATATCGAACTCCAAGCCGCCGACTACCGCTGGATCACGCACGAACTGCGCGACATCGCCGAGGCGTCGGCGCAGGGGCGCATCGTGTCGACGCTGGAAGGCGGCTACGGCCTGCCGGCCATCGGCCCGGCGGTGGCGGCTCACCTGATGGCGCTCGGCGACTGCAGCGTCTAGACTGCGCCGGCGTTCACTGCGGACTTTCAAAATGGATATTCAATGGTGGCACTGGCTGGTTGCCGGTCTTGCGCTGCTGGTGATCGAACTGGCCGTGCCCGGCATGGTGGTGCTGTGGTTCGGCGTCGCCGCGATCGGCATCGGTCTGCTGCTGTGGGCCGTGCCCACGCTTTCGCTGACGCTGCAGCTCGCGTTGTGGGCGGCGCTGTCCTGCGTGCTGGTGTTCGCCTGGTTCCGCGTGTTCCGCGCCGACCAGCACCGCACGCACGCCGGCATGTCGGCCGGTGACGTGCTCGGCGAGGTCGGTCTGGTGGTGCACGAGATCACGCCTTTCGGCCGCGGCCAGGTGCGCTTCCAGAAGCCGCTGCTGGGCGCCGACGTGTGGGACTGCATCGCCGACGACACGTTGCCGGTCGGCGAGCGGGTGAAGGTACTGTCGGTCGAGGGCTCGTTGCTCAAGGTCGGACGCACGCACATCAACAAAAACTGAGGGAGATTGCCCATGAGTTCCGGACTGGTCGTCGTCATCGCACTGCTGATATTCGTCGCCGTCACGCTGGCCAAGGGCCTGCGCGTGGTGCCGCAGGGCGAGGAGTGGGTGGTACAGCGCATGGGCAAATACCTGCGCACGCTGCTGCCCGGCCTCAACATCATCATTCCCTACCTTGACGACGTCGCCTACAAGGTGGTGACCAAGGACATCATCCTCGACGTGCAGGAGCAGGAGGTGATCACCCGCGACAACGCGGTCATCCGCACCAATGCGGTCGCCTTCATCAAGGTGACCGACCCGGTCAAGGCGGTCTATGGCGTGACCGACTTTTCCGAGGCCATCCGCAACCTGATCATGACCACGCTGCGTTCCATCGTCGGCGAGATGGATCTCGACCAGGCGCTGTCCAGTCGCGACAAGATCAAGGTGCGGCTGCGCGAGAGCATCGCCGACGAGGCGATCGACTGGGGCCTGACCGTCAAGTCGGTCGAGATCCAGGACATCAACCCGTCCGACTCGATGCAGCGCGCGATGGAACAGCAGGCCAGCGCCGAGCGCGAGCGCAAGGCCATGGTGACGCGCTCCGAAGGGCAGAAGCAGTCGATGATTCTCGAAGCCGAGGCGCGGCTGGAGTCGGCCAAGCGTGACGCTGCCGCCCAGGTGACGCTGGCCGAGGCGAGCGCCGAATCGATCCGCCGCGTCACCGCATCGCTGGGCGAGCAGCAGCTGCCGATGATGTATCTGCTCGGCGAGAAGTACATCGCCGCGCTGAACAAGCTGGGCGAATCGCCGAACGCCAAGGTCGTCGTGCTGCCGGCCGACCTGCAGGACGCCGTCGCCGGCATCTTCGCGCGCGCCGGCGGCAAGGGCTGAGGCCCGGAGCCCGGCCCGCCGATCGGCCGATCCAGAACCTGCAGGAATCCTGACATGCCGGGCCCGCACGCGCGGGCCGGCACCTGATCGGCGAGAATCGGCCCGTAGGCGGCATTGCCCGCCCCCGCACCTGAGACAACACGAATGAGCGACATCGAACGCGAATCCATGGAATTCGACCTGCTGGTCGTCGGCGCCGGCCCGGCCGGGCTGGCGGCGGCGATCCGCGCGAAACAGCAGGCGTCACAGGCCGGCATCGAACTGTCGGTGTGCGTGATCGAGAAGGCGGCCGAAATCGGCGCCCACATCCTGTCCGGCGCGGTGATGGACCCGCGCGCGCTGACCGAGCTGCTGCCCGACTGGGCCTCGACCGGCGCGCCGCTCGATACGCCGGTCGCCGAAGACCGCATGCTCTTCCTGTCCGAAACCGGCGCGCGATCGCTGCCGCACGCGCTGCTGCCGCAGAGCTTCCACAACGACGGCAACTACATCGTGCGCCTGGGCCACGTCGTCAAGTGGCTGGGCGAACAGGCGGAAGCGCTGGGTGTCGATGTGTTCGCCGGCTTCACCGGCGCGCAGCTGCTGATCGAGGACGGCAAGGTGGCCGGCGTCATCACCGGCGACATGGGCCTCACGCGCGACGGCGAGCAGGGGCCGAACTTCCAGCCGGGCATGGCGCTGCGCGCGAAATACACGCTGTTCGCCGAAGGCTGCCGCGGTCATCTGGGCAAGGAGCTGGAACAGCGCTTCAATCTGCGCGACGGCGTCGACCCGCAGGCCTACGGCCTCGGCCTGAAGGAACTGTGGGAGGTGCCGGCAGCGCAGAGCCAGCCGGGCCTGGTGGTGCATACCGCCGGCTGGCCGGTGGATAACGCCACCTACGGCGGCGGTTTCATCTATCACCTGAAGGGCAATCTGGTCGCCATCGGCTACGTGGTCGGGCTCAACTACAGCAATCCGCACCTGTCGCCGTTCGAGGAATTCCAGCGCTACAAGACGCACCCGGTCATCCGCACCCACATCGAGGGCGGCCAGCGCCTGTCCTACGGCGCGCGGGCCATCACCGCCGGCGGCCTGCAGAGCCTGCCGAAACTGGTGTTCCCGGGCGGTGCGTTGATCGGCGACGACGCCGGCTTCCTCAACGCCGCACGCATCAAGGGCAGCCACGCCGCGATCAAGAGCGGCATGCTGGCCGCCGACGCCGCGGTCGAGGCCATCGCCGCCGGACGCGCGCAGGACGCGCTCGCCGCCTACCCGGAAAACTTCCGCATCAGCTGGCTGCGCGACGAGCTCTACCGCACGCGCAACTTCAAGCCCTATATGAAGAAAGGCCTGTGGCTGGGCGCCTTCCTGTACGGCGCCGAACAGCTGCTGTTCAAGGGCGCCGTGCCGTGGACGCTGCGCAACACCGCCGACCACACCTCACTGCAACCGGCCGCCAGCTGTACGCCGATCAACTACCCGAAGCCGGATGGCGTGCTCACCTTTGACCGCCTGTCCTCGGTTTTCCTGTCGAGCACCAACCACGAAGAGGACCAGCCCTGTCACCTGCGGCTCAAGGACGCGGCGGTGCCCATCACCGTCAACCTCGCCGCCTACGACGCACCGGAACAGCGCTACTGCCCGGCCGGCGTCTACGAAATCGTCCGCGAACAGACCGGTCCGAGGCTGCAGATCAACGCGCAGAACTGCGTGCACTGCAAGACCTGCGACATCAAGGACCCCACGCAGAACATCACCTGGGTCACGCCGCAGGGTGGGGAAGGGCCGATCTACAACGGCATGTAGGTCAGTTTCCTGTGGAAGCGGCCCTGGCCGCGACTGGGCCGGGACCCGGCGCTGTCACTCTGCTCACTGCCGCTGTCGGGGTCAGAAGACCCCTCCCACAGGAGCTGCGCACCCGGCCGGCGACCTGAGCCTGGGCTGCCCTCTGTGGGAGGGGTCTTCTGACCCCGACACGGCCTCTGCAATCCACCGGCTTCGATAGCCGCTGCAATCGCGAGCAAGCTCGCTTCCACAACCCTCTGCACCGGCCCCGCGCACACCTTGCCAATTTTTGGCAAAGCACCCACACTCATTCCATGGGCACGATGAACATTTCCCTCCCCGACACGCTGAAAGCCTTCGTCGATGAGCAGGTCACTCAGCGCGGCTACGGTACGAGCAGCGAGTACGTGCGAGAGCTGATCCGCAAGGATCAAGATCGCCTGCAACTGCGCAGCCTGCTGATTTCCGGCGCCGAGTCTCCTCCCGCAGCCGTGGCCGACGGCAACTACTTCGAAGGTCTGCGGGACAAGGTGCGCAAGGCCGCCGGAACGACACCCAAGGCGTGAAGCACAAGCCTGTCGTACCGCGCGAGCTGGCCAACAAGGATGTGGACGACGCTGTCGCCCATTACCTCGACGAAGCCACCAAGGCGGTGGCGCTGGGCTTCATCGATGCGCTGGAGCAGGCCTATGCCCACATCAGCCGCAATCCCGCCATCGGCTCACCGCGCTACGCGCACGAACTCGATCTCCCCGGCCTGAGGGTCTGGCCGCTGACGCGCTATCCCTACCTAGTGTTCTACCTGGAGCGTCATGACCACATCGACGTGTGGCGCGTGCTGCAACAGCAGCGCGACATACCGGCCTGGATGCAGGACCCCGACAGCATCTGAACGCACGCCGCCGCTGTCGGGGTCAGAAGACCCCTCCCACAGGGGCGGTGCACCCGACCGGCGACCTGATCCTGGGCTGCCCTTCTGTGGGAAAACTCCGGCCCCGGCCGCCAAGCAGGCGCACTTACTGTGGGAGCGGCCCTGGCCGCGACTGGGCCGGGACCCGGCGCCGCCATTCTGCTCACCGCCGCTGTCGGGGTCAGAAGACCCCTCCCACAGAACCCCGGCCCAGGCTCAGGTGGTGGATCCGGCGCGCTGCCCTTTGTGGGAGGGGTCTTCTGACCCCGACACGGCCGCAAAAACCTCACCATCACCAACCCGCCGTGCCGCCGTCCGCAAAACCCGCCACACCCCTCACTTCGCCGGAACGCAGGTCCCCTTGGTCACCTGCGAACTCAGCAGCCCCAGGGTTTCAGCCGGCGCACCGGCCTTCTTCGCCTGCCCGTAGTGATCGGCCCACTCCTGCCGCATCTGCGCTTCCGCCGACAGGCATTCGGCAAGGCTGCCGTAGACCAGATCGGTCTTGACCGGCGCGTTCATCACGATGACCACCAGCATCCATTTCATTCTTGTCCTCCCGGGGTTGATGTGACCTTGTGCTGCCTCTGAACGACGCCGTCCTGCGACGCACTAAACGCGACCTGCGGTTCAGCCGCGCACCGCCGCCTCGATCGCCGCGATGTCTATCTTGGTCATGCCCATCATCGCCTCGAACGCCCGCTTCGCCGTCGCCGGGTCGGGGTGGGCGATGGCGTTCATCAGCGCCACCGGCGTGATCTGCCACGACAGGCCCCAGCGGTCCCGGCACCAGCCGCAGGCGCTCTCCTGACCGCCGTTGCTGACGATGGCGTGCCACAGCCTATCGGTTTCCGCCTGATCCGCCGTCGCCACCTGGAACGAGAAGGCCTCGGTCTGCGGAAACGCCGGCCCGCCGTTCAGCCCGAGGCAGGGGATGCCCATCACCGTGAACTCCACCGTCAGCACATCGCCGGCCTTGCCGGACGGATAGTCAGCCGGCGCGCGATACACGTTGCCGACGAAGGAATCAGGAAAGGTGGCGGCGTAGAAGCGCGCCGCTTCTTCGGCGCCGCCGTTGAACCACAGACAGACGGTGTTCTTTGCTGGCGTGACCATGATGGTTCTCCTCGAAGGCGAAGATGCCGGACGGATCGAAGCGCTTCAGCGCGCCTCGCGGCTGCGCGACTGCCAGATATCGGCACTCCAGCTCGGCGCCGCTTCCTCGATGAGCTGAAGAAGATCAGCCGGCAGGTCGTCCGAACCGGTCAGCTGGCGCACTTCCAGAATGTCGTCCGTGCCGAGGCCGCAGGGCGCGCGCAGCGCCCAACCGATGGCTTCATCGAGAGACGCGACCTCGATGATGTAGAAGCCGCCGACAAGCTCCTTGGACTCCGCGAACGGACCATCGACGACGTAGCGTTTGCCGTCCGCAACAGCAATCCGCGCGCCTTGCGCCGCCGGATTCAGACCCTCTGACGCCACCAGCACGCCGGCGGTGTGCATCTCTTCGTTGAAGCGCATGTAGGCCTTGAACAGTTCGGCATCGAACTCCTCGGTCTGCTCGGCGCTCCGGTTCGCCGGATCGGACTGCGCCGTGATGATGAATCGCATCGCCTGTTCTCCATTCAGAGTGGGGTAGGGATGGGTACGACGAACGATGGGCTGTTGGATCGACACGGCGTTCGGACAGCAGCGTCGCGCAGACAAGAGGAAACGTCCTCGCACGGCCCAATTTCAAGACAAGAACACATACCTCAATTCGGGCTTGATTCGTGATCTTCAATGAACGCCCATGGGATTTCTCGCTTGAAAATTTCTATCGATTCCTCGATGACGATTAATGGCACATCTCTCTTGTACAGAGAAACCTCTCTGGATTTACGAGCATCGTCGCGAAATATCTCCAATGCCAACGCACCATCCAGATATATTTCGATGCCAATTCCGTCGCGATGGTGCACATCGCTCGCCACAACGAACGTGATCTTGGGGCTTTTATCCATCAGTTCGCATGGGCAATCGCGTCGTAAAACAGGGCGCTAATCGGAACAATCATTGCACTACCTCCACTAACTGAACTGGACCCTCGTATTCTCCAGTTAGTCGTTCTGCAAATTCGATAGCCTCTTCGATTGACTCACCCAGATGTGAAGATGTAAGAACAAAGTTCTGATCTGGAGAACCCGCAGAAATTGACGCATCGTCCACCATATTCTCGATCTCGCGGCAAGCCGGACCGACCACAGCGACGAACTTGACGCCGTCTTTCACAAGCTGCGCCGCAAGTTCAGTCATAGAAGCGGGTATGCCGTTCGGGCAATGCAATACGATCTTCTTCGAGAAGGACATTTACACCTCACGGAACTGAGAAGTGGGGACTGACCCCGCCAACAATTCCGAAGAGCCGCGGCGCGGAAGATCAATATGGCCGCCAGTCAGAGCGTACGGAAAGTCAGACGGAATTTTCTAATTGAGCTTGTTATGTGTGGATGAGGGATCGCGACGCACCACTAGAACGTAATACGGACGGAAGCCGACGATCGGGTCGCTTCGCCGTGGTACACCGCCTCGATGTTGTTGCCGTCGGGGTCGAGAACGAAGGCCGCGTAGTAACCGGGGTGATAGGGCCGCTCTCCCGGCGCGCCGTTGTCCTTGCCGCCACTCGCCAGCGCCGCCGCGTAGAACGCATCCACCATCGCCCGGTCCTGCGCCTGGAACGCCAGGTGACAGCGACCGGTGACCTTGCCTTGCGCCGCAACGCTCGTCGCCGTCGACACGAACAGCTCGTCCGCCCAGAAGTAGTCATCCGCCGAGCCGCCAATGGGAATGTTCAGGGCGCCGAAAACAGCCTCATAGAAGGCCTTGCTGGCGGCCAGATCGCTGACGACCAGCTGGATGTGGTCAACGAGGCGACCGCGATGCAGTTCTTGCGTTTCCAAGGTGGGCTCCGGGGTGTGGCGATGAACGATGAAATCTCGAGTTTTGAGCGGCGGTCGACTTCATTGACATGGAATGTCGAATATCAAACCGAGCTCTGTGAATGGGAAACGGGGTCTGTCCCCTATTGTTCTTTACCTACGCAGACTCTTTGAGGGGGTGGATTAAATGGCGGGTGTAGAAATATTTGCAGTGACAGGTCCTACCTTTGGATTCGAATCTAAGATGAACTTACGCAGGGCAGCGACTCTCCTCCGCAAATCGAGCACACTAAAGTCAGGATCAAAGTGTTCGGAAACATATTTCGCAACTTCGACCTTCGATGCCACCGTCTCCTTTCCCCTTGCTGACCTTATCCGCAGCAAATTGGCATACTTACCGATGTTGGTAATTTGGTCTGCCTTCGAGTGAATCGCAGCTATTGCACTTGTAACCTGGGAGGGCTGTAGGTAGTTTTCGATCTCCCGCCCTTCCGTTATCCATGCGTGACCTGGTCCCAAATCAAACTCTTCTTGGAGACGCCGTTTGGTTGCGTTTATGGGCGAGTGTGGCTTCTCGCGATCACTGTCAATAATCATTACTCCCCTCCGATTTAGGCGGCGAAGCGATATAAAATCATTGATCTCCGTACTGGTGGGTGCTTGTGTAAGATGCGCTGCCAAGCGACCGCCATAGAACATGACGCTATAGTGAATGCCTTCTACCAGATCAGCATCAACATTGCGGAGCCACCAATTTAGATAAATTCGATCAGAGGGTCCTTCTACCCAAATCACGCAGTTTGCTTGAAGAAGATCCGATGGGTGGTAGCCCAAGTCCTCGCAGACCGCTGAACGGTGTTCGCTACTGCTTGCGCGTTCAACAACAGAAGCTCCGTCTATTAGCTTTATGTGATAGACCTCGGCGCCAGGCGTGTCCATTAACGCCGCAGAGTGCGTGGTGATAAAGTACTGGTTTTGTGTATTTCGGGCAAGATAACGGAGTAATTTCTTCTGCAGAATTGGATTTAGATGCAGTTCAGGCTCTTCTATACAAACAACGTAATCCTGAAGAACAGTTGCAGCCGATGCCAAGATTATGACTTCGTGAATACCTGACCCTAGCGATTCAATAGGAAGTACCTTGCCATCCATATGCACTAAAATCGTGTCTCTCTCATAGGGAACCTCGATCGTTGCGTCTGGTCGATTTATAACGTCGCGCAAAAAATCTCTTATCCCGAGGAATCGTTGGCGACTGATTTGGTTATGGACATCAGGGTTTTGAAGTTTCGCAACTCGTTCGATTATCCCCGTGCCGTCGAATGCATCTGAAGTGCTGCCCTTTGAGCCGATCTGTCGAATGGCAGGAATCAGCTGTGTTTTAATGGGTGCCGAAGAAGCCGGCATTCTTTGAAGAACGTTTGGCTCCCAACTTCCTTTCCGGTCACCACCGCTCATTCCCGTTAGCATGACCCATGCTTGCTTTATCTCTTGATCCGACAGAGATTTCGCCGCTTGTGACCAAGACTCCTGTAGATCTTTGCGATCAGGTATTGTCAAGAGTGTCCAGCACAGATTGGTCTGATCAATTAGAGACTTCTCGTAGAATAGCTTTCCGAGTAAAGCCCCCAAAAGCGGCCTCTGATATATATTCGGCATGCTGGCAATTAGCCTGTGGTCTTCTTTCAGTCGAGGCTTTTCCGGGTTTGTACAGTCAAGTTCTTCACCGATTCCGAGAAGGGTTGGTGGCTGGTCCGGCAAATGCTTCGCCAGCAAGTCTATCTTTAACGGCTCTCTAGCAGTTACGTGCGAATAGATCTCGTGAAGGAAGCGCAAGACATTTGACTTCCCTGCATTATTTTGCCCGATAAAGATGTTCACCTTCGCAAAACGATCGAAGTATTGCGGTTGCTTGCCAAAACTTCGATAACCCGCAATTGCCAGATTTGGAATGAGAATGGTCATGGTTTAAATTCGCAACCTTGAGCTAGCATCAAGAAGCGAAATAGGGGTCAGGCCACGATTATATAACCCCGCAGAGATTCGAATTACGGAAAACGTGGTCTGCCCCCTATTTTGCTAAGGTTCGTCGGCCGCAGCGACGTCCGTGTGCAATGCGCGGTCAGGCCTTGATTGATTGGAGCCTATGCGGACTGCCGCCCTTTGCGATATTGCGGCCAAGCATCATGAAAAGGCCAGCTAAAACCATGGCATAAGTCGATGGCTCAGGGACAAGGCTTGATTGGCTGTAATTAATCCCAAGAGAACTGTTCAATCCATCTAGGCCATACTCGTTGCCTGCATCATCAATTATTGCGGCAGAATCGAAATAGAGTGAGCGATCAGCGAAAACCGCCGCACCCGAGCCGCTAATTTCAAGACTAGGCGCGGATATCATGTCATATCCGAATTTATCCCTGTATATTCCGACGTAGGCAGTCATCGACACTCCGTATGAGAATGGCAGCCCCTCAATGAACGGCACGTAAATCGTAATTTTGCCTTCAGGAAATTCATTGTAGTTTTCGGCTGCACATGTTCCGCACGTGGCTTTGACGTGCTTGTACTCCAGAGAAATGCCTTGCCTATTCGTCAGGTCTCGATCAATAAATGAGGATTCGTAGTTGAGGTATAGGCCTGTTGTGAAATCTTCGGCATAGGCCCTGTAAGGGGTTGGTGTACTGGGGTCTCCATCATCGGCAGCCGGCAGAAATACAATAGTTCTGGCAGAATCACTAAAGGTGTGCGGGACTGCAAAACTGATCTTTAAGCGGAAATTTCTTGAGCCTCCTTGTGAATAAGTCAATGAATCTCCAAAGTATGCTCCACTCAAGACTGTTGCACCAAAGAATGACGGCGATGACCCGACCACACCGGGGTCAGCCTTAATGGCTGCGCTGGCTTTTAGTACTCCAGGGGAGGCTGAGGCCCAAGCTGACGTAGTGAATTCATTGCCGATCTCAACTTGTGATTGATCTGGTGAAGTTAGGGTTGGCCTCGGTTCCCCTGAAACAACGGACGCTGTGTCATACAACCTTGAGTTTTCAAACATTGGTATAACTTGAGGGCTCCATGGAAGCTGTGTGGAGTACGCGGACTCTGCATATATTTCAAGGTCTCCCGCCAAAGCCTCTGTTGAGGTAATTAATAAAACAAAGGATATTGAAAATATTCTCTGAAAAATGCGTGCATTTGTGGCATTTTGAGTGGTCATGACTGCTCCTTTACAGAGGTCGGCGGGTTATTTAAACGCAACATTAAACACCTTGATATTCCTTGCTCCTACTCTCTCATGCTTGCGCTATAGGCGACAGTTTCGTCGTATAAGACGGAATCCGTCCGGATAAGCAGATAAACCGGACGCCGATTTCTCAGGCGATTCAACGCTCTTCATTCGCTCGTCGATTCATACGGGTACGAACGGCAGCACGAAACTGGACATCCCCTCGCCGCTATTCGATCCATGCCATCTTCACGCAACTATACCGTGCGCATGTCCGGACGACATATCGGCCGTTTTCCCAACTACACCGTTTGAAACGCCCTGTCTCCCACCCGCTGGCGCATCATCACCCCCTGTTCCCCGTCACCGGACACAAGGCATGAAAACGCGCATCACCGAACTTCTGGGCATCCGCTACCCCATCGTGCAGGGCGGGATGATGTGGGTGGGGCGGGCGGAGCTGGCTTCGGCGGTATCGAATGCCGGTGGGCTGGGCATTCTGACGGCGCTGACGCAGCCGACGCCGGAGGCGCTAGTGGCGGAGATCGCGCGCTGTCGCGACATGACGGACCAGCCTTTCGGCGTGAATCTGACCATCCTGCCGGCGATCAAGCCGCCGCCTTACGAAGCCTATCTCGACGCGATGCTCGATGCGGGCATCCGCATCATCGAAACGGCGGGCAACAATCCGGAGGCTTTCATCGCCAAGGCCAAGGCGCGCGGCGCGACGATCATCCACAAGTGCGTGGCGGTGCGGCATGCGCTGTCGGCGCAGAAGAAGGGCGTGGATATCGTGAGCATCGACGGCTTCGAATGCGCCGGGCATCCGGGTGAGGACGATGTGCCGGGCCTGGTGCTGATTCCGATCGCGGCGCAGGCGCTGGACATTCCGGTCATCGCGTCGGGCGGCATCGGCGACGGCCGCGGCATGGCGGCGGCGCTGGCGCTGGGCGCCGAGGGCGTCAATATGGGCACGCGCTTCTGCGTGACGAAGGAGGCGCCCATCCACGACAGCATCAAGCAGGCGCTGGTGAATGCGAGCGAGCGCGACACGCGGCTCATCCTGCGCAGCCTGCACAACACGGCGCGGGTGTTCCGCAACGCGGTGTCGGACGCGGTGGTCGAGGCGGAAAGCCGCGGCTGCACCTTCGACGACATCCGCCCGCTGGTCAGCGGCGCGCGCGGTGCGGCGGCGCTGGCGCAGGGCGAGGTCGATGGTGGTGTGATCACCGCCGGTCAGGTGATCGGGCTGATCCGCGACGTGCCGAGCTGCGCCGAACTGATCGCGCGCATGGTCGATGAATGCCGCGCTGCGCTGAAGGGCGCGGCCGAGAAGGCGAGCTGAGTCAGCGCCGGTCGGCGCAGAGCAGGCCGTCCTCCAGCCAGCGCGCGAGCCAGCTGCCGATCAGGGCCTGCGCGTCGTCCGACTCGATCGTTTCGCAGGCGGCGGCGAAGGGCATCCCGCTTTGCATGGCGGCGAGCATGCCGGCCTCTGCCGCGTCGACGGATCGGAAATGCGGCTGCACACCTTTGCGCCAGACCAGTACCGTCATCGGCTGCGCCAGATCGACGACGGCTGGCGGCGTGTCGCCGCGGTCCATCGCGTGCCACAGGTCCAGCGTGTTGCGCTGCATGCGCAGCATCTGCGCGGTCGGGTGCAGGCGGAATACGACGGTCGCCCAGTCCTCTTCGCTGAAGGTCGCGATTGCCATACCGTCGAGCGGCTGCGCGTCGGCGCCGTCGAAGGCGTCGCGCAATGCCCAGTCGAGGCGGGCCAGTTCGGCCACTTCCGGGTCTGCCGGCCAGGCGCTCTGCAGCGCGTCGGCAAGGCCGTCGCCGTAGGGGCGCAGGCTGAACTGCGTCGGCGGGTGCGCCTCGATGTAGCGCAGTCCGGCCTGCTCGAAAGCCTCGTCGCCGAGCCAGGCCCAGGTTTTGTCGAAACTGTCCTTCAACGTGTCGAGCAGGCGCACGCGGTAGGCGTTCAGGTAGATGTGAGCGCGTGCGGCCGGCGCAAGGCCATCGGCCGCGGCCAGCGTGTCGACGAAGCCGTTGGGCTCGCCGTGCAGATAGCGCATGAACTGCCGCTGCAGTCCGGCCAGCGTACTCATGCGGCCACCTGCTCGAAGGTCTGCGCGCGGGTGGCGATGCGGCGGGCGCGGGCGAGTTCGTTCAGCAGCTCGTGCAGGTCGGGGATGTTGTCGTCGCGCTCTATCATCGTCGCGACCTCGCCGAACATGCCGCAGGCGATGTCATAAAGCGCCCACACCTCTTCGCACACCGGCTGATCGTGCGTATCGACCAGATGGTCGTCGTGCGTCGAGTGGCCGGCCAGATGGATCTGCTGCACGCGCGCGGCGGGCAGCCCGGCGAGATAGCTCACCGGGTCGAAGCCGTGATTGACACTGCTGACATAGACGTTGTTCACGTCGAGCAGCAGCAGGCAGTCGGCTTCGTCGGCGACGGTGCGGATGAAATCCCACTCCGTCATGTCGGACAGCGCGTAGCCGAGATAGCTGGACACGTTTTCCAGCACCAGCCGGCGGCCGAGTTCGTGCTGCACCTCGCCGATGCGGCTCACCAGCAGGCGCACCGCCTCTTCGGTATAGGGCAGCGGCAGCAGGTCGAGCGCGTTGTGGCCGCCGACGCCGGTCCAGCAGAAGTGGTCGGATATCCACAGCGGATCGACGCGGTCTGCCAGCGCTTTCAGCTTCTTCAGGTAGTCGCGGTCGAGCGCGTCGGTCGAGCCGATCGACAGCGCCACGCCGTGCATGGCCATCGGGTAGTCGGCGCGCAGGCGATCGAGCATGGCCATCGGCTTGCCGCCGGCGACCATGAAGTTTTCGGAAATGATTTCCAGCCAGTCCAGCGGCGCGCGCGTTTCCAGCAGCGCCGTGTAGTGGGCGGGACGCAGGCCCAGACCGAAGCCGGGCGAGGGGGTGGTGAGTGTGGTCATCGGCAGTGCGCGGCCCGGCCCAGGCGGGCCCGGGCCGCGTGTCGGCGCGAAAGTGTTACTTGGCGGCCAGATCGCCGATGGTGCCGCCCTGGCCCAGGCATTCCTTGGCGGTGGTGGCCTTGAAGCCGTGACCCTTGCAGGCGTTCTGACCCTTGCAGCTGTGTTCGGCGGTTGCGCAGTCGCTGTTGCCCTTGCAGGCATGCAGACCGTAGCAATGCACCTTGTCGCCAGCGGCGACAGCGGCGCCCTTGCTGCCGGCCGGCATGTCGGCGGCGAACACGGCACCCGACAGGGCGAAGGCGGCGGCAGCGGCGGCGATCGAGGCGCCGAAATGGGACTTGGACATGAATGTTCTCCTGAAGATGGTGTGCGGGCAGGGCGGGGCGGTGCCCCGCCACCTGTTTCGCGAGAACAGCCGCCGGTGTCCGGATCACTGCGCACTACGCTCTCCCGCCACTAGACCCGGGTGGCCTGCGCTTCCTTACTTCGACGGAGAAACTTTTTCTGGCGACGCCCAGGGCAGCTGCTGCTTCTGCGCTTCGTCGTGCCAGCGCTCTTCCTCTTCGTGGATGTAGCGCTGCGTGGTGCGGGCGTCGGTGTGGCGGGCGTCCTTCTGCACGTAGCGCTCGTTCATGCCGCTGTCGAGCTTGGCGGTGATGCCGGTGTGCCGGCCCCAGTGGGCGGAGGCGGCGCGCAGCTTCTCGCGCTTGTGCTCCGAGATTTCCGGCAGCAGTTCGGCGGCGGCGTAGAAGATCTTCTTCAGGATCTGGTTCAGCCGGCGCGCGGTGATCGGGCTGCGGTCCTTGATCGACACCAGCAGCGGCGTCAGGTCGGTGCGCTTGGGCATGGCGCTCAGGCCGAGGTGTTTGCGGTAGCGCACCAGCGCGTGGACCATGTCATCGGCCACCGGCACCTTGGCCTGCTTGCCACCCTTGCCGACCACATGCCACCACCAGCGGCCGCGCTCTTCGCGGAAGCTGTTCATGCGGTGCGATTCCAGCTCGCCGGCGCGCGGCGCCAGCATGTAGAGCAGGGCGGCGATGAAGCGGGCGCGCTCGTATTCGTCGCGCTCGCCGTCGGTGTCGCGCGGCATCGCCTCGATGGCCTGGGTGACTGCCTGCCACATTTCGGCGTCGAGGAAGCGCTCGACCTTCTGCATTTCCTCGGTCTGCGCGATCACGTGCGCCGGGCCGTTCTTTTCCAGCGACAGCTTGCGCCGCCGCTGGCGGATCAGCCCCAGCGGGTTGCCGGCGAGGTAGCCGGCGTCGACCAGATAGCTCATCAGCGAGTTGATGGCGGCGATCGCGGTGAGCACCGCCGATTCCGACAACGGCCCGACGAATGGCCGCCACTCGGCGCGCACGCGCTGCACCTTGGGGCCGCACCACAGCGCGGCCGGCTGCGGGTCGGCGAGAAAGTGCAGATAGCCTTCGAAGTCCTGCCGGTTCAGGCTGGACAGCGGCCGGCCGCACTCGATCAGCGACCACAGCAGCAGCCGCTCGCATTCGCGCTGGTAGATGCGGTGAGTGCCGGGCGAGCGGTCGTACTCGACGAGGAAGCAGCGGATCGCCTCGATGTCGGTCTGCGCGCCGATCTGCAGCCGCGCGCGGTCGGCGCGGTTCACGCCGTCGTGGCCGTCGAGCGCTTCCGGCACGGTTATCTCGTCGAGCGGACGCAGGGGAATCGGGAGTGCGGCGGTCGTCATGGAGGGCGATCTTACCTGCCGACGGGAACCTCGCGACAGCATCGCCGGTCAGGTCGGCGTCAGCAAATGCTGCGATGCTTGCGCGCCTGATGCGCCGCCCGCGCGGTCGGCCCGGCGGCGGCAAACAATGTATCCTTCGGCCGGTTTCAGCCAGCCACAGCCCGGCAGCCTCCATGAATCCACTCGCAACGATAGTGCTGTTGCCCCTCGTGGCCGGCACGCTGCTCTGTTTTGCCTTCGGTCGCGACAACTCGCCCGCGCGTCGTCTGCTGACCGCGCTGGTCGCCGGCGCCGTCACGCTGACCGCGCTCGGCATGCTGCTGTCGCTGGCGCCTCAGGTGTTCGCCGGCCAGACGCTGGTTGCGCACACCGACTGGGTGCCCTCGCTCGGCCTGTCGATAGGCTGGCGGCTCGACGGCCTGGCGCTGATGTTCGCGCTGCTGATCACCGGCATCGGTTCGCTGATCGTGCTGTACGCGCACTTCTACCTCGCCGATTCAGACCCCGCCGGCAAGTTCTACACCCTGCTCATGCTGTTCATGGCGGCGATGCTGGGCATCGTCATGTCGGACAACATCATGCTGCTGGTCGTGTTCTGGGAGCTCACCAGCGTTTCGTCCTTCCTGCTGGTCGGCTACTGGAGCCACAAGGAAGAGGCGAGGGCCGGTGCGCGGATGGCGCTGGCGGTGACCGGCGGCGGCGGTCTGGTGATGCTGGCCGGCTTCGTGTTGCTCGGCCAGATCGCCGGCAGTTACGAACTGAGCGACATCCTGCTCAGTGGCGACGTGATCAAGGCCGACCCGCTGTACCCGGTCATGCTGGTGCTGATACTGGTCGGCTGCTTCACCAAGAGCGCGCAAGTGCCTTTCCATTTCTGGCTGCCGGAGGCGATGGCCGCACCGACGCCGGTGTCCGCCTACCTGCATTCGGCCACCATGGTCAAGGCCGGCATCTTCCTGCTGGCGCGTCTCTACCCGGCGGTCGGCGGCACCGAGCTGTTCGAGGGCATCGTCGCCAGCTTCGGTCTGGCCACGGTGGCCTTCGCCGCCTGGGTGGCCATCTTCAAGCACGACCTGAAAGGCCTGCTGGCGTATTCGACGGTGAGCCACCTCGGCTTCATCACCTTCCTGATCGGCCTGAATTCGCCGCTGTCGGCGGTGGCGGCGGTGTTCCACATCCTCAACCACGCCACCTTCAAGGCGGCGCTGTTCATGAGCGCGGGCATCGTCGACCACGAGTGCGGCACGCGCGACATGCGCCGGCTGGGCGGGCTGCTCCGGCTGATGCCGTGGACCGCCACCTTCGCCATGACGGCAGCGGCGGCGATGGCTGGCATTCCGCTGTTCAACGGTTTCCTGTCGAAGGAAATGTTCTTCCACGAGGCGGTCGAGGCGACGATGTTCTGGGGCGCGGCGGTGCCGGTGGTCGCCACCTTCGCCGGCGTCTGCTCGATGGCCTACTCGCTGCGCCTGGTGCATGACACCTTCTTCAACGGCTCGCCCAAGGATCTGCCGGCCGACGCGCACCCGCACGATCCGCCGTTCGGCATGCTGGCGCCGGTGGCGCTGCTGGCGGTGCTGTGCGTCGTGGTGGGCGTGATTCCGGCACTCACCTACGGCCCGCTGGTCGAGGTGGCGGCGCGCGCGCTGCTCGGTGGCGACACGCCGGACTATCACCTCGCGATCTGGCACGGCTTCAACCTGCCGCTGCTGATGAGCGGCATCGCGGTGGTGGTCGGCGCCGCGCTGTACGTCGCGCTGCAGCGCGTGTTCCGGCTGCACGGCTACACGCCGCGGGCCATCTCCGGCAAGGCCACCTTCACCTGCCTGATCGATGGTCTGTTCGGCTTTGCCGGTCGTCTCACGGCACGCTTCGAGAACGGTTCGCTGCAGCGTTCGCTGGCGCTGATGGTGGCCTTCGCCATCGTGCTGGCGGCCGCACCGTTCTGGGCGGCCGACACGCTGCCCGGCACCGGCCCGCGCGAACTGATGCCGGCCTCGCCGCTGGCGCTCGCCGTGTGGGTGCTGCTGCTGGCGAGCGCGACCATGCTGGTGCTGACCCACCACAACCGCTTCCAGGCGCTGGTGCTGACCGGCGTCGTCGGTCTGGTCACCGCCTTCACCTTCGTCGGCCTGTCAGCGCCCGACCTCGCGCTGACCCAGCTGTCGGTCGAAGTGGTGTCGACGGTGCTGCTGCTGATGGGTCTGGCCCTGCTGCCGCAGCGCACGCCCTTCGAGTCGGGCACGCTGCGCCGCGGCCGCGACGCGCTGCTCGCCGTGTTCGCCGGCGGCGGCGTGGCCGGTCTGACCTGGCTGATGCTTACGCGCACGCACGACTCGATCTCGTGGTTCTTCCTCGACAAGTCGCTGAGCGAGGGCGGCGGCACCAATGTGGTGAACGTCATCCTGGTCGACTTCCGCGGCTACGACACCTTCGGCGAAATCACCGTGCTCGGCATCGCCGGCATCGGCGTGCTGGCGCTGCTCGACGGCTTCCGCACACGCCGGCCCGACGCCGACCCGGACGGCCGTCGCTGGGCCTTCGAGGAACAGCCGCTGCTGTTGCGCGTCGCCGCGCGCGTGGTGCTGCCGCTGGCGCTGCTGGTGTCGGCCTACATTTTCTGGCGCGGCCACAACGTGCCGGGCGGCGGTTTCATCGCCGGGCTGATCACCGCCGTCGCGCTGGTGATGCAGTACATGGCGCTCGGTCAGGCGCGCGCCGAGGCGCTGCTGCACGGCGCTGCCGGCCGTCGTTTCTCGCGCTGGATCGGCACCGGCCTGGCGATCGCCGGACTGACCGGCATCGGCGCCTTCTGGTTCGGTCGCCCCTTCCTGACCAGCGCGCACGGTCACCCGGCGCTGCCGCTGCTGGGCGAACTGCCGCTGGCCAGTGCGGCGGCTTTCGATCTCGGGGTCTACATCACCGTCGTCGGCGCCACCATGCTGACGCTGTCGGTACTGGGTGCGGCGAGCAAGGAGCAGCACGGATGAGTCTTTTCGCGAACATCAGCATGGAGTTCCTGGTGGCCAGCGGCATCGGCTGGGTCACCGCCTGCGGCGTCTACCTGATGCTGCGCGGGCGCAGCTTCCCGGTCGTGCTGGGCCTGACGTTGCTCGGTTACGCGGTGAATATTTTCATCTTCGTCATGGGTCGTCTGTGGAGCGCGGCGCCGCCGATCCTGGGGCAGGGCGACGTACAGGCCGACCCGCTGCCGCAGGCGCTGGTGCTCACCGCCATCGTGATCGGCTTCGCCACCACCGGCTTCGTGATCGAACTGGCGCTGCGCAGCCGTGCCGAATCGGGCACCGACCACGTCGACGGCCGGGAGCCCGGAGCATGAACATGAGTTTCGCCGATGTGATGATGCAGCTGTTCCGCCAGCACCTCGCGGTGCTGCCGGTACTGCTGCCCAGTTTCACCGCCATGCTGATGCTGCTGATCGGCGACCGCGATTCATTGCCGCGGCTGCGTCGCATCGCGCTGGTGTCGGTGGCGCTCGGACTGATGTTCGCGCTCAAGCTGGCGATGGAAGCGGACGACGGCGTGCTGCGCGTGTACCGCGTCGGCGACTGGCCGGCGCCCTTCGGCATCGTGCTGGTGATCGACCGGCTGTCGGCGCTGATGCTGGTGCTGACGCAGGCGGTGGCGCTGCCGGTGCTGTTCTACGCCAGCGGCGGCTGGGACAGCCACGGCCGGCATTTCCACGCGCTGTTCCAGTTCCAGCTGATGGGCCTGAACGGCGCCTTCGTGACCGGCGACCTGTTCAATCTGTTCGTGTTCTTCGAGGTGCTGCTGATCGCCTCCTACGTGCTGCTGCTGCACGGCCAGGGACGCGAGCGCTTCCGCGTCGGCGTGCAGTACGTGGCGATCAATCTGGCGGCCTCCGCGTTGTTCCTGATCGGCGTGTCGCTGATCTACGCCACTGTCGGCACGCTGAACATGGCCGACCTCGCGCAGCGCGTGCCGCTGGTGAGCGGTGACGACGCGGTGGTGCTGAAGGCGGCGGCGCTCATCCTGCTCGTCGTGTTCGGCGTCAAGGCGGCCATCCTGCCGCTGCACCTGTGGCTGCCCTCGACCTATGCCGCGGCCAGCGCACCGGTCGCTGCACTGTTCGCGGTGATGACCAAGGTCGGCGTCTACAGCATCCTGCGCGTGCATGGCGTCATCTTCGGCGCCGACGCCGGCGCGTCGGCACTGACGGTCGAGCCCTGGCTGCTGCCGCTGGCGCTGGGTACCAGCGTGCTGGCTGTGTTCGGCATGCTGGCCGCGCACACGCTGCCGCGCATGGTGGCCTACATGACGGTCGCCTCGGTCGGCACGATACTGGCCGCGCTGGGTCTGTTCAGCGAGGCCGCCTGGTCGGCGGCGCTGTACTACATGGCGCACAGCACGCTCATCATCGCGGCGCTTTTCCTGCTGGTCGAACTGGTGTCGGCACAACGGGGCGATGCCGCTGACCGGCTCGAAGCAGGACCCGCGGTGGCGCAGCCGGCGCTGCTCGGTCTGCTGATGCTGCTCGCCGCTGCATCGGCCGCCGGTCTGCCGCCGCTGCCGGGCTTCATCGGCAAGCTGATGGTGCTGCAGGCGTCGAGCGGACACGAGGCGCAGACCTGGGTGTGGACCGTGGTGCTGCTGGTCGGCTTCCTGACGCTGATCGGTCTGGCGCGCGCCGGCAGCGTGCTGTTCTGGAGCGTGCGCGCTGAAACGAACGACAGCGGCACCGCGGCCGGCGCCAGCCCGCGGCTGGTGCTCGCCACCGTGTCGCTGATCGGCGCCGGCGTGCTGATGAGCGTGCTCGCCGCACCGCTGAAGCGCTACACCGATGCCGCGGCGGTGCAGCTGGTCGATCGCCGCGCCTATCAGGAAGCGGTACTTGGGGCCGCCGGCGCGCAGACCACGCAACCCTATGTGTTTCCGCGTCCGGCAAGCGAAGGAGCTCACTGATGGCGACCACTGAAGCCGCCCACGGCAAGCGCTGGTTCGGGCACCCGATCATGTCGGCCATGGTGGCCGCCGGCTGGCTCACGCTGCAGCAGGCCATCGACCCGGGCAACGTGCTGACCGCCATCGTGCTCGGGCTGGTGATTCCGCGGCTGGTCAGCGGCTTCATCGGGCCCGGCGTCACACTGAAGTCCGCCGCAACCGTGCTGCGGCTGGTCGGGATCGTCGTGTGGGACATCATCATGTCCAACATCACGGTCGCCAGGCTGGCACTGAGTCCGACTCGGGTGCCGCAGCCGGCCTGGGTGCCGGTGCCGCTGGACATTCAGCATCCGAATGGCGTGGCGTTGTTCGCCTCCATCATCACGATGACGCCGGGCACCGTGTCCTGCATCATCGACGAGCGTCGGCGCGAAATCCTCGTTCATGCGCTCGACTGCGACGATCCGGTGGCCGCCGCGCGCGACATGAAGGCGCGCTACGAAGCACCGCTGCGGGAGATTTTCGAATGATAGATATGGCCCTGGACATCACCGTCGGCGCCATCGTGATCGCCATGCTGATCTGCGGCTGGCGGGTGCTGCGCGGTCCGGAAGTGGTCGATCGCATCCTGGCGCTCGACACCCTCTATGTAAACGTTGTCGCACTGGTCATCGTGCTGGGCATGCGTCAGCACACTGATCTGCTGTTCGAAGCCGCGCTCATCGTCGCCATGCTCGGCTTCGTCGGCACCGTCGGCCTGTCGCGCTACCTGACGCGCGGCGACGTGATCGAGTAAGGAGGAGCGATGGACAACCTGCATCCCGTGGTCGAAATCATCGTCGTCGCCATGCTGCTGATCGGCGCCTTCTTCGCGCTGGTCGGCGCCGTCGGCATGCTGCGCTTCAAGGACTTCTTCCAGCGCCTGCACGCGCCAACCAAGGCGACCACGCTGGGCGTCGGCGGCGTGCTGATCGCCAGCATGATCTACAGCGCCGCCAACGGCCGCTTCGGCACCCACGAATTGCTGATCACGCTCTTCCTGTTCGTCACCGCGCCGGTGTCGGCCAACCTGATGGCCAAGGCAGCGCTGCACCTCAAGCTGCCGTCGAAGGCGGGGCATCCGCAGAAGAAGGACTGAGCGTTGGAGCGGAGGTTCTGTAGGGGGGGCTTCTGACCCTGACAGCGGCCGGTATCGAAGCTTGCGGCGTGCATCGGCCCTGTCGCGGCCAAGGCCGCTCCCACAAGGACGGGCGCCCGACTCGCGGCCGTAGCCTGGGCCGGGGTTTTGTGGGAGGGGTCTTCTGACCCCGACAGCGGCCCTCATCAGCCGCGTCGCGGCCAAGGCCGCTCCCACAACAAGCAATCCCGAGCGGCCGCTGAAGCGGTATCTCAGTGGCTGGCGAACATCAGCCCCGCATGCTCGCGCATGGCGTGGAACTTGATCTTTTCCCACTTCTCTTCGGCCACCTTGAGCTCGGCGCGCATGGTGGCGAGGAAGGCGGGCGCGTTCACGGCGTCGTAGGCGATGCGGTGGGCGTTGGCGTCGATGAAGCGCTTCAGTTCGCGCTCGTCGTCGCAGGTGACCCAGCGCGCCATGGTGTAACGCGTGCCTTCGAGACGGGCGTCGCAGCCGTACTCGGTCTTCAGGCGGTGAATCACCACTTCGAACTGCAGCTGGCCGACCGCGCCCAGCAGCAGCGTGCCGCCCGCCAGCGGACGGAATACCTGGATGGCACCCTCTTCACCCAGTTGCTCAAGACCTGCGCGCAACTGTTTGGTTTTCAATGGATCTTTAACCTCGACGCCCTGGAACAATTCAGGCGCGAAGAAGGGCAGGCCGGTGAATTGCAGGGTTTCGCCCTCGGTCAGCGTGTCGCCCAACTGCAGCGTGCCGTGGTTGGGAATGCCGATGATGTCGCCGGCGTAGGCCTCTTCCAGCAGCTCGCGCCGCTGCGACAGGAAGGTGACCACGTTGTTGGGCCGGATGTCCTTGCCGTTGCGGCTCACCTTCATGCGCATGCCGCGCTCGAAGTGGCCTGAGCAGACGCGCAGGAAGGCCACGCGGTCGCGGTGCGACGGGTCCATGTTCGCCTGGATCTTGAACACCACGCCGGAGAACTTCTCTTCGGTCGGCTCGACCCGGCGCTGTATCGCAGGGCGACCGCCCGGTGGCGGGGCGAGGTCGACCAGCGCGTCCAGCACTTCCTTGACGCCGAAGTTGTTGATCGCCGAACCGAAGAACACCGGCGTCTGCCGGCCGGCGAGGAATTCGGCTTCGTCGAAGGGCGGTGCGGCGTCGCGCACGAGGTCGATCTCGGCGTGCGCGGTTTCGAACTGCATCGGATAGCGGCCTGCGATTTCCGGATTGTCCAGGCCGAGCAGCACTTCCTCGTCGCCGGAAATGCGGTCCTCGCCGGCGCGGAACACGCGCATGCGGTCTTCGCGCAGTTCATAGACGCCGGCGAAATCCTTGCCCATGCCGAGCGGCCAGGTGAAGGGCGCGACGTCCATGCCCAGCGTGCGTTCGAGTTCGTCGATCAGGTCGAGCGGCGCGCGCACTTCGCGGTCCATCTTGTTGATGAAGGTGATGATGGGCGTGTTGCGCGCGCGGCAGACTTCGAGCAGGCGCAGCGTCTGCGCTTCGACACCGTTGGCGGCGTCGATCACCATCAGCGCGGCGTCGACCGCGGTCAGCACGCGGTAGGTGTCTTCCGAGAAGTCCTTGTGGCCCGGCGTGTCGAGCAGGTTCACGACGCAGTCGCGGTACTCCATCTGCATCACCGAGCTGGCGACCGAAATGCCGCGCTGCTTTTCGATTTCCATCCAGTCCGAGGTGGCGTGACGGGCGGCCTTGCGCGCCTTCACGCTGCCGGCGATCTGGATCGCGCCTGCGAACAGCAGCAGCTTTTCGGTCAGCGTGGTCTTGCCCGCGTCCGGGTGGGAAATGATGGCAAAGGTGCGCCGGCGGGCGACTTCTTTTTCAAGCGACATGAGCGTTCTTCAGCAAATGAAAACGGCCGCGCGAGGCGCGGCCGCGGAAACAGGATGACGTGTCAGTGCAGGTGAGCGGGCGGCTGGTCCGACGATTCGGGCAGTTCGGCATGCACCGGCTGGCCGTCCGGATCCGGGTACATCGGCGCGCCGCAGTCGTCGCAGAACTCCATCGGCATGCGATGGTCGAGCACCAGCGTGTCGGTCAGACCGCATTCGCGCAGCACGCCTTCGATCTCGCCAACGGTGTCGGTCTCTTCGTCCTCGGCACCGAGCAGCGCCCACACGACGCCATGCACGACATCGCTGGAGTCGGTGGTGGTGAAGGCGACGCGGTACTCCTCGAGCTGCTTGTCGTAGAAGGGCGCGATGATGGCGCGCAGGCCGCTCGCCGGCACCGCCAGTGTCTGTTCGAGGAAGGCGACCGAGGCGCGCAGCGAATAGGCGCGCGATGCGCGGTCTGCTTCGCGGCAGGCCGAGTGGTAGGCGTTGGGCGGCAGCAGTTCGAAGGCACAGCCCTGCATCAGCGTGCCGATGACCGCACCGCCCTGGGCCTGCCATTGCTTCACCACGTGTTCGCGCTGGCCGTCGTCTTCCTGCCAGCGGAACAGCGCCTGACCGCGCGGCACGATGGCGATGCCGATCAGGTAGCGGGTGTCGGACAGGAAGGTGGTGGTCTGCGCCATCGCATCCGCTTCCAGCTTCAGATCATTCCCGGCGAGCACCGCTTCACCCAGGTCGTCCGCCAGATCGCGCGTCTCGACGTAGCCGCGCGGCAACTGGTCGGGGCTGAACAGATAGTCGGCCAGCGCCACCTTGGTGTGGGCGCCGAAGGCGTGCGCACACAGCTGCACCTTGAGGCTGGCCAGCAGCGTAGCGGCAATCGGCCCGGCCGGAATGGAGAAACGCGACCAGGCGAGCAGGGGGGCGGCGAACACGACGGCGTCCCAGTCCTTGTTGGCGTCGCCCGGCAGACCGCACTCGCTGCCCGCTTCGATGAAATCGGCCAGTTCGTCGTAGGCCGGCGCGTCCTCGCGCCACAGGTGGTCGAGTGCCGCGTTCAGCGCGTCTTCGTTGCGGTCGGCCAGCAGCCGGCTCACCTGTTCGGTCAGCCGCACTTCCCAGTAGCGGTCTTCGATGCGGCTGGCCGACAGCGCCAGGCCGGTGGCCAGCCGGGTGAGCAGGGCGGCGTCCTGGGTAAGGCCGCCGCGGCGGGCGAATCGGGTGCGTTTCATGTAAGGGTCCGGTAACTGAGGCGCGATTCTACCAAGGGCCGGCGTGGGCGCCGCGGATATCAGCCGCCAAACAGCAGGCGCTCGGCGCCCGCGAGGTCGTACTCGACCCCGGCTTCGGCCAGCGAGTAGCCACTCAGCCCGTCGCCGCGCGCACGCCAGTCCGGCTGTTGCAGCAGCGTGGACAGCGAGTGCACCGTGTCGCGCGAGGTCGGCGCGTCGCGCATCGCCAGGAAGTACATCTCTTCGAACAGCGGGATGAAGTCCAGACCGAGGCGATGGGCGAAGGCTTCCAGCCCGAGGCCGGCGTCGGCTTCGTCGCTGGCGATCAGCGCCGCCACCGCGGCGTGCGTGTGCTCTTCGTCGCCCTCGTTCAGCGCGCGCGTATCCAGCCCGGCGCGGCGCGCCAGCAGGTCGAACGCGAGCCGCGTGCCGGCGCCTGGCTGGCGGTGCACGAAGCGCAGGTCGGTGCGCGACAGGTCGGCCAGGCCGCTCACTTTCTTCGGATTGCCGCGCGCCAGGATGAGGCCCTGCCGCCGACGCGCGAAGCCGATCAGGCGCAGCCGTGGCAGGCCGTGCTGCGCGCGGTAAAGCGCCCAGATGTCGCGCCCCAGTTCGCCGACCGGGCAGTGGAAGCCGGCGATTTCGCAGCGGCGGGCAGCCAGCGCGAGCAGCGATTCGAGGCTGCCGTGCGTGCTCAGCGTGACCGCGGCGGCGTCGGACCGCTCGCTGCGCAACTGACGGATCAGGTCGTTCAGCAGCGGTTCGTGGCTGGCGGCAAAACGCAGTGCGGCACCACCGTGCTCGGCCGGCTGCAGCGACAGCGCGCGCATCGGCTGGCTGGCGCCGTCGAGCGCGCGCGCCAGCGACTGCCGGGCGCCGCGGTCGACCTCCAGCAACTGGCGGGCGAAGGCCTCCAGCGTCGAACCATGCGCGCGCGCGGTGGCGATCAAGGGCTGGCCGAACCAGGCCTGCCAGGCGTTGATCAGCCCCCAGGCGTTGCGATACGACAGACCGGTTGCGCGCGCCGCACCGGCGATCGAACCGCTGGTTTCGATGGCGGCCAGCAGTGCCAGCAGCCGGTCGATGCCGACCGGCGCGTCAGGACCGAAATCCCACTCGACGCGCAGGCGCGGACTGCTTTGTGCAAACTCGGACATATAGGACACAACACATCAGTGCGATAGCTTCCCGCATCTTATGTGTTTTCCGATGCCGATTGATGCCATTCCTTGTGGCGGCGCCCTTTCGTTGCGGTGCAGCGTATCCGTCGAGCGCGGCGCAGTCCGTCGTGCGGGGCAGGGACGCCGCGTGATGAATAGGATGTCCACTTCCGGACTGCGCCGGTTCTGCCGCCTGTACGTCGCAGCCCTGTGTTCGCTGACGGCGTTCGCCGCCGCAGCGCAAGACGAGGCCTGCACCGAGGCACCGCGCGTCGTGGCCGAGCTGAGATCGGCGTGGACCGTGGCAGGCCCGTCGGTCGAGGCGGCGCGCAATGCCGGGTCGGTGCCGGTGATCGCGTACGCGCGGCGGGTGAGCGTCCGCCTGCAGCCGGAAGGCGAGGTGGCGCTGCGGGCACCGGGCCGGCGTACCGCCGGCCACGCCGGCATGGTGGCCTTCACGGTACCGTCGGCCGGCACCTACCGCGTCATGAGCAGCGAGCGCGCCTGGATCGAGGTGCTGTCGGCGGACGGACTGCCGCTGCCTGTTTACATGCGCCCGCTGCGCTGTCTGCGCGGCGAGGGCGTGCAGAAGGAACTGATCTACCGGCTCGATGCGGGCCAGCGCTACACGCTGGAAATGAGCGCCGTGGCCACACCGGGGCTGGACCTGCTGATCATCGCGGAGCCGGCGCCATGAGCACGATGAGCGAAAGCTTCGCCACCGCCGGCAGTCTGATCGTCGCCGCCGACGCCAATCTGCTGCACATCGTCGCGCTCAGCCTGCAGGTGAGCCTGACCGCCGTTTTCCTCGCCGCCTGTCTGGGCCTGCCGATCGGCGCTGCCGTGGCGGTCGGCCGATTTCCGGGCCGCAAGCCGCTGACCGTCATCCTGAACGGCATGATGGGTCTGCCGCCGGTGGTGATCGGCCTGCTGGTCTATCTGCTGCTGTCGCGCGCCGGCCCGCTCGGTTCCTTCGGCCTGCTGTTCACGCCGACCGCGATGGTGATTGCGCAGGTCGTACTGATCACGCCCATCATCGCGGCGCTGTCGCGGCAGATCGTCGCCGACGCCTGGCGCGACTACGAGGAACAGCTGCGCTCGCTCGGCGCGTCAACGCCGCGCGCCGCGCTGACCCTGCTGGTCGATACCCGCTTCTCGCTGTCCACCGCGGTGCTGGCCGGTCTGGGGCGGGCGGTGGCGGAGGTCGGCGCGGTCATGATCGTCGGCGGCAACATCGACGGCGTCACCCGTGTCATGACCACCAGCATCGCCCTCGAAACCAGCAAGGGCGACCTGCCGCTGGCGCTGGCGCTGGGCTTCATCCTGATTTCCATCGTGCTGATACTGAACGCGCTGGCGCACGTGGTGCGCGAATGGGCGGTGCGACGCCATGGCTGACGCACTACTCGCGCTTGAATCGCTGCGCTACGACGCCGACGACCGCTCGCTGATCCGCGACGTGTCGCTGCGCATCGAAGCGGGGCGGCGCACGCTGATACTCGGCCCCAACGGTGCGGGCAAGAGCGTGCTGATGCGCCTGATGCACGGACTGATCGAACCGACCGCCGGCCGCATCCTGTGGAACGGCGGCAGCGGCACGCCGGTGCAGGCGATGGTGTTCCAGCGCCCGGTCATGCTCCGCCGCAGCGTGCTCGACAACGTGAGCTACGCGCTCTACCTGGCCGGTGTGCCGGCCGCCGAGCGTCGCACGCGCGCGCTCGACGTGCTGGAGCGCGTCGGCCTCGCCGCGCTGGCCAACCGCCCGGCGCGGGTGCTGTCCGGCGGTGAGCAGCAGCGGGTGGCGCTGGCCCGCGCCTGGGCGCTGCGCCCGCGCGTGCTCTTCCTCGACGAGCCGACCGCCAGTCTCGACCCCGGTGCCGCGGCCGAGGTGGAACGCATCATCCGCGTCATCGCCGACGACGGCTGCTCCATCGTCATGGTCACCCATCACCTTGGCCAGGCTCGTCGCCTGGCCGACGACATCGTTTTCGTCGACACCGGCCGCATCACTGAACACACGCCGGTGGCCGACTTCTTTGCCGCACCACGCTCGGCTGAAGCCGGGCATTACCTCAGAGGAGAGCTTTCATGGACCTGATCCGCCGTTCATTCATCGCCACCGCCGCGGTTGCCGCCCTCACGCTGGCGGCCCCGTTCACCCACGCGGCCGACCGCTTCATCACGGTGTCGTCGACCACCTCGACCGAGCAGTCGGGTCTGTTCAAGCACCTGCTGCCCATCTTCCAGGCCAAGACCGGCATCGAGGTGCGCGTTGTCGCGCTGGGCACCGGTCAGGCGCTGGACATGGCACGCCGCGGTGATGCCGACGTGGTATTCGTCCATGACAAGGTGGCGGAGGAGAAATTCATCGCCGAGGGCTATGGTGTGAAGCGTCAGGAGGTCATGTACAACGACTTCATCCTGGTCGGCCCGAAGTCGGATCCGGCCAAGGTGGCTGGTGGCAAGGACATCACCGAGGCGCTGAAGGCCATCCAGGCAGCGCAGGCCCCCTTCGTGTCGCGCGGCGACAAGAGCGGCACGCACGCTGCCGAACTGCGCCTGTGGAAGGCAGCCGGCGTGGACCTCGACGCAACCAAGGGCGCCTGGTACCGAGACACCGGCTCCGGCATGGGCCCGGCGCTGAATACCGCGGCGTCGATGAACGCCTACATCCTGGCCGACCGCGGCACCTGGCTGTCGTTCAAGAACCGCGCCGACCTGACCATTTCGGTCGAGGGCGACAAGCGTCTGTTCAACCAGTACGGCGTCATCCTGGTCAATCCGGACAAGCACCCGCACGTGAAGAAGGCCGACGGTCAGGCCTTCATCGACTGGGTGGTGTCGGCCGAAGGCCAGAAGGCGATCGCCGACTACAAGATCGACGGCCAGCAGCTGTTCTTCCCGAACGCGGCCAAGTGATCATGCGCGCGCTCATCGTGGCGGCCTGCACTTCGCTGCTGGCCGGCGTGGCGCAGGCCGACGGTGCGTCGGTGCATGCGGCCGGCAGCCTGAAGTCGGTGTTCACCCAGCTGGGCAAGATGTATGTGGAGCAGGGCGGGGCAGCGCCCCGCTTCGAATTCGGGCCGAGCGGCGTACTGCGCGAGAAGATCGCGGCCGGTGCCAAGGCCGACGTGTTCGCGTCGGCCAACATGACGCACCCGCAGACTTTCGTCGATGCCGGCAAGGCAGCCAAGGTCGAACGCTTCGCGCGTAACGAGCTGTGCCTGCTGGTGCGACCGGGCCTGACGGTCACCCCGGAGAGCGCGCTCGACGCCATGTTGGCTCGCGATCTGAAGCTCGGTGTATCGACGCCCAAGGCCGACCCGGCAGGCGACTACGCGGTGCAGATGTTCCAGCGCGCCGACGCACTCCGACCGGGCATCGGCCGGGCGCTGGCGGCGCGCGGCAGGCAGCTCACTGGTGCCGCAGATTCGGCGAAGCCGCCAGCGGGGCGCAACGTCTACGCCTGGGTGGTGGACGACGGCCAGGCCGACCTCTTCGTCACCTACTGCACCAACACGCGGCTGGCACGGCGCGAAGTGCCGGCGCTGCAGGAAGTGGCACTGCCGCCGGACCTGGCGGTCGGCGCGGACTACGGACTGGTCGTGCTGTCGGCGCCGGGCAGCGAGGGCGAGCGTTTCGCCCGCTTCCTGCAGTCGGACCCTGCGCGCAAGGTGCTGGCGGCCGACGGCTTCTCGCTGCCCTGACCTTCAGCGTGGCATCCAGCCCAGGCCGGCGACCGTATCGCCGGCCGGGACGTATTCCGCGCTGACCCAGCCGGTGTAGCCGATGCGGTCCAGCCAGTCGAACAGGAAGGGGTAGTTGATCTCGCCGCTGCCCGGTTCGTGACGGCCCGGGTTGTCGGCGATCTGCACGTGGCCGATGCGCGCCAGTTCGCGCTGCAGCGTGCGGGCGAGATCGCCTTCCATGATCTGCATGTGATAGACGTCGTACTGCAGCTTCACGTTGGGCTCGCCGACGCGCTCGATCAGCGCCAACGTTTCGGCCGAGCGGTTCAGCAGGAAGCCCGGCATGTCGCGGTCGTTGATCGGCTCGACCAGCAGCTCGATGTTTTCCCGCGCCAGCGCGCGCGCCGCGAAGCGCAGATTGCGCTCCATTACTGCCATCAGCTCGCTGCGTTTGGCGCCGGCCGGAGCGATGCCGGCCAGGCAGTTGATGCGCCGACAGCCAAGCGCGCGGGCGTAGTCGATGGCGCGGCCGACACCGTCCTCGAATTCGGCGACGCGTTCGGGCAGGCAGGCGATGCCGCGTTCGCCCGCGGCCCAGTCGCCCGGCGGCAGATTGAACAGCACCTGCTCCAGGCCATTACTCCGCAATTCCTCGGCCAGCACGGCGGGCGGTTCGGCGTACGGAAAATGGCATTCGACGCCGCGAAAACCGGCGCGCGCGGCGGCGGCCCAGCGCTCGGCGAAGGGGTGTTCGGTGAACAGCAGTGACAGGTTGGCGCAGAAGCGGGGCATGTGACGGGATCTCCGGCGGGGCAACGATTCTAAATCGGGTCGGCGCGTGCGTTGCCGGGGGCAGGGGAGTATCGTCCCTGCTTTCGCGGTTTTCGTCGTTCTGTCACAGATGTCCCCCTCCCTGAATACCGGCACTTTTGCCCGCGCGCTCGCCGAGAACGTCGCGGCCCACGATTTCTGCTTCCTGCCGTCGGCACAGGTACGCGATGCGCTGTCCAGCCTGCGTTCCGGCTGGCGTGCTGACTGGGACGTATTCGCCGCCAGCTGGGGCGATCTGGAAACCGATACCTATATGGCGGACGGTGGCCGCTACCGTCGCCGCCGCTATGCGGTGCTCAGCGCGCCGGCCGACGGATTGCGCATCCAGTTCGAACCGCATCAGCCGCATTACCAGAGCCTGGACTACAACACGCTGAATGGCGGCGTCGAGCGCCACTTCGAACCGGTGCGGCCGCAGGTACTCGGCGGCTCGACCATGCAGACGGTGGCGCAGTTCGGGCTGTCGGTGTTCCAGCGCCTGCACCCCGGTCACGACGCGCATATCGAGGTACATCAGTTCCGCATCGAGGCGCGCGCCGAAGGCGAGGGCAAGCCGACGCCGGAAGGCGTGCATCGCGATGGCGTCGATTTCGTGCTGGTCATGATGGTCCGGCGGGAGAACGTTGAGAGCGGCACCACGGAAATCTTCTCGCCCGAAGGCAGGCGTCTGGACAGTTTCACGCTCACGGCGCCGTGCGACGCGGCGCTGGTCAATGACCAGCGGGCGCTGCACGGTGTGACGCCCATCCATCCGCTCGATCCGTCGAAGCCGGCCTGGCGCGACGTGCTGGTCGTGACCTACCGCCGGCGTCCGGCGGCGCAAGGCTGAGCATGTCGGACCTGAACGATCCGCGCGTCTTCTTCGCCGCCGAGCGCACCTTGCTCGCGTGGTCGCGTACGGCGCTGGCACTGATGGCCTTCGGTTTCGCCATCGAACGCTTCGCACTGTTCGTCGCGATGCTGGGCAATCAGAAGACGCTCAACGGTGCGCCGCACGGCTTGTCGTTCTGGATAGGCGTCGCGCTGATCGCACTGGGCTCGATTTCAGTAACGCTGGCGGTCGTGCAGTACCGGCGCGTGCTGGCGACGCTGAAGCCGGTGGAAATTCCTGACGGCTACATGAGCGGACTCGCGTCGTGGACTTCGCTCGCGGTCGCGGCGATCGGCGTTGCACTGATCGCGCACCTGTTCACTTCGTCCTGAATTTTCGCTTTTGGACGTCAGAGGAGCGGGCGGCGAATCATTTCGGTTCAAGGTGTTGAGATCGTAATCTCATCCCTTGATTAAAGTTCTGAAAACAGTAATTTTCAGAACCACTGATATTGGGCGTGTCAGTGCGTCCGATTCATCTGAAACATCCACAACCGCCGTCCGACCCCGACCGATCGCTGTTCCGGCCCGGTCTTTCCGGCCGCGCGACTACGGCCGGAACGGCTGGATTCCGCCGCCTACGTAGATCTGCGTGACCTGTCCGTCTTCGCCAGCCGAAAAGCTGACCGGCACATTGGGCGGAATGTCAGCGAGCTTCAGCGCCTTGCGCACGTTGCCGCGACCGTCGTCGATGAAGATGACGGTGTTGGCGTTCGCCTTGTATCGCTTGCCGCCTATCATCAGCGTACCCGATGCGCTATCGACACCGCCAACCGTGCCGCGCGATTCGTACAGCGAAGGATTGGCGACCGGCGACAAGGGTTCGGCGGCATACGCGCCTCCGGTGGTGGCCAAGCACAACAGTGCTGCGATCAGAGCTTTCACGATCAGTCCCTCAATATCTCTTTCCACGATACGCGCCCGGAACGCTGGCCGTCCGACACCCGGCGTGACTGTGCATTGCCGTCCGAACCGCCGACGATCTGCTGCTTGCCCAGTTGCAGCGGACTGCCCGGCAGGCTGTCCGTGCTGTAACCACTGCCGACCACCTTGCGGTTAGTGCCGTCGCCATTGGCCTGATTGACCTGGTCGCCGGCATCGACGCCGCCGTCGCGGTTGAAGTCGAACACGTCGAAATCCTGACGACCGCCGGTGAATGGATTCACACCCAGTACCCAGCCGCGGCCGCCCGGCTCGCAGGGATCGTCACTCGGGATGAGGGTGCTGGCGAACAGCGTGCTTGCACCCAGCACCGGTGCGAAAACCATGCGTTCTCCTTCGGCACCGGCGGTCGGCGAGGTCAGATCGATGTACCAACCGCGCTTGTTGGTCATCGTGCTGCCGCCCGTCGTATCGCCGGGCTTGGAAATGACGCGATAGCGGTCGCCCTGCCCCGTCGCGCCCTCTTCCAGAATGATCCGCTGCGCCAGATTGCCGCGGCCGCCGATGGTGCTGCCGGTGTCGTTCACTCCGTACCAGGTCTGGGTGGCCGTGGTCGACAGATCGCCGGTCGACAGGTAGCGGCCGGTGCCGAAGAACACCCACAGCTTACGGTCGGCCGGATTGAACCCGACGCTCACGCCGCCGGTGATCGGCTGCACCGCGTTGCTCGCGCTGCGTGCGGTGAACAGCGGCTCCGGTGCGGTCGCGGTGCCATAGGCAACGCGCCACTGCGCCGGCGCAGCGTTGCTCAGGTCGAATTTCCACAGATTGCCGAGCAGGTCGCCGCCGTAGACCAGATCGGTATCGCCGTCACGATCGACATCGACGCCCTCCACTGCCGCCAGACCGTTCGGCGCGGTGCCGGAGCCGCGCAGCGTGTCGATGCGGGCGAGCAGCGCGCCATTGGAAATGTTGAGCACGAAAAGCTCGGCGCGCTCGTTGGCGCTGTTGTAGCCATTGCCGACGATGACCGCCCAGTTGCCGTCGTTGAGCCGGGTGATGACCGGTGTACCGGTGGTCTGGCCGAGGCTGGTGTGCGTGTATTCCCACAGCACCTTGTTCGCGGCGAAGCTGTCCGGATTGGTGATGTCGAGCGCGTACACGCTCTTGCCGCCGCGGCCCTGGGTGCCGACCAGCACGGTGCGCCAGGCGCCGCCGAAATACACCTCCGCCACGACGGCCGAGCCGTCGTTGATGTACTTGTGCGCGTAATCGGCGCTGGACAGCGTTTTCATCGTCGCCAGCGCGCCGCTGGGCACGTAAGCGAAACGCTCGTCACCGGTGCGTGCATCGAAGGCGTGCAGCATGCCGTCGTTGGCCGCGACATAGACCATTTCACGGCGCGAGGCGACCGCTGCGCGGTGGTCCTGATAGGTGCTGGCGCCAATCCAGCTGAAGCGGTCGAGCCGCAGGTCGGTCACCGCGCCGACATAGAGCGGCGCCGAATTGACGATGTCGCCCAGCACCGACTTCCGGTTGCGGTAGGTGCCGCCATTGCGTGCCTCGCCGGAGGTCACGCCGCGAAGATAGTCGAGCACGGCCGACGAGCCCAGCGTGGTTCGCTGTGGGGCGGTCAGGTTCGCCCACTGGAAGGGAATGCCGGCGCTGCCCGACCAGGTGTAGATGGAACGGTTGGCCGGCGTCGGCAGGTGTTCGGACGCCTTCCAGCTTGGCGTGGTCGCCAGCGTGCCGTCGCTCAGGATGCGGGTGGCCCACAGGTCGCCGGTCCAGTCGCCGCCGACGAAACGCGCCTGGAACAGCAGCGTGTTCGACGTGACCGATGTGCTGGTCGCCGCTACCGTGCCGCTGGACGCCACCCGCTCGCCGATGTCGGTCAGCATGGCCGACAGGCCGTCGATGAACTGCGTCGGGTTGGACGCATTCACGAAGCCGCCGCGGCCGTTCAGGCCGGCGTGCCAGAGATCGTCCAGCTTCGCCGGCGAACTGAGTGCCGGATTCGGCCAGCTCTTGGTGCCGGCGGTCAGCGCCGGCAGATCGGTGGCCGGGTCCAGCGTGCCGCTGGTGCCCAGCGACAGGCCGAAGGTCACCATGTGCTGCCAGTCCGCCGGATCGCGGGTGCTGGTCGGCACGTTGTTGGCGATGCCGGTGCGCAGATCGCGCTTGTAGTAGTACATGGCGACGTCGGCCAGCGTGTTGCTGTGCGAGTCGCGGTAGGGCAGCGGCTCGCTGCCGTCGGCGTTCTGGCTGCCGGCCGGCAGCGAAAAGTTGTCGCTCCAGTAGCCGTCGGTGGTCAGGATGGTGAAGGACTGGCGGCAGGCCAGCGGCTGCGGGTAGGCGGCGTCCTTCCACGGATCGTTGTTTCCGGTCGTGTTCTCGAAGTAGTTGCCGGCCCAGTTCAGCGCCGTGCGCAGTGGCGTGCCGCTGGTGCCGATATCGGTTTCGAACAGGCGCTGGAACCAGGTTTCGCGATTCGTGCCGGTGAAGGTTCCGTTGATCGGAATCAGCAGCTGGCCCTGGCCGTTGATGGTGCGGAAACCGACCCGGTAGTTGGTGCCGAGCTGGCCGAAGGCGATTGACGCGCCGGCGCGCGCGGCGAGGATGCGGCTGCGGTAGTAGCTGAACCAGTTGGCGAAGTTCTGCGTTTCCTGCGCGACCGTGCGGGTGACGCCATTGGGCCAGCTGAAGCTGGTGATCTCGACCTCCGCTGCGGTGACCGGATCACGCTTGTAGGCCCGCGTGCCGCGGATCTGGTACTTCGTGTAGTTGGCTGCACTGACGCGCGAACCGCTGCCGCGATAGATGTAGAAGGTGATCGGCCGGAAGGTCTGGTCGCACGGGGGACCGCAGGCATAGCTCGCGGAGTTCTGGTTGGTGCTCGTGGTGTTGTTGAACCAGAAGGCTGACTGCGTCTGCGAGGCCGTCAGATCGAGCGTGCCGCGCGAGGTGTCGGACGGGTTGTAGGGTGCCGCCGTCGGCGATACGTCGCCGAAGCTCACGCCGGTATGGCGTATCCAGGGCTTGTAGCTCGTCTGCGGGTTGTAGAACACCGCGTTGTTGTCCGGCGAGCGCGCGAAGAAGTTGTGAATGTTGTTGTCCTGGAAGGTCGGCACCTGCGACGTATAGTTGTTGCCGCCATAGAGCCGCGATGGAGGCGGGAACAGGTAGTAGGCGGAATAGAGGTTTTCGTCCGGCATCACCTCCCACTGCATCGAGCCGGAATCGTCGAGCAGGAACATCAGGTTGGGCGCCACCGAACTGCCCACCATGATGGGCGCGTCGGCAATGTCGACCGCGGCGCGCAGCGGCTGCTCGGCCAGGAAGGCCAGCAGCAGCGCTGCGAGGAATCGATGGAGGGCGGGAAGCGGATGCATGGTCATGGCCGGTAAGTGGTCTGCAGCAGCACCGACGGTCGGCCCGTTACCGGTGCGCTGCGCGCGGTGATGCGGTAGCGCGGTTTCAGGCAGTCGGCGGCGATGGTGGTGACCGTATCGCAGTCGGGCGTGGACGGCCAGATGCCGAGATCCTCGATGATGTACTGCGGCGCGCCAGCGGCCTTGGCGCGCGTGTCGGCGTCGGCGCCGTCCCACCACACCGAGGCGCTGGCCCAGACGGTGGCAGTCGACTCCCAGCGATTGGCGAAATCGTCCTCGCCCGGCGCCGGCTTCGGATAGAGGCCGCTGACCGTGCCATCGAACGGTCCGGCGGTGCCGGTGGCGAGCAGCGCCTCGGCCTCGCGCAGGGCCGATTCGGCCGCCTGGAAGGCGATCGCGCGGTCGTACAGGTTGGCGCTCATGCGTTCCTGCATGCCGGTGCCCCGCATGCTGGCCAGGCCGAGCAGCGTGATGGCGATCAGCAGCATCAGAGCCACCACCAGGGTGACGCCGCGCTGTGCATGAGCCGGATGCGCGGTCATGACATCCGGTTCCTGAGCGTGACGACGTGCGTCATGGTGCGCCGCACGCGGTCGGTCACCACCGCCGGGCGATCCGGTTCCTCTATCGTCAGACGCATGCGCACACCGGTCACCGCGTTCCAGTCGGTCACCGCCGATGCGGCAACGTAGGCGCTGCCGCCTTCGATCAGGTAGTCGAGCTGCAGGTCGATCACGCCGTCGAGCACCTCCTCGGTCACCAGCGACAACGTACCGGCGTCGTTCTGCGGCGCCACGCGGTAGAGCGAGCGCGTCGTCGTCGAGGTGCGGCCGGTGTTGCCGACATACCAGGCCAGCGACTCCAGCCGCATCACCACGGCGTTCGCCTCGAAGCGGTAGGTCTGGCCGGTCTGGCTGCAGTCGGGCGGGTTGGCGAAGCCGAGGCCGCGCGAGCAGTTGCCGGGCGTGCCGCCGGTGCCATGCGACACCGTGCTGTCGTCGGCCGCCGAAACCTGGAACAGGCTGGCCTGACTGAAATTGCAGACGATGGCCAGATCGCCGGCCGCCAGCGCGCTGTTGCGTGGACTCAGCGTCAGCACCTGGCTGGCGGTATCGTGAGCGGCCACCGTCTGCGGCTGGCTGCCACTGCGCATGATGTGCAGCGCCGCGGTGCCGGCCACGCGCTGACCGACGCCCGAACCGAAGGTCGCGCCGGCGAAGGCGTCGCTGCCGCCGTAGCCGCGCACGCCGCCGTTCCACTGCGTCCACCATAGCGACGACGGATTGGTCAGCACATTGACGAACTGCAGCGCGCCGCCGCAGGAATTGAGACCGGCCTCGCGGATGTCGCGGGCCAGCAGCTCGAAGGCGGTACGCGTCGATTCCTGGATGCGCGACAGGCCCTCGGTCGTGTCGTAGGTCTGGCGGTTGCTCAGCATCAGCGCGATGGCGGCGCCGATGATGAACAGCCCGAGCGTGAGTGCGATCATCAGCTCGATCAGCGTGCTGCCGCCCTGCCCTCGCGTACTCACAGCCGTGCCTCGATGCTGAAGGTCTGGTTGCTCAGGCCGCCCTGCGCCCGGCTGTCGTCCCAGCGCACGCTGATGACACAGCTGGCGGCGGCCCCTGCGCTGCAGGTCACGCCGCCACAGGCGGACGGCCCCATGCTGGTCTGCAGATCGGCCAGCCAGGCGGCAAGCTGGGTCTCCGGGAACGTGGAGCCGCCCGGTGATGCGCAGTCGTCGTCGAGCGCGAGGTTGTAGCTGCCGGCGCGCGCCGCCGTGACGTCGGCGCGTAGGCGGTCGATCATCGTGTAGGCTGCCATGACGGCCGCGCTGCGTTCGTAGGAACTCTGATTGGAACGCAGCGAGGCCATCTGCAGCGCGGCCATGCCGAGCATGCCGATGGCCAGCACGAAAATGGCGACCAGCACCTCGATCAGCGACATGCCGGACTGCCCCGCAGGCGCGCGCATCAGACGTCCTCCGGCGCGGCACAGGCGGCCGAGGTGGCGCGCGCCACGCTGACGCGGCTGCCACCGCCCAGCCTGACGTCGCGCGCGTTCTGCTGCATCGTCGCCGATGCCTCGCACAGCCGCAGCGTGGCCGTCTGCAGCAGGGTCTGGCCGGGCGCGCGCGCGAGGCCGTCGGGTCGGAACACGATGCGGTTACCGGCGCCGGCAAGCGCATTGCCGGACACGGTCTGAAGAAGGTTGCCGTGAAAGACGTGCGTGCGGATGAGCACCTCGTCCGGATTGCTCGCCGCGTTCGGGTTGTAGGTGCCGCTGCCGTCGGCATCGACGAATACCATCCAGCCGGCCCAGCGCCCGCCGCCGGCCACGCAGCCGGTGGCCGCGGCGACCGTGCCGCCGTCGATCGCGGCGCGGCAGAGGATGACGCGCCGGTTCACGCGTATCGCTTCGGTGCGCGTCTGCCCGAGTGCGGCGACCAGTTCGTTCGCTTCGCTGGCCAGACGGTTGAGCATGATCAGAGACTGGAAGGACGGCACCGCGAACGCAGCGATCACGGCCAGGATGGCGACCGTGATCATCAGTTCCAGCAGCGTGAAACCCGCCTGTGGATTGGGGCCGGACATGTGCGACGAGGTGAGGGACGATCAGTCGTATACGGCCTGCCCACCTTGCAGCTTGAGCGTCCCCTCGCCGGCGGCACGCCGTTCCGTGTCAATTTCGGTGTCTGCCACTCACTTCCAGCAGGCGGTCACACCGGCCGCGGTCGAACAGCGCGCAGCCGAACCGGACGCGCCCTTGGTGCCCGTCTGGTTCAGCGTCAGCACGCACCCGCACTTGCTGTCGTTGTTCAACTGGGCGTTGAGGGGCGTCGCAGTGATAGCGAATGCGCGCGGCGTGTCGTCGTCGATGTCGGACGCGAAGGTGTAGAAGCCGGCCAGATCGGTGACGCACTGCCGCGTGTTCAGGTTGGTACCGCCGCCGACGTAGGACAGCGTGGTGGTGAAAAAGCGTTCGAGCGCCTGCGCCTGTTCGGACAGGCAGGCGGCGGCCGTCGCGCGCCGGCTGTCGATCACGTACTGCGTGTAGTTCGGATAGGCGATCGCCGCGAGGATGCCGATGATCGCCACCACGATCATCAGTTCGATCAGCGTGAATCCGCGCTGCAGGCGAGTGTTGTTGGCAGTGTTCATCTGTGTGTATTCCGTGTCAGTCGGCGATCAGTTCGCGCCAGGAAATCCGGCCGAAGCGGTCGGGCAGGTAGAGACGGGGACACACAATCCCGCCGGAGCACTTGCGTTCTACTCCTGTCTCTTGACCCCCTGTACCACCCGTACCGCTACCGCCAGCTCCGAGATCCGATGTGTTGATCAGCGCGTCTGAGGTGCCGACGCCGGAGCCCCCGCTTTGATTGCCTCCACTGCTACCCCCAGATCCCGAACTGCCGTCGCGCACGAAAATTGGGCTAGATGGCATGCCGTCGATGCGAAGAGCGCTGACGTAGTAATTGACGGTCGATTCACCGACAGTCACGGTCACCTGATCACGACCTGCAATCAGTTCGGAGTCGAACCGCCCGCCGGTGTAGGGGTTGATCGCCATGAACCAGCCGGATCCGCCCGGACTGCAGGGATCGTCGGCAGGAATTGCACTGGTTGCAAAAAGTGCCCCACCGAAAGTCTGCACGCCGAAAATGATGCGCTCGCCTGCCGCGGTGCCGCTCGGCGGAACCAGATCGAGATACCAGCCTTTGCGAGTGTAATTGCCGTCGGCGTCCGTGACCTCGGCGCCCCCTACGGTATCTCCGGGCGCGGAGATCACTCGCACGTCAAAGCTCGTTGTCGTCGTCTCGGTTTCGCCGTTGGCATTCTCTGTTTCAGACTCTGACGTCTGCCGGGTTTCGACGAGAACGACCCGCTGGGCCAGATCCGAACGGCCGCTCACCGGTGTCGTGGCGACGTTCGAGTAGCTGTCGTAAAGGCCGTACCAGGTCTGCACAGCGTTGCTCGTGCGGTCATCGTTACCGAGGAACTTGCCGGTGCCGAAGGACACCCAGCGGGTACTGGTGGACGGATCGAGCAGGAGCTCGACCTTCGAGGTGATCGGTTGCGGCGTGCCCGACGCATCCCGCGCCCTGAACAAGGGCAGCGGCGACGTGGGCGTTCCGAAGGACACTTTCCAGTCTGCCGTTGTGCTGGACGAGACATCGAAACGCCACAGATTCCCCCGCAGGTCGCCGCCGTAGATGTAATCGACATCTCCATCGTTGTCTTCGTCCCATGGAGTGACTTCGCCCAGGCCATTGCTGACGCAAGGATCGTCGGTCTCCGGGCACGCTCCGGTATCGATCTTCCTGATGAGTGCACCGGTGATCGCATTCACAACAAACAGGAAGCCCTTGTACTCGTTGCTGTTGTAGCCATTGCCCACCAGTACCGCCCACTCGTCGTTGTTCATGCGGGCAACAACCGGCTTGCCCGTGAACTTGCCGAAGTCGGCATCCGAAAACTCCCACATGACCCTACGGCTTGCAGCGTTCGTTGTCGGGACGGTGGGGTCGCTGACATCCAGCGCATAGAGTTGGCGCCCTCCTCGGCCGGTGGATCGGTGCGCCAAGCCCCCACGCTTCCCGCGTCGTACACCTCCGCTACGGTCAGTGCTCCATCGTTGATGAACTGGTGAGTGTAGTTGGGGCTGGTGAGTTGATACATCTGGGCCAGTGACGAGGAGGGCACGTAGGCGAAGCGCTCGACACCGGTGCTGGCAACGAAGCCGTGCAGCATGCCGTCGTTGGCAGCGACGTAAAGCATGGGCGTGCGAGTTGCGCTGAGGGTACGGTAAGTCTGATAGCTCGACGCCCCCGTCCACGCAAAGCGCTCGTAGGCGAAATCCTCCGGTTCCCCCACGTATATAGGCGATGAGTGAACGATGTCGCCGATCAGCGAGGACCGGTTACGGAAGGTGCCACCCTCGCTCGATTCTCCGCTACGCACCCCACGCAGGTAGTCGAGCACGGCGCTGCTGTTGCCAAGCGCCGCCTTTTGATCCGTACTCAGTTCGCTCCACACGAAGGGCACGGCAGTGCTTCCATTGCGCGTATATATGTTGCGACTGGCAGGGGCAGGCACCTGATCGCCGGCTCGCCACTCCGGGTTAGTCGAAATATCGCCGTTGCTGTCAATCAGGAAGGACCACACGTCACCGGTCCAGATTTCGCTGGTGAATCGAGCTTGAAAGACCCGGCTACCCTGACGCAACTGCGTAGCCGATACACCCAGATTAGAGGACGACGCCGTCCGCGCGACGATGGTATCCAGCGCGCCCTTGAGGCCGTCCGCAAATTCCTGTGGATCGCCCGCGTTGACGAACTTGCCTCGTCCGTTGATCGTCGCGTGCCAAAGGTCGTCGAGCTTCCCCGCATCCGTCGAAATGCTCGGCCAGGAAATTTCGCCGGAGGTCAGGCGTGGCAGATCGGTTGCCGTGTTCAGCGAACCGGTGAGACCGAAGGACACACCGAAGGTGTTCATGTGCTGCTTGCTGTTGCCGTCCTCCGGGGTGGTCGGAACATTGTTCTCAATGTCGGGCTGCAGATCCGTGTCGTAGTAGTACATCGCGATGTCTGCGAGCGTGACCGACTGCGTATCGGCATAGGGCCGCCCCTTGGTGCCGTCGGCATTGCCAGCGGTGGCGTAGATCGTACTGTTGTCGTTGTAATAGCCATCGGTGGTCAGGATGGAAAAACTCTGGCGGCAGCTCAGCGGCGCCCCACCCACGTTCGGCCCCCAGGGCGCCGAGGTCGAAAAGTAAGCTCCCGCGTTCCACAGCGATACGCGCAGCGGTGTGTTGCCGTCGGCGACCGCATCGAACAGGCTGGTGAAGAAGTTGCTGCGATTCGTGTCCGAGAAGGTGCCGTCGGTCGGAATATCCAGCCATCCCGTCGTGCCGTTGATGGTGCGGAAGCCCACCCGGTAATTCTGCCCCAGCGTCGAAAAGGCGTAGCTCACGCCACTCTTTGCTGCATTGATACGGCTGCGGTTGTACGTATACCAGTTGGCAAAGTTCTGCTTTTCCTGGTCCAGCGTGCGCGTGACGCCACCCGCCCAGTTGAAGCTCGTCACGGCTGTTTCGGTGCCATCCGCCATGTCCTTGCGAGTGGCGGCAGCGCCGACGATGCGATAACGATAGTAATTGGCCCGCTCGTAAATCGATCCCGTGCCCTTATGGACAAAGAAGGTCATCGGCGCGTAGGTCTGGGCGCAGGTGTCGTCCGGTTGCGTGTTGCCATCAGGCCCGTCCGGGCACGAGAAAGTGCGCGGCACCGCCGTTGAACTTGCGGAGAAAGTCGTGACCGTCGTGTTCGTCCGCCAGCGGAAGGTGTGGGTCTTCTCCGTCGTCAGATCAATCGTCGTCGTGGAGCCGGGGCGTATCGGAGCGGCCGTCGGCGAGGATTGGGCATAGGCGGTTCCGTCCGCGTTCGTCCAGGTACGGTAGGTGACATTGGGGTTGTAGTAGATGCGGTTCAGCGACGAGGACCGGAGCGCCAGATTGAAAATATTCAGGTCGTCGTAATCCGGCATGTACACGCTGGTGCTGCCGCTGTTGCGTATCGCCAGCTCGAAATCCCAGATGTCGCGGAAGTAGTCCGGCAGCGTCTCGTAAAGCATCGACCCTGAGTTGTCGAGAATCATCATGACGTTCGGTGCGGCCGTAACGTTCAGTACCAACGGCTGGTTCGAGATGTCGGTTTGCGCCTTCGCGGGCGACGACGCGGCAAAGGCGGCCACCAAGGCTGCGCTCAGCATCCCGGGGCGCCCGCAGGAACGGAAAAAAACGGCGGTCATGATGCGTACTCCGGTAGGGTTCAGGGCCGGTAACTTGTTTGAAGAACCACGTTGGGCAGGCCTTCTACGGGCGGCATGCGGGCAGTGACGCGATAGCGCGGACCGCGGCAGCTGGTGCTTCCTGACCGACCGCAGCCCGTGCCGTCCTCCGATTGACCCATGTATTCGATGATGTACTCGGGGCGTCGGTTGGCTCCGCCCAGCCGTGCCTTCATGTCGTCATCGACGCTGCCCCACCAGGTCGTGGCGGCTGCCCACTGCGTACTTGAATCCTTCCAGCGCTCGATATAGCTGACCGTCGGGGTGGTCGGCGTCTCGCCCTCCGTCTCGGGCGCGGACTCGGTTGCAGATGGCCCAGGGGCCGCGCAGCTCGGCGGTATGCCGTTGGGGGGACAGTAGAAACCATTGCTGTTGGTCACTACGGTGCCGGCAGAAATCCTCGCCTCTGCCTCGCGCAACGCGGACTCAACAGCCTGGAACGCAAGGCTGCGGTCATACAGGTTGGCACCCATGCGCTCCTGCATGCTCGAGCTGCGTATGCTGGCCAGCCCGAGCAATGTCATCACGATCAGCATGACCAGCGCGATCAGGAGTGTTGCACCTCTCTGCCGCGAACTGAATGGGACTGGACATTTCATGGCACGCGATTCCTCAGATTAACCACGTGTGTGAGCGTGCGGGTGAGTCTCGGGCGCGCAGCGTCAGTCGTCGTACCCGCCTCGGGCGACTCGATCGTCAGTTGTATCTCGATGCCGGTGACCAAACGCCAGTCTTCAACCCTCTCGGTACCGGTGCCCGATGCAAACCGATAAAGGCTGTCACTGTCATACATGTAGCGCATTTGCATGTCACGTACGCCTTCGACCACCTCCTCCGTCTGCACTACCGCGTTTCCGGCTCCGTCAGAGCGGATGCTGATACGGTAAAGCGACGTCGGGCTGTTTGTGGTCCCCGTGCGGCCATTGTTGCCGACATACCAAGCCACAGGTTCAAAGCGCATCAACTGCGCCCCCGGCTGGAATATCCGTGTAACCGCAGGCGTGCAGCTGGGGCGCACTCCCATGGCATCCGAGCAGTTACCCGGCACCCCTGTCTCGGCGGCATGTGCGACGGAATTTGCGCTGGCGTCGACGCTACTGGCCTGGAAGATCGTGGTGTCCTCGTAATCACATATCACGAGCAGATCACCCGCGACGAAACCGTGCGGCCGTCCGTTCGGCCTTTCCAGCGCAATGGAGCGAGCCGGAACATTCACGCCGGCAAGCGTTGTCGGAGCGCCACCGATGTTATGAACCTTCACCGGCAATGCGGTCGTCGCTCCATGCATCACCTCGATCATGTCCGTACCATCGACTCGCTGCCCTTCGGCAAGACCCGTAGTCACCGCTGACGATGCCTCATTACCGTCGTAGCCGCGCAGACCGTCATTCCAGTTCAACCACCACAAGTTGTCCGGATTTCGTAGCAGATTCATCACGCGGACGCCACCGCTACACGCGTTAATGCCAGCTGCACGAAGGTCGCGCGACATCAAGTCGAAGGTGATACGCGTCGCTTCCTGCACGCGGGCGAGTGATTCTGTAGTGCTGTAGGCCTGCCGGTTGCCAAGCATGAGAGAGAGCGCACCGACCGATAAGATAAGGCCCAGCGCCAGCGCGATCATCACCTCGACGAGCGAGACACCCACCTCTCTGTTTGCGTGCCGACTCATATACGTACATCCACTTCGAATACCTGCGCTGCGGCACCGCCACGGACACGGCTGTCATCCCAGCGCACGGAAATGCGGCAGAACACCGGGCTGCCCGCACAGTTGATGCCGCCGCACGCGCCTTCGCCCAGGTTTGCAGACAGCTCGCCGAGCCAACTCCGGATATCCAGAGACACCCGGTCATTTCCCTCGGGTACCGTGCACGCGCCCGTCGGAAGCGCACGGTTGTAGCTACCGTCCCGCGCCCACGCCTGATTACTGCGTATGCGTTCGACGATTGAACCCGCAGATATCACGGCCGCGTTGCGCTCGAAGGCGCTTTGGTTGGCCTTCATCGCCATGGTCTGCATGCCGGCGATGCCAAGCATTCCGAAGGCAAGCACGAACAGCGCAACCAGCACTTCGATCAACGATACGCCGCTCTGCCGAGACGCTTTGATTGAACAGATCATGCGCCCTCCTCCGTCGCTTCTGCTTCTTCAGCAGCGGCAGCCGTCCCGCAGGTCGTATCACTTGCACGTTCGACTGCCGTACGAGTACCCGATCGCAGTGTCACCCGGCGCACGTTATTCGACGTAAGCGTTCCACTGCTGTCGCAGATGTCTATCTGGGCGTTTTGGAGGGCAGTAGGCGCGGAAAGAGGTCTGGCCAAGCCGTCGGGACGAAACACGATGCTATTGCCGGAGGCTGCCAAATCAGCGCTCGAAAGGATGTTCAGGTTGGATGGTGCCATCTGCGCGCGCAAGCGCATCTCCGAATCACAAGCTCCTGTCGAGGTGGTTATGCCGACAAGTACCACCCACCCCTCCCACGGCTGTCTGTCATTCGTATTCACGCAACTCGCCGTGCCATCGCTGGCAAACGTGGCACGACAAAGCCGCGCTGAGCATTGCGTGCGCACCGCCTCCGAGCGCGCGAGATTCAGTCCGGCGAGCAGCTCGTTCGCCTCCGACGTCAGTCGGCTCGACGCGACGAAGCTCTGGAAGGCCGGCAACGCAAAGGCCGAGATGATCGCAAGCAGCGCCACCACGATCATCAGTTCGATCAAGGTGAAGCCATGCTGGGCTGACCTGGCAGGAATCATGAGCTGCAAGTCCATGCGGAGAATTTGTGACTTGAGGTTAAATCAGCGTCGCCGCAATCTCGACCCGGCGATGACGAACGGCAGAAGTCGTCGCCCGAACGGCGCCGCGCCGACCGCTTGCGTGAAATGCGTCACGCGCCCGCGGCGCCCTGCTCTGCTGCACAATGCGCACCGGACATCACACGCTCCCTCCTCATGACGACGCCCGAACTCGCCGCAGGCAAGCTGACCGAACATCCGCTGCGCTACAAGCTGAACAACGAACTGCACGCCCGACCGCCGGTGCCGGTCGCGCATCCGCAGCTGGTGTCCTACGTGGCGCTGATGCACGACGGCGTGCGCGAGGACGACGAACTTCGTCACCTGCAGGCGTTGGCCGACGCCTACGCGCGCCCGCTGCCGCAGGCCGAGGGTGGTCATCTGCAGCTCGACCTCGGTGACTTCAAGCTGAAGTGGGAGCGCCACAACGAATTCTCCAGCTACGCCTTCTTCCGCACGCCGACGGCAGGCGAGGACTGCGCCCGCGGCGCGCTGGCGTCCGTACCCGCCCACTGGTTCGACGGCCTGCCCGGATCGCTGATGGTGGCCACCCATATCGAATTGCGCTCCACCACCGAGTTGCCGCCACGCAGCGTGATGGACAGGCTGATCGCCAGCGGCCGGCAGGCGGTCGGCGCCCAGGTGTCGGATGGCGCCGCCTGGGTGTTCACCGACTTCATGCTGACCGACGGCTGGTCGCGCTACACCGTGCTCGACGAGCGGCTGACGCCGCGCCAGGCCGGGCGTACCGTGCAGCGACTGCTGGAGATCGAGACCTACCGCATCATCGCCCTGCTCGCCTTTCCGGTGGCCAAGGACGTCGGTCGCCTGCTCGGTCGCGCCGAGGGCGAACTGGCCAATCTGATGGACGGCATGGGCAGCGCGTCCAGCGCCGAGGACGAGCGCAGCGTGCTGTCGCACCTGACGCGCCTCGCCGCCGAGGTCGAGCACTCGGTCGCCCGCACTACCTTCCGCTTCGGCGCCGCCCAGGCCTATTACCGACTGGTGCGCAGCCGCATCGCCGAACTGCGCGAACAGCGCATCGAGGGCTTCCCGACCATAGGCGAATTCATGGACCGCCGGCTCGCGCCGGCGATCTCCACCTGTGAGGCGATCGCCCGCCGCCAGGACGATCTGTCCGGCCGCGTCGCGCGCAATTCGCAACTGCTGCGCACCCGGGTCGACATCGAACTGCAGCGACAGAACCAGGAACTGCTGGCGCAGATGAACCGGCGCGCGCGACTGCAGTTGCGTCTGCAGGAAACGGTCGAGGGGCTGTCCATCGTCGCCATCACCTATTACGCCTCGCAACTGGTGCAGTACCTGGCGAAGGGCATCAAACACGTGTTGCCGCTGAGTCCGGAGGCCATCACCGCGATCTCGATTCCGCTTATCGCCGGTCTTGTCGCGCTCGGCCTGCGACGCATGCGCCGCAAGCTTGCGGCGGAAGAAGGCGCGCACTGAGCGACCGCCCGCCGGCGACGGACCGTGACTGATCCGGACGCAAGCCCGATGCGCTCGGCATCGGTGCGCTCGCGCACCGATGATGTGCGTGTTGCAGCGGTCGGCATGGCCTTTCCCGCTCAGGAACGCGGAAGCAGGCGGTTGGCCTGTCTCTTGCATCAGAGTGGGCATGAATACGCTCTCGCTCCCCGACCCGATCACGCCGGCGACCGCAAGTCTGCGCCTCCCTCTATCGACCTCGCTGCATGGCGCGCTGGCTGTCGTGCTCGCCTTTGCCGCCGGTTGGCTCGCCAGCCTGCCCGGCTGGGCGGCGAGTTCTTCGCTGCTGCCTCTCGCGGCAAGCACCTTCTGCCTGACACTGCAGCGACGACGTGAGGCGCGCGCGCAACAGACGCTGACCCGCTTCGCCATGGCGCTCGAAAGCGGTGATCTGACCGCCCGGCTGCAGCCCGGCGGCATCGACGCACCGGCGCTGCTGGAGAGCATGAACAGCATGGCGCGCGCCTTCGTCCGGCTGATGACTCGACTGTCTCGTGCGGTGCGCGAGCTGGAGCACTCGGCGCGCGAGAGCAGCGCCAACGCGCAGGCCGGCGACAGCGGCGTGCGCTCGCAAAGGGAGGTGACCGTCGGGTCAGCTGCCACGCTGGAGCAGCTGTCGACCAGCCTCGCCCTCAGTTCCGAACAGGCGGGCGACGCCGCCGCAATGGCGCGCGCCGCGCATGAGGCGGCCGGCGACGGCATGCGCACCGGCAGAAAGCTGGAGCTGCGCATGAACGACATCGCGGCCGACATGCAGGCGGCCGGTGAGCGCATGACCCGGCTCGACGCCTGCTCGATCGATATCGGCGGCATCGTCGGCACGATCGCGTCGATCGCCGAAAAGACCAATCTGCTGGCACTCAATGCAGCGATCGAGGCAGCGCGCGCCGGTGAGACCGGGCGCGGTTTCGCGGTGGTGGCCGACGAAGTGGGCAAGCTGGCCGGCCTGACCCGGCAGGCCACCGACGAGGTTCAGGCGCTGATCGAACGGCTGCAGGGCGAAGTGTCGGCGGTCAGTCAGGCACTGCATGCGGCGGGTGACGAAGTCGCGCGCGGTGCAGCCGACACGGCCTCGGTGCTCGCCGGCCTGCAACATATCGCTGCACAGATCGAAACCACACTGCACGCGGTGACCGAAATCGCCCAGGCCAGTACCGAGCAGAGCCGCGCCGCCGAAGCGCTGGCGCGCGACGTGGAGCAGGTCGCGGACCTCGCCGAACGTAACGAGCATCTGGTGCATGACAACCAGGAACTGTCTGGCTATCTCGAACAGATGGCCGGACAGCTCGGCGATACGCTCAAAACCTACCGCTTCGAGCCGACATGCTGAACGCGCTCTTTCTCTCCACCGCGCTGGGCGCGGCTTTGGCGCTGCTGTTCTGGCACCGCCGCAGAACGGCCTCGCTGACGGCGCATACGGCGCTGCGCGCGCTCGACGACTGCGCGATGCTTTTGCAGCTCGTGCGCACGCTGCAACAGCATCGCGGCATGAGCGTCGCATGGCTGGCCGGTGACGCCAGCTTCGCCTCGCCGATGCGGCAACGGCAGCAGGAGATCGATCGCTGCATCGCGGCACTCGACGGCACTGTAAGCGCCGAAGAGGCGATGCCGCGCGCCTGCCTCACCCACAACGAACTGATGGTGTTCCGCTTCCAGTGGCGCGAGCTTATTGAACTCTTAGGCAATGGCGGGCTGCTGCCCGAACAGAGCCTGAGCCGCCACGGCCAACTGGTTTCGCGTGCGCTGGAGTGGCTGGACGCGCTGGGCGAGAGCCGGGTCGAACTGGGCGCCGCCGGTCGCGTCGACGCGGGCCGCGTGCGCAATCACGTCGCCAGTCTTCCGGCATTGGCCGAATACCTGGGGCAGAGCCGCGCCATCGGCACCGGCGTCGCGTCACGTGGGCAATGCGCCCCTGTCGCACGCGTACGTCTGATGTTTCTTGCTGCACGCATCGATGCACTGGTCCGGCAGGCGCTGGCCGCTGCCGATGGCAGTCACGCCGCGATCGAGGCCGGCCGCAATGTAAGCAGCATGATGACGACGCTGCGTCGCAATCTGCTGGGCGAGACAGGCGGCATCACCGCTCAGGCCTGGTTCGCCGAAGCGACGCGCGCCATCGACAGCGTGTACGCCTGGATCGATGAATGCGGCGTCGAACTGCGGCGAGAACTGGAAACGCCGACTCCGCTGCTGCACGCCACCATGGCGGCTCACTGAGCGTTTCTGCGCCAGAAGAGACGGCGGAGGTGCCGGGAGCGCCTCCCTCCATCGCTGATCAGGCCCGCCTTTCGGAACGAAGCCCTGGCCAGGCCACCGCCGCTGTCGGGGTCAGAAGACCCCTCCACAGAACCCCGGCTCGGACAGCAACCGGCGAGTGCCTCTCGTGGGAGCGCCCTTGGCCGCGACGCGGCTGACGCCGGCCGCCGGCTCGGCTTCAGGCTTCTGTCGCGGTCAGGAGACCGCTTTCCGCACTCTCGTCAATCCAGCTCGCGCAGCCGCGCAAATGCTTCCTCCAGACGTTCCACGGGAATTACCGTCAGCCCCTCGATCGCCTGCTTCGGTGCATTGGCGCGCGGAATGAGCGCATGGGTGAAGCCGAGCTTGGCTGCCTCGCGCAGACGTTCCTGACCGCGCGGCGCGGGCCGTATCTCGCCGGCCAGACCGACCTCGCCGAAGGCGATCAGCTTGGCGGGCAGCGGGCGGTTCTTCAGCGACGACACGATGGCCAGCAGCACCGCCAGGTCGCCTGCCGGTTCGCCGATCTTGACGCCGCCCACCGCGTTGACGAACACGTCCTGGTCAGCGCAGGTCACGCCTGCGTGCCGGTGCAGCACCGCCAGCAGCATGGCGAGGCGCGCGCTGTCGAGACCGACGGTGAGCCGGCGCGGATTGCCGTGCGCACTGTCGACCAGCGCCTGTATCTCGACCAGCAGCGGTCGCGTACCTTCCTGCGTCACCAGTACGCAGGAGCCGGGGACCGGCTGCGCGTGCTGCGACAGGAACAGCGCCGACGGATTCGACACGCCGCGCAGCCCGCGTTCGGTCATCGCGAACACGCCGAGTTCATTGACCGCGCCGTAGCGGTTCTTGAAAGCCCGCACCAGACGAAAGCTCGATCCGGTTTCGCCTTCGAAATAGAGCACCGTATCGACGATGTGTTCGAGCACGCGCGGACCGGCCAGCGTGCCTTCCTTGGTCACGTGACCAACCAGGATGAGGCTGTGCCCGGCCTGCTTGGCCGCCCGCGTGAGCTGGGCTGCGCATTCGCGCACCTGGGCGACCGAGCCCGGCGCCGACGTGAGCTGTTCGGAATAGACGGTCTGGATCGAGTCGATCACCACCACCCGTGGGCGCGTGTCGTTCAGCGCGGCGCCGATCTTCTCAAGATTGATTTCGGCCAGCAGCTGCATGCCGGCCGGGTCGAGCGCCAGCCGCTGCGCGCGCAGCGCCACCTGTTCGCCCGATTCCTCGCCGGTCACGTAAAGCGCCGGCACGCGCGGCGCGAGCTGGGCCAACGCCTGCAGCAACAGCGTCGATTTGCCGATGCCCGGGTCGCCGCCGATCAGCACCACGCCGCCCGGCACCAGACCGCCGCCGAGCACGCGGTCGAATTCGTCGAGCCCGGTAGGCAGCCGCGGCTCTTCGCGTGGCCGGATGTCGGCCAGCGCCTGTACCTTTGCGGTGCCGGCGAGCGAGGCGAAGCGGTGCGCACCGGTGCCCTGCTCCGGCACCGTTTCGACCAGTGAATTCCAGGCCTTGCAGTCGGCGCACTGGCCGGCCCACTTCGGGCTGACCGCACCGCATTCACTACAGACGTAACTGGTTTTCGGCTTTGCCATCGGGGTCAGCGGGCGAGCGCGACGGTCGGCTGCGGCTCGGTCAGTTCGGCCGTACCGATCTCGACCGCCGGCACGCGCAGTGCCAAAGCGCAGACCAGCTCGTAATTGACCGTACCGGCACGCAGCGCCACTTCGTCCAGCGATACATGCTCGCCCCACAGTTCGACCACGCTGCCGAGGCCGGCTTGCGGGATGTCGGTCAGGTCGACGGCGATCATGTCCATCGATACGCGGCCGACCAGCCGGCTGCGCACACCGTCGACCGCCACCGGCGTGCCGCTCGGCGCGTGACGCGGGTAGCCGTCAGCGTAGCCGCAGGCGACGGTGCCGACGCGCATCGAACGCTCGGCGGTGAACATGCCGCCGTAACCGACGCGGTCGCCCGGTTGCAGCTGCTGCACCGCGATGACCCGCGCCTCGAAACGCATGACCGGCTTCAGGCCGATGTCGGCAGCCGTGGCGTGGGCCGTGGCCGGGCTGGCGCCGTAGAGCAGGATGCCGGGGCGCACCCAGTCGGCGTGCGTCTGCGGGAAGCGCAGCAAGGCGGCGGAATTCGCCATCGACACAGGGCCGTCGAACTGGGCGGCCAGCGGCGCGAAACGCGCGAACTGGGCATCGACACCGCGCTCGCCGTCGGCGTCGGCAAAATGAGTCATCAGGCCGATCTGTCCCGCGTGCGGCCAGGCGCGCAGGCGCGCAAGTGCGGCCGGCACCTGGGCCGGCGTGATGCCGAGCCGGTTCATGCCCGTGTTCACCTTGAGGAAGAGCGGAATGCGCGCGCCGGCCGGCAGTTGCGCCGATTCGAGCCAGTCGAGTTGCTCCAGCGTGTGCACCACGGTGGACAGCCTGCGCGCGGCGATCTCCGGCAGGTCCTTGGCGCCGAAAAAGCCTTCGAGCAGCAGGATGGGCTGGGTGATGCCCGCCTCGCGCAGGCGGACGGCGTCCTCGAGGTCGAGCAGCGCGAAGCCGTCCGCCAGCGTTGCCAGGCCGCGCGCAATACGCATGATGCCGTGACCGTAGGCGTTGGCCTTGATCACCGCCCACATCTTGGCGCCGCCGGCGAGTTCGCGTGTACGGAGGTAGTTGTGGCGCAGCGCATCGAAATCGATGCAGGCGTGGATGGGACGGAAAAGCGGAAAAGGTTCGGTGAAGTGCGGGCGCGACATGAGGGGCGTTCGGCGGGAACTGCGAGCTGCGAAGCCCCGGATTGTACTATCGGCGCTGCGACAGCCGGGTCGCGGCGAACTCGCCGAACTGTTTCGCCATATATGTACGGAAGCGTTCCGACGGGTACAGCAGCGTCATGTGCCGTACCAGCCGCGGGCGCAGCGGCACCGCCACCAGCAGTCCGAGGCTGGTTTCGTGGCGGATGGCAGCCTGCGACAGGATGGCGTAGGCCAGCCCCCTCTCCAGTACGCCCTTGACCGAGGACAGGCGGTCGAGCTCGAAAGCCAGCGGCAGCTTGGCCGGATCGACGCCGCCGCGCGACAGGTAGTTCTCCAGCAGCGCGCGCACGCTGCCGGCGTCGCGCCCGGCACAGGGGTGCAGCAGCAGGTGCTCGGGCGTCACTTCCTTCAGCTTGGCGAGCGGAAAATCGGGCGAACAGACCACCACCAGCTCGTCCTCGGCACAAGGCTCGACCATCACCTGCGAGCCGCCGCGCCCGAGGCCTTCGACGATGCCGATGTCGAGCACGCGCTGATCCACCATGTCCTCGATCACGTCCGGGTTGTCGACGGTCAGGCGCGGCACCACGTTCGGATGGGCGATGCGGAATTCCGCCAGCACCGGCGGCAGATGGTATTCGGCGACGGTCGGCGTGGCGCCGATCAACAGATGGCCACGCAGATCGGTGGCCATCGCCTGCAGCTCGTTCTCGAGACTGGCGAACAGGTCGAGGATACGGTCGGCGTAGTCCTTCACCTTGACGCCCTCCGGCGTCAGCGAGACGCGGCCGTGGGCGCGCTCGAACAGCCGGGTGCCGAAATGCTCCTCCAGCTGCTTGATCTGGAAAGTGACCGCAGGCTGGGTCATCTGCAGCAGTTCCGCCGCGCGCGTGAACGACATCTGGCTTGCTGCTGCGTGAAAGACTTCCAGCCTTCTATCGGGCATTTTTCCCTCTGTATAAGTGTCGCCTGCCCTCGTGGTTATAGACCAAGTCGGGGTTGGCGGGTAAACCAAAATGCGTCAGTGGACGCGATGCGACAGCAGCGCTGCGGATGCCGAAATCGTGTTGCGGCGCGACAGGATACGCTTTGTGACACGAGGCGCGGGGGCGGCAAGGGCGTCAAGGGGTTCATGGTATAAAGGCGCACTTTTTTCGCCCGGCCGGCGGCCTGATCCGGCTGCAGACGTTCGATGCCTTTCGGCTTCTACATCATCATGGCGGCGCAGTTCTTTTCCGCGCTCGCCGACAATGCCCTTCTGGTCGTTGCCATCTATCTGCTGAAGGACATGCAGGCCCCAGGCTGGCAGATTCCGCTGCTCAAGCTCTTCTTCACGATTTCCTATGTGGCGCTGGCCGCTTTCGTCGGCGCCTTCGCCGACTCAATGCCCAAGCGGCGGGTCATGTTCATCAGCAACATGATCAAGGTGGGCGGCTGTGCGCTGATGTTCGGTTGGGTGCACCCGCTGTTCGCCTACGCCGTCGTCGGGCTGGGCGCGGCCGCCTATTCGCCGGCGAAGTACGGCATTCTGACCGAGTACCTGCCGCACCGACTGCTGGTCGTCGCCAACGGGTGGATCGAAGGTCTGACGGTCGGCGCCATCATCCTCGGCGTGCTGTTGGGCGGCCTGCTGATCGACCCGTCGCTGAGCGCGCGCCTGCTTGCCATCGATCTGCCGCTGATCGACACCGGTCTGGACACCACGGTCGAGGTCAGTCTGATCATCGTCGGTGGACTGTACGCACTTGCAGCATTCTTCAACCTCTACATTCCGGATACCGGCGTGCCGATGAAGCCGCTGCACGCCAGTCCCCTCGTTCTTCTGGCCGACTTCGGCCGCTGTTTCAACGGTCTGTGGCGGGACAAGCTGGGGCAGATTTCGCTGGCGGTCACCACGCTGTTCTGGGGCGCGGGCGCCACGCTGCAGTTCATCGTGATCGACTGGGCCGACCGCGCACTCGGCATGGGTCTGTCCCAGGCCTCCAAGCTGCAGGGCGTGGTGGCGGTGGGGATTGCCATCGGTGCGGTCATGGCGGCGCGCCGTATTTCCTTGCGCGCCTCGGTGCGGGTGATTCCGCTCGGTATCGCGATGGGCGTGCTGGTGCCGCTGATGGTGCTGGTGAGCAACCTGTGGCTGGCGGTACCGCTGCTGGTGCTGATCGGCGCCTGTGCGGGTTTCTTCGTAGTGCCGATGAATGCGCTGCTGCAGCACCGCGGTCACATGCTGATGGGGGCCGGCAATTCAATCGCCGTACAGAACTTCAACGAAAATCTGTCCATCCTGATCATGACCGGCCTCTACGCCGCCCTGCTGGCGGCCGGCCTGTCGGTCTACATTGTCATGATCCTGTTCGGCGCTTTCGTCGCGGCGACGATGTACGCGGTGCGCAAATGGCACCACGCGAATCAGCGCCGGCACGACGATGTGGCGCAGCTCGACGACGGCGCGATCCACTGACCGCCTGCAGTCTAGGGTCTCTGCCATTGAATCGCGAACCGCGTTTGCAGTCCAACAGACCCTAGCCGCGCGGTACCCAGGCGCCGTCGTCACGACGACAGGCGGTTCCGTTCGAGCTATCGCCGCGACCGTTTGCCTCGCCGCGCAGCATGTAGCTGCGGCACCCTTCCCCGCTCGCCTTGCCCGGCGTCAGCGTGTAGCTGACCCCCTCTGACCGCCAGCTCACCGGCTTGCCGTTGTCGGCCAGTTCCAATGCGTGACCGATGCAGGCGCGGTCCGCCTCATCAAGGTCACGTCCGATACGGGCGCCGATCAGCGCGCCTATCGTGGTGCCCAGCACGATGGCAACGAGACGGCTGTCACGGTCCGGAACCGCAGAACCGACCAGTCCGCCCATCGTGCCACCGAGCGCCGCGCCGACCGCCTCCCGGTTGCAGCGCCCGGAGCGGATGCCGTAGTCGTCATTCCACTTGTAGCCGGTGTAGCCGACGTAGTGCGGGTCGTTCTGCTTGCGCCAGCCGTGCGCCGGCGCGTGGGCCTGCGGACCGGAGAGAACGGGAGCCGCGAACGCGGTCAGGCTGAGGGCGATTGCGACGGTTCTGAGGGTGTGCACGTACCGACTCCGGATGAAAGTGGCGCGATGCTAGCGCCGGCCGGATCCCGATGCTGTCAGACGACGCTGGCACGCGCAAAACACAGGTCTTCCCACGCCTTGGCCTTGTCCTGCGGGTTACGCAGCAGATAGGCGGGATGGTAGGTCACCACCACCGGCACGCCCTTGCGCTCGAACAGGCGGCCGCGCGCCGCCGCGATCTTGATTTCACCGCCGAGCAGCGTCTGCGCTGCAGGCCGGCCCAGCGCGACGATGATGCGCGGCCGGATCAGTTCGATCTGGCGATCCAGATAGGGGTGACAGGTCGCGATCTCGTCCGCCTCGGGCGTGCGATTGCCCGGCGGACGGCATTTCACCGCGTTGGCGATGTAGACGTTCTGGCCTCGCGCCAGCCCGAGCGAGGCCAGCATCGCATCGAGCAGCTTGCCGGCCTGGCCGACGAACGGCTCGCCGCGCGCGTCCTCTTCCGCGCCCGGCCCTTCGCCGACGAACAGCCAGTCCGCTTCGCGGTCGCCGACGCCGGGCACCGCCTGCGTGCGGCGCTCACTCAGCCGGCAGGCCTGACACGCGCGGATGCGCTCTTCCAGTTCGTCCCAACCCAGTCCTTCGACCGACACTGTGGCGGGCGGCGCAGCAACCGTCGTCACTACCGGCGCGACAGGCCGCAGCGGTGCACTGTCGGCCCGCACCGGCGCGGCGGCAGGCGGCTCGACCGGCGCCTGCTCGCTGGCACGGATGTCCGGCCCGGCCTGCGGCGGTGGCGAAGTACGGTCGCGCCACAGCGGTGCGATGCCCATTTCGCGCAGCATCGAATCGCGGCGGTTCATCGCGATGACCTCATTGCATCCATGTATCGTCCAGTTCTGCACTCATCACGATGGCATCCTCCCGACCGTCCAGCGCCGGGTAATAGCGTGGCCGTCGCCCTATCGGCTGGAAGCCGGTCTGATCGTACAAGGCACGGGCCGCTGCGTTGGACGGCCTGACTTCGAGAAACATGCGCGCCGCGCCGTGGCTCATCGCCTCGCGACCGAGGTGAGCGAGCAGTCGCCGCCCGAGCCCGCGGCACTGATACTCGCGCGCCACGCTGATGTTCAGCAGGTGTGCCTCGTCGAGCACGCACATCATGACCGCGTAGCCGGCCATCGAACGCCCCTGCCACATCACGCGGCAGCAGTAACCGGCACTCAGCGAGTCGGCGAAATTCACGCGCGTCCACGGGAAATCGAACAGCGTGCGCTCGATGCGCGCCACCTCGTCGAGATCCTCGTCGCGCATCGGCGCAAACGACGTGACCGTACCGAAGCTAACGCCCGCCGCCGCCATCAAGCGCGGCCTCCCGCGGCCAGTCGTTCGGCCGTGGTCTGCGCCACCTTGTCGCGCACATAGAGCGGCGCCGCCAGCGCCGCGTCGATGGACAGTCCGGCCGCCAGCCGGAGCGCCCCGAGACGGGCGATGTCGCGCGCGTGCACCGCTGCAGCGGCATCGATCGACGCAAGCTCCGCCGTCCACGCCAGTTGCGCAACCGGCGCCAGCCCGAAGCCGCTGCCGCAGCCGTGCCAGTGCGCCGGGCCGTCCGGCGGTGGAGGCAAGCTGTCGGGCGGTCCGACCCGGATGTCGGTGCGCGCTTCGACCTGCCCGCCCCGCACCTCGCAGGCAACGCTATAGACCTCGCTCATTCGCGCATCGACGCAACACAGATGCAGCCCGTCGCCACGTCCCAGCGCGAGCGCATCGAGCGTCGGCACCGGCACCAGCGGCAGCCCGGCACCAAGCGCCAGTCCCTGCGCCACCGACACGGCCAGCCGCAGGCCGGTGAAGCTGCCGGGGCCGGCGCTGAACGCGATCGCATCGAGCTGGTTCAGCGTCAGTCCAGCTTCCTCAAGTAACTCGCCGACCCAGCCGAGGATGAACTGCGCATGCGTGCCCGGTGTTCCTCCCTCCCTCGACAGCAGGCGATCGCCCACGCGCAGTGCGACGGAGGCCTTTTCAGCGGACGTTTCGAGAGCAAGCAGCTTCATGCAGTGCAGCAAATGGGGGCAAAGGCGAATTGTAGGGGCTTCTGTTGCCCGCCGCGCGGGCGGATACTTCAAGTTCGATATGGGCACCGCCGTTACACCGGACTGTGCCCTAGAGTCCGGAGTCCGTCACACCTCATGTTCCTGCCGACCGAAGTCCTCGACAAGATGCGCGTGGTCATCGCCGACGCGAATCAGGTCGTGCGTACCTGGGTGCGCACGCAGCTGTCGCAGGCCGGCGTCAAACACGTAGGCATGGCCGGCAGCTCGGCCGATCTTCTGCGGCAATGCTCGGCCAATACACCCGACGTCGTGCTGTGCGACTACAACTTCGGGGAGAAGCAGGACGGGCTGCGGGTGCTCGAGGAGCTGCGCCTGAACAACATCCTGCCGCTGTCTTCGGTCTTCATGATCGTGACCGGAGAGCGCGTCCGCAAACGCGTCGTCGCCGCCGCCGAGTTCGCGCCCGACGACTACCTGCTCAAGCCCTTTACGTCCGGACAGCTGGCTGAGCGTCTGGTCAAGGCGGTCGAGAAGAAGCATGCGCTGAAGGCAATCTATGAACAGATGGCGGCACGCAATCTGGAAGCGCTCATAGACGAGTGCGACAAGGTGCTCGCCAGTCAGCCGCGCTATTCGATGGACGCGCTGCGCATCCGGGCCGAGGCGCTGATCGCGCTCGGGCGCCTCGACGAGGCCACCGAGATCTATAAGGCGGTCATGGCCCGCAACACCGTGCCCTGGGCGCGCATCGGCTACGCGATGGTATTGCGCGAACGTGGCGACGTTGCGGAAGCCGCACGCCACGCCGCCGAAATCAACGAGGAATTTCCCGAGTTCATGGGCGTGTATGACTTCCTCGGCGAACTGCACGAACGCAACGGCGAACTCGAGGAAGCGCGTACCTATTATGAGCGCGCTGACTCGATCGCTCCGGACAACCTGCGCCGGCTGCGCAGCATCGGCGAAATCTGTCTCGAATCGGGGGACGTCGCACGTGCGGCCAGCGTGATGCGCCGCGTCGTCGACCGTACCGAAGGGACCTCACTGGCCAGTGCCGAAGACCATCTGACCTTGATCAAGAGCCTGATCGAACTGCCCGACGCGGCGGAAGAACTGAATGCCCGCTTCGAAACGATGCGCGGTCTGCTCGGCGGCAGCGATACGGCGGCTGTGCTGTCGGACGTGGTCGAGGCGCGCATGCTGTCGCAGCGAGGCGACGAGGGCGGCGCGCGCGAGGCGATCAACCGTGCGCTGCAGACGCACGCGCGCCTCAGCAAACCGGACACGCTGGCGACCAGCGAACTGGCCGAAGCCTGTTTCGCCACCAACAACGAGGAAGCTGCAGCCGGCCTGGTCGACAAGATCGAAGCCGCTGGCGGTGCGGTGTCGAACCGCCTGAAACGCCAGAACGCGCGCTCGGCCCGCGAGCGCGCGCAGGCGGCTGCGGCAAATCTGGCCGAGGAAAGCGCAGCCGGCCCAGACCTCGACCACGTCGACGCCGAACTGGCTCGACTAGCCGAACTGATCAGGCAGCTCGACCCGCACTGGGACGACGCTTTGGCCGAGGACGCGCGCAATATCCTGATCGACGTGTTCACGCTCGCCCCGCGCGAGCGCCGCGTGATCGACGCGCACATTCAGTACAACCGCGTCGCGCAGAAGCACGGCTACGACCGGCACAAGCCCACCGCTCGCGCCGTCTGATCAGCGCCTCAGGCGTGCAGCAATCCGTGCAGCGACGGTGTTGCCGCCAAGGCGGCAACCGGGCTTACACCGAGCCAGTCGCGCGAGATCGATGCATAGACCGACCTGAAGTCGACCGCCGGCACGAAGGCGCCGCGCGCATCGAGCGCATCGAAGCTCAATGCGCGGCCATGCAGCCCGCCGACGACGCGACCGCCGGTGAGGAGCTGGATGCCGGCATTGCCGTGGTCGGTGCCCGCGCTCAGATTTTCGTGCGCCAGTCGCCCGAACTCGCTGCGCGTGAGGACCAGCGAATCGCGCCAGCGCCCCATGGCAGTCAGCGCGCTGCGCAGGGCGACCATCGACGCGGCGAGCGACGCCAGCAAAGGGGCATGGGCCGAAGGCTGGTTCTCGTGCGTATCGAAGCCATCGAGCGCCACCCGCACCACAGCGGCATCAGAGCCGGACAGCAGTTCGGTGCAGGCCTGCGCCAGCGCGCATCCGAGCACGTCCTGCGGAAAGCCGAAGCGCCCGGCAACACTCTCCGGATACTCGTCGGCCAGTCGGCGACAGCGCGGCAAGCCGTGGACAGGCCCCGGCAGGTCGGATGACACCGTCAAGGCCTGCGTCGCCGCGTGGCGGACGCCGTCGTGCAGCGACAGGCAGCGTGCCAGCCAGCCCGTCTGCAGTGGCGCGTCTTCGAGCAGAGCGCTATCGAGAATTTCGGTCGCACGATGGTGCGACACGCTGCCGCCGGTACAGCCCACACTCTGCACCAGCGCGAGCTCGCCGGCATCCCACAGCGGCATCAACGGACGCAGTGACGGATGCAGGGCCTGATCCGGTGCGATCGGCAGGACCATGCGCCGGTCGAGTGCAATGGTCGGACGGGCGCGGTAGTAGGCCGGGTCGGTGTGCGGTGCCAGCGTATTCAGCGCGTCGTTGCCGCCGACCAGGTCGATCAGGAACAGAAGTCGTGGAGCGGGCGCCGGTTCGCTTGCGCGAAGCTCGCTGGCCAGCGCCAGCGAGGCGCTTCCGGCGGTCAGCAAAAAATGCCTACGGTCCATTCAGGCTCCCGAAAACAAAAGACCTGCCCCTGGGGGCAGGTCGCAATGCCGCTGCGCGGCAACCCACGAAGAGGAGGTGTGGGCCGAAAACTGCTGTAGCGGACAACGGGCGAAATTGGCAAAAGCGAAGCGGAAGGCCTAAGCCGGTCAGGGCCGAGGTGCGTCGCGGTAAAGCTCGCGGGCCGCATCGCGGATGTCGCGCCGCAACTGGCGACGTTCTTCAGGCGTCATCCGGTTTCCGCGCTGGTCACCGAAGTCGAGTCGCCTGACCGGGCCGGCTTCCTCGTCGAAACGGCGCATCGGTTGCAGCGTCGCCCCGGCCGGAATCACGCGCTCGAAGCGCTGCGGCTCGACGAAATCCCGACGCCCGCCCGCTTCACCGGGGCCTGCCAATGCCGGCGCCGATGCGAACAACACCGCACCCACACAGGACCCGGCAAGGATGCCGTACAGTCGCGAGCCGGCAAGGTCAGCACACTTCATCCGATTACGCTCCTCAAATCGCTAGTGTTCAACAGTCTCCAGGAGGCCGGCCGCGCCAGCCAGCTGCGCACCGTCGCCCGGATTGTAGAGGTAGCGACTGGAGCGGTGTAGCGCGTACTGCAGCAGCAGGTGCGAATCCGCAACACTGTCGCCAGCCGTCTCCGGTCTGTCGATTGCGGGTGCATTGGCCTGAACGGCCGGCCGCCCCCCTTCCGATGGCGCGTCTGCAGCGGGCAGAACCGCTGCCATGACGAAGGTCGGGGCAGCGCAAAGCACTGCCATGCTCATCAGTCTGCGTTTGCTCACCTTGTCGTCCCCCTGATGCCCTGCGTCGATTACCTTGGGCTCCATGCTGTGCAGCGGCTGTAAGCCTTGTGTGTGGCGGGGGTGGCGCTTTGTAAGCGCGGGTAACTACCCTCTGGATGCGTTACATCCGCTCACGGCGCAATTGAATTGCGCCAAGGCGGTCGGGTAGCATCGGTCCATGGAAGAAAAAAAACGCAAGATACTTGTCGTCGATGACGACGCCCGCCTGCGCGCGCTGCTCGAACGCTACCTCGGCGAACAGGGTTTCACGGTCAAGGCAGTGGCCGACAGCACGCAGATGGACCGCGCGCTGGCCCGCGAACTGTACGACCTGATGGTGCTCGACCTGATGCTGCCGGGCGAGGACGGCTTGGCCATCTGCCGACGGCTCCGCGCTCAGGACAACACGATTCCGGTGGTCATGCTGACCGCCAAGGGTGACGAGGTCGATCGCATCGTCGGCCTTGAAATGGGCGCCGATGACTACCTGCCGAAGCCCTTCAATCCGCGCGAACTGGTTGCCCGCATCAACGCGGTGCTGCGCCGACAGGCGCCAAAACCGCCGCCGGGCGCGCCGACGCTCGACGAACGCGTGGTGCGCTTCGGCCAGGTCGAGGTCAATCTGGCCGCACGTACGCTCACCCGCAACGGACAGGAGCAGGTGCTGACCACCGGCGAGTTCTCGCTGCTGCGCGTGCTGCTCGAATCGCCGCGCGTGCCGCTGTCGCGCGACAAGCTGATGGAACTGGCGCGTGGTCGCGAATACGATGCCTTCGACCGCTCGATCGACGTGCAGATGTCGCGTCTGCGCAAGCTGGTCGAGGACGATCCGGCCAAGCCGCGGTATCTGCAGACGGTCTGGGGCTTCGGTTACGTGTTCGTGCCTGACGGCACCCGCCATGGCTGAGGCCCTCTCCGGGCACGCGCCGAAGTGGTGAAGCAGGCACGTCGGCGCGGCAGCCTGACGCGCTGGACCGGACAGAATCTGAGTCGTCCCTTGCGCCGCTTCACGCTGCTGCCGCGTTCGCTGCTTGCGCGCACCTTCCTGCTGCTGGCCGGCCTGCTCACCGCGTCGGTACTCGCCTGGTCCGGCATCTACAGCTGGCTTGAACAGGGGCCGCGCGCCCAACAGGCAGCGCAGATCGTCATCAGCGTGATCAACCTGACCCGCGCCTCGCTGGTCAGCGCAGATCCGCAGCGAAGGCTCGAACTGCTCACCGAATTGTCGATGCGCGAGGGCCTGCGCATCTATCCCGACGGCGACATTCCAGGCTTCCAGCCGGTCAAGGGCGACAGCACGCTGCTCGCCATCGAACAGGAATTGCGCAAGCGGCTCGACCCGCGCACGCGCATTGTCGTCACCAAGGGCCTGCAGAGCGGTCTGTTCGTCAGCTTCAGCATTGCCGACGAAGAAGGCGTGGACGACTACTGGCTCATGCTGCCGCGCAACCGTATCGAACGCCCGCTGGCACTGGAGGTGATCGGCTGGGGCACGGCGGCACTGCTGCTCGCACTGGGCGGCGCCTATCTGATCGTGCAGCGGGTGACGCGGCCGCTGGCCGCGATGAAACGCGCCGCCCGCGCGATAGGTCGGGGCGAGCGCCCTGCCCCGCTGGCCGAGTGTGGCGCCGAGGAGCTGGCCGAAGTGGCACACGCCTTCAACCAGATGGCGGACGACATCGCCCGCAACGAGGACGAGCGCGCGCTGATCCTGGCCGGCATCTCGCACGACCTGCGCACGCCGCTGACCCGACTGCGGCTCGACATGGAACTGGCCGGGCTGGACCCCGAAACGGTGCGCGACATGAGTGCCGACATCGACGACATGGACAAGATCATCGGCCAGTTCCTCGATTTCGCGCGCATCACGACCGGCGAGGAGCCGATCGATGGCGATCTGGCCAGTCTCGTGCTGGAGGCGGCTCAGGCCTACGCGCGCCACGACAAGCCGGTCAGCACCGGCCGCATCGATCCGCTGCCGGCGATGCGCTTCCGCCCGCTGGCTATTCGCCGCTGCCTGAACAACCTGATCGACAACGCGCTGCGCCACGCCGGCGAAGATCAGCCGATAGAACTGACCTGCAGTCTTGAGGGCAACGAAGTGAAGATGGACGTGAGCGACCGCGGCCCCGGCATTCCACCGGAACAGGTCGAGCGGCTCAAGCGCCCGTTCACCCGCCTCGACAACGCGCGTACCGGCCAGAGTGGCGCGGGCTTGGGGCTGGCCATCGTCGAGCGCACGATGCGCGCGCACGGCGGGCGCTTCGACCTGCTGCCGCGCGAGGGCGGCGGGCTGATCGCCCGCCTGACCCTGCCGGTGACGGCAAACGCGGCAAGCGCGAAGAGTTAGTGCTTGGTCGCTTCTGCCGCCTCGGCGGTCGCCGGCGCGTCGGCTGCACCGCGCGTCGCGGTGCGGTCGAGCAGGATACGCAGGTGGCCGAGCGACAGCAGTTGCGCATAGACCAGACCCATCCAGCCGCGGCGGAACAGATCGACGGCTGCTGCAGCCGACAGCGCCTGCAGCTTGGCTTCGTCGATCACCCACAGGCCATCGAGGCGGAACTTGCGACCGTCGTTGAGTTCGGCCATCGCACTCATCTCGTTGAGCAGACCGAGCTGCTCGACCTCGCGACAGAACTCGGCGGTACGCTGCGCTTCGTTCTGATAGCCCTGCACGAAGGCGAGCGCATTCTTCAGGAATTCGGTTTCGGCGCCGTTCTCGTCGAACAGGCGTTCGCCTTCTTCCGTATTGAAGCCGGGGAACTTGTCATCCATGCAAACCAGAAGCTTGTCCGGCGCGTTGTTGTCCTGCACCGCGACGAAGGGATAGCGGCGGACGAAGGCCGGTACGTAGCGTGCGTCCCATTTGCCTTCCGGCGTGACGTAGAGGTTTTCGGCGTCACGCAGGCCAAGCAGCGCCACCGGCACCAGACCGCCGGGCAGGCGGGCGAACACGATGGGGTACTCGCGGGCGACGTCGCCGAACTCAACCAGGGCCAGCGGCACGCAATTGGTTTCCGCCGCGAACTTCAGATTGTCCTGGGGCTTCAGGCGCAGGTCGCGGTGGGTGTCGCGGTTCAGCACGACCACGTTGTCGTAGAAAAGCAGGGTCTTCATGGCAATCCTCGGTTCGGCTCGGTTCAGGTAAGCGACGCGCAGCGCCGCGATTCTATGCCGGCAGCGATGACGTCCCTGCGAAAAACGACCGCCGTCCACGCGATGTAGCTGTCCCGCAACGCGATAAAATCACGCCTCGACGCAGAAACGCCACGCCATGACCCAGACTGCCACCACCTTCTACGAACACATCGGCGGCGAGCCGACCATCCGTCGTCTCGTCGACCGCTTCTACGAACTGATGGACACGCTGCCGGAAGCCTACGGCATCCGCAAGCTGCATCCGGCCGACCTGTCGGGCTCCAACCAGAAACTGTTCATGTATCTGTCGGGCTGGCTCGGCGGTCCGCAGCTGTTCGTACAGGCCTACGGCCATCCGCGCCTGCGCGCCCGTCACCTGCCCTTCACGATCGGCGAGGCCGAGCGCGACCAGTGGCTCATGTGCATGCGCATGGCGATGGACGAAGTGCTGCCGCCGGACGAAGCCAACGCCCAGTTGCTGAGTGCAATCGAGGACCTCGCCGACCACATGCGCAATCGCGAGGGCTGAGATCGTCAGCCCAGGTCGCGCGTGACCGACTGCAGGCGCAACCGGCGCGCGTGGGCGTGCCGGGCGTGCAGTCGGGGATCGGACGCAACGATGCTCACCGTTTCGCCGATCACCATCACGACGCCCAGCACCGGCAGCACCAGCAGCAGACCGGCGACGCCGGCCACCGCGCCGCCGACGAAAATCATCAGTACCGTCACCAGCGGATGCATTTTCAGGCTGCGCCCGATGGTGAGCGGCATGAACACGAAATCGTCGAGCAGACGGACACAGACGAACAGCCCGACCGCCGCGTACGCGACCGACGGCGAACCCGGAAAGTCGGTCGCCGCCACCATCACCACCACCGCACAACCCAGTATTGAGCCGACGTAAGGCACCCAGGCCAGCACGGCGGTGATCAGCCCCAGCATCAGTGGCGACGACAGCCCGATCAGCCACAGGCCGGCGGCCAGACAGGCGGCGTCGAGCACGGTGAGCTTGATCAGCCCCTGAAAGTAGGCGCGCGTGGTGCGGTCGACCTCATACAGCAGGTGCAGCGTGCGCTCGAAGAAGGCGTTCGGCACCGCGCGCGCGAGGAAGCGCTGGAAGCGCCGGCCGTCGCGCAGGAAGAAGTAGGCGAGGAAGGGCGCCAGCAGGAAGGACGGTAGCCAGGCGGCGATGCCCAGCATCAGCGCCGGCAGACGCTCCTGTGCGAAGCCCTCACCCGCCGCGGCGATGTGCGAGGACACCGCATCGGCCACGTGCGCGTCGCGCATGAAGCGCGAACGGGCTTCGAGCGCTCGCAGCGTGTCGTCGAGCAGGGCCAGTCCGCCCTGCAGGTAGCGCTGGCCGGTGTCCTGCACACTGACCGCGTGCGCGGCGAACCAGGGCAGCACGAGCACGAAGCAGACGAGCAGCAGCAGCGCAAACACGCCGACCGTGATATTGGCCGCCGCCGCCTGCGAAAAGCCGGCAAACATCAGGCGCTGCATCGGCGGGTAGAGGAAGTAGTAGGCGATCAGCCCGAACAGGAAGGGCAGCACCAGCCACAGCACATGCTGGAAAAGATAGAGCGCCAGCGTGGTGGCCAGCAGGATGCCGCACCACGCCACGGGTCCGGCGCCCGAGGGCTGCAGCCGCCTCACAGATGGCCTTCCTGACGGGCGCCGGCATTGGCCTGGCGCAGCCGGCCGCCGAGATGCCTGGCCAGCGCCAGCGCGATCTTGGAAGCGATCTTGGGATGGGTTTCCAGCAGGCTCATGAAATCGGCGCGGAAGAACACCACGAGCCGGCAGTCGCTGTGCGCCTTCGCCTGTGCCGCCCGCGGCGCCTGATCGAGCAGCGCCAGTTCACCGAACACCTCGCCGCTGCCGAGCAGCGCCAGCCGCTGCTGGCGGCTGCCGTCGGCACGCAGGATTTCGACCTCGCCCTCGACCACGGCATAGATCGCCTGTCCTTCGTCGCCCTCATCGAACACGATTTCGCCGGCCAGATAATGGCGCTCGTGCCGCAGGGCCTGCACCACCTTCAGTTCGCGTGCGGTCAGCGACGCGAAGAGCTTGATCTGGCGCAGCGGCTGCAGCGCTGCGCGGTCGTCGTCGCGGCCGAAAAGACGCACTTATGGGCTCCTGGCGTAGGTGGGCAGTCAGCGCGCAAGCATACCGGCTTTCCGCTGGCGCTTTCGCCACGGCACACGGAATTCCCCCTATCCTTGCCGGTCACAGGCGCGATCGCCACAACAAGAACAGACCATGACATCCCGACTGCTGCGCTGGATCGATCTGAACATCCTGTCCCTCGGGCGCGAAATGCGCCTTTCCTACCTGCCGCCGTTGATGGTCTACATGGCCGCCGGCATCCAGGGCCTGACCGGCATCGTCGGCACCTTCTTCGTCAAGGACTACCTGGGGCTGTCGGCCGAATTCCTGGCCATGCTGGGCTTCTGGGTCGGTATTCCTTGGGCGCTGAAGATGCCGATGGGTCACCTGGTCGACCTGCTGTGGCGCTTCAAGAGCCTGCTCATCTATCTCGGCGCCGGCCTGATCGCCGCCAGCCTGCTCATCATGGCCGGCCTGATCGCCGAGCGCGAGGCGATGGCGGCGGTGCTGCCGGTCAATACCTGGTTCGTCATCAGCGCGCTGCTGAGTCCGATCGGCTACGTGCTGCAGGACGCGGTGGCCGATGCGATGACGGTGGAAGCCGTACCGCACATCGACGAGAACGGCGCGCCGGTGCCGCCGGCCAGGCTCAAGCTGATGCACACCACGATGCAGACGCTGGGCCGTGTGGCCATCATCGGCGGCAGCGTGCTGGTGGCGCTGATCAATCTTTATGTGTTCGCCGGCACCGAGATGCTGCCTGAGGCGCAGAAGGTACTGATCTACCGCGACGTCTACCTGATGGCACTGACCATTCCCGCCATTTCGGTCGCTGGCGTCGCTTTCGCCGCCTGGCTCAAGCGCGGCGCCATCGCGGCCCACATGGCGCGCGGGCTGTCACGAGCCGAAGCCGCTGCACTGCTGCGCGATCCCGACAGCCACACCGACCCCAACTGGTGGATTCTCGGCGGCAGTCTGGTGTTCGTCGTGTTCACGCTGGGCATGGGTCTGTCCGACCTGAAGTGGAACCAGGAAATCATCTTCCTCGGCTCCTTCACCATCATCGCCTTCCTGATGACCCGGCTCACCCGCGAGCTGGACGCCAGCGCGCGCAACACGCTGATCGGCACGGCGCTGGTCATCTTCATGTTCCGCGCCACGCCCGGCACCGGCCCCGGCGTGTCGTGGTGGACGATAGACGTGCTCGGTTTCGACCAGGCCTTCTTTTCGGTGCTGTCGCTGATCGGCTCGACGCTGACGCTGATCGGCATGTTCATGTTCCGCCGCTTCATGGCCGAGCGCTCGATCACCTATGTGGTTGGCTGGCTCACCGCGGCGGGCTTCGTCCTGTCGATGCCGACGCTGGGCATGAGCATGGGCCTGCACGAATGGACCGCCCGCGTGACCGGCGGCGTGGTCGACGCCCGCTTCATCGCGGTGATCGACACCGCACTGGAATCACCGCTGGGGCAGATTTCGATGATTCCGATGCTGGCCTGGATCGCCAATTCGGCGCCGGCCCACTTGAAGGCGACCTTCTTCGCGGTGATGGCCTCCTTCACCAATCTGGCGCTGTCGGCCAGCCAGCTCGGCACCAAATATCTGAACCAGATCTACGTGCTGTCGCGCGAAGTGAAGGACCCGGCCACGGGCGCCGTGATGACCGCCGCCAACTACAGCGACCTGACACCGCTGCTGCTGACCGTGGTCGGGATCGCCGTGCTGATGCCGGTCAGCGCCATACTGGTTGCGCGCTGGCTTGGTTTGCGCAGTGCGTGATCGGCAGGTCGCGCCAGCGTTTCACAGGAGCGAGCTCGCGGCTGCAACCTGAATCGAGGCCGGCGGCCCGCAATCGCAGTATCGCGACCAGGGGTCGCTCCCACAGGAGCAGCGCCAGTCCGTCATCGGAGCTGGCTTTCTGTGGGAGCGAGCTTGCTCGCGATGACAACCTGAAGCGAAGCCGGTGGCCGGCGGTCGCGCTCAGAAGACTGCCCCGGCGTCAGCCTTCCAGCCAGCGCTCGACCAGCCGCGTCCAGTAAGCAACACCGAGCGGGATGATGCGGTCGTTGAAGTCGTAGCGCGGGTTGTGCAGCATGCAGCCGCCGCCTTCGGCGTGCGCCGGGTCGGACGCCGCCTCCGGCCCGCCGCCGTTACCCAGCCAGACGTAGCAGCCGGGCTTCGCCTGCAGCATGTAGGCGAAATCCTCGGCGCCCATGCTGGGCGGGTAGTTCGTGTGCACACTGCCGTCGCCGAACACTTCGCGCGCGACCGTCGCGCAGAAGGCGGCTTCGCTTTCGCTGTTGATGGTCGGCGGGTAACCCCGACGGTAGGTCGCCGATGCGGTGACGCCGTGGGCGGAGGCTACGCCCTGCACCACGCGCGCGATGCCGGCTTCCAGCTGGTCACGCA